>RFNT01000103.1 GCA_009927045.1 bacterium | reverse complement strand
TTGCTGGTTGGGGGAAGTGAGTACTTCTACCGTGTCTCCGCTTTTTAATCGATACTTCAGGGGAACCATTCGGTTATTTACTTTGGCGCCAATACACTTGTTTCCAAGCTCCGTGTGGATGGCAAACGCAAAATCTAAGGGAGTGGCCCCTTTGGGGAATTCCAAAACCTTGCCTTGCGGTGTAAAGACATAAACATCTTCGCTAAACAAATCCAATTTTACTGTTTCAAGAAACTCATTGGGCTCTGACAGATCTCGATTCCATTCCACAAGGCGATTCAGCCAGTTAAATTTGGCATTTTCACGAGTGATGGCTTTTCCTTCTTTGTAAGCCCAGTGGGCAGCAATCCCACGCTCTGCCATATCATGCATTTCTTGAGTGCGGATTTGAATTTCAATCTTCTCGCCATCCGGGCCAATAACTGTTGTGTGAAGGGATTGATAGAAGTTTGCCTTCGGAATAGCGATGTAGTCCTTGAACCTCCCCGGAACAGGAGTCCAAATAGAATGGATGACGCCTAAAACACCGTAACATTCTTCAATAGATTGAACGAGGATACGAAAGCCTGTGATGTCATAAATCTGATCAAAAGAGAGATTTCTTCGCTCCATTTTTTTATGGATGCTGTAAAAATGTTTAGGCCGTCCTGAAACTAAAGCTTTTGGATATCCCTGTTCTTTTAGTGCCGATTCAATCAATACTTGTAAGTCTCGAGTATATTGCTCGCGTTCCTGGGCCTTCTTTGAAACATGAGCAACCAATTTATAATATATTTCAGGTCTGGAAAAACGTAGGCTTAAATCTTCGAGTTCTCGCTTAATGGCGGAAAGCCCAAGGCGGTTTGCAAGGGGGGCATAAATGTCTAAAGTTTCCTGAGCGATACGAACTTGTTTGTCGGGCCTCAAATACTGGAGGGTCCTCATGTTGTGCAGGCGATCAGCAAGCTTGACTAGAATCACCCGAATATCCTGCGCCATGGCCAGGATCATTTTTCTGAAATTCTCCGCTTGTTTCTCCTCGCTCGTTTGAAATGAAATTTGACTGATTTTTGTTACGCCATCTACTAAATTGCCAATCTCTGGCCCAAACTGCGTGATGATTTCTTCAAGGGAAGTGTGAGTGTCCTCTACCGTATCATGGAGAAGACCCGTCACAATCGTTGGAGTATCCAGTTTCAATTCCGCGAGGATCGTAGCTACTTCTACTGGGTGTTGAATGTAGCTCTCGCCACTGCTGCGTTGTTGGCCTTGATGAAGAGCTTCAGAAAACTGATAAGCCTTTTCAATAGAGCTTGTATCGCGTAGGGGGTCCTGATTTTTAACTAACTGCAGGAGATTCGATAAGCTCGCGCCTGGAGCTTCTGGCGTTTTTGGAGGGGTGGGTTTCATTGGCACTCCCTCTGAATGATGTCCTTCAATTGTTGATAAGCTTTTTTGAGATCGTCGTTGGTGATTTGATAGTCGAACTTCTGACTCCATGAAATTTCAGTGTAAGCATTTTGTAAACGTTTCGCAATGGCCTCTGGAGTGTCTCCTTTGCGTTGGATCAGCCGGTTCTGAAGTTCTTTAATGGAAGGAGGATGAATAAAAATTAATAGCGCTCGGGTTGGATAGAGTTTTTTGAGATTCAAAGCACCTTGGACATCAATCGCAAAAAGGACATGTTTGCCCGCAGCCAACAAGTCATCTACTGTTTGTTTTCGGGTTCCGTAAAAGTTTCCGTGGACTTCGGCCCACTCCGCAAATTCTCCAGCGAGTTTTTTCTTTTCAAACTCTTCAGAGGTAATGAAGAAATAATGCTGACCATTGATTTCATGCGGCCGTTGCGGACGAGTGGTGGTGGAAACTGATTGTTGAATTTGAGAGAAGTCCTTCAGCAGTAGATCACAGAGCGTGGTCTTTCCGGCCCCACTGGGAGCCGATATGATAATCAGTCTTGGTTGTGCACCTTGACTTTTATGAGGCAAACTCTCCCTCCTCCAGTTCCAACTGGCTAGGTTGGGAAACGCATCGTTTTCCAACAGTCGGTCCTGAAGGGTGTGAGGTGAAAGTGCGGAGAGAAATACATGTTGCGTGTCCGTAATGAGCACAGATTTTGTTCTTCGTCCGGCCGTAGCGTCGATGAGGCGACCCTCTTGAGAAGCTCTGTCTCGCAGACGCTTCATGGGAAGAGAAGTGGCCTCCATGACGGCAACGACTCGATCGGATCTCACAAAATTTTCATGCCCTAAATTCAGCATCCCTTGAGAGCCTTTTGCCCAGCTTATCTTGTTATCTTTATTCGACATTTTGGACCTGTTCCCTTAGTTTTTCTATATTCGACTTCAATCGGACAGTGAGTTGTGTAATTTCCATTAAACTGGTCTTGGAAGCAATGGTATTTACTTCACGATTCAACTCTTGAGTCAAAAAGTCTAATTTGCGGCCGATGGGGACCGAAAGCTCGAAAGCTTCTGTAAATGCTTGAAAATGACTGTGAAGACGGTCAATTTCCTCTGTAATATCAGACTTTTCTGCTAATAAGGCTATTTCCCACTCTAAGCGCCGAGGTTCTACCGGCTCTCCCAGCTTCCATTGGGCAAGACGTGTTTCAAGCCGTTCTTTCATTTTTTGGGTCTGGGAGGGGGCCAGTTGAGTGATTTGCTCTAAATCAGTTCGCATTTCATGGATAACGCCCAGCAACACTTTTTTGATGGCTTCTCCTTCGCGTTGGCGCATCAAGGAGAGTTGTTTTAAGGCCTCTTTAAAAACGGGGAGCGCAGTTTGAAAAACACCCGCTTTGTCCTCTTGAGCTTCAATAGGTACTAGGATTTTTCCTGTACGCATGAGATCAGAAAGTTGATAACTGAGCTTTTTTTGAGTCCGAGTCTCTAAGGTCTTCAGGGCCTCTTCGAAACTGCTCAGAGCTTTTTCATCCAAAGCAAATCGAGTATTGCCGGAAATTTGCCCCGTCTCCAGGGTCCAAGTGTGTCGAATTGAAATATCCAAAGAGCCTCGGTCACAGTGCTGCCGAATATGTTCGCTAAGTTCGGGTTCACAGCCAGTCCAAGCTGGGGGCAATCGAAACCGGAGATCCAGAAATCGGTGATTCACTGATTTGATTTCTATCGAGTAATGATGCGAACCCAGTGTTTTCTCGCATCTACCAAAACCAGTCATCGATTTCATGAAGAGTTCCTCTCGCCTTTTAAAATCCATTGCAGGTTACCGACTTCTAATAAAATGCGTTCCTGGTCGCGATGATCAATGAAACGCACTTCGGGATCCGAACGTAACCAAGTCATTTGCCGCTTCGCTAGCTGTCGTGTCTTTTCGATGATTTCATTTCTCAGTTGTTTATGATCGATTTCTTGTTTCAAGTAGCGCACACACTCGGCATAGCCAATCGATGTGAGTGCTCTCGCGTTCGGAAAATTTTCTAGTAAGCGTTTCGTTTCCTCTACCAATCCCTGATTCAACATTTGGTCCGTTCGAAGGGTGATGCGTTGAGTGAGTTCGTGCCGAGGGACTAAAAGCGCATATTTGACCCAAAGCCGAGGAGTGCTTTCTGTTCCCGCCGGGCGTACGAGGGGGAGTTCACTCGGCTTTTTTCCGGTTGCTCGAATAATGGATAAAGCCCGGATCATTCGGTAGCGGTCATTGGGATGAATATTTTCAGCCGTTTTGGGATCTAGCTGAGTGAGCATCTCATGCATCTTTACCAGTGGCTGATCCTGTTCCTCAAATTCCTTCTCAAGTGTTTCCACAACGGAGGGATCCACCGGCGGAATGGCAAACATCCCATTTTGTAGACTTCGTAAATAAAAGTAAGTGCCACCCACGATCAAGGGAACTTTATTTCGAGCTGTAATTCTTGAATTGCTTCATCTGCTTTTTTTACAAAATCAAAAGCAGAAAAAGGGGCCCCGGGTTCTAGCAAGTCAATGAGATGATGGCGTACTTGCTTCTGTTCAGAGGGCGAGGGTTTACTGCTGCCAATATTGAATTGTTGGTAGGGGGTAGTTGAGTCCAGCGCAATGATTTCAGCATTCAGTGCTTTTGCAATTTCTATGGAAAAGGCGGTCTTGCCGCTGGCAGTAGGACCCAAGAGTGCCAAGACAAGTTGAGAGGTGGGAGCCAACTGGGTCATTGAAAATCTCCTAGTGAGAGGGAAGCCCAAGGGATGCGTTTCAGGTATTTCTGAAACTCAGGTTCGTATTGTATCGCGCGGGCCAATTCTTCTAACAGCTCATGAGTGGAGAGTTCTTGACCCTCCCGCTCTTCGGCTGGGATCGAACTCAAAAGATGTTTAAAAAGAGAATTCACAGTTCGAGGCTCTGGAGTTTGATTTGCCAGCGGCTGAAGTTTTTGGAGGAGTTTGGGTAACAGTGAAGTTACAGAGTGTTCCGAACAGAAAGCAGGGCGCGTGTGAACTGCAATGTCTAGGTCTCCAAAACTTTGAGTTTCAAAGCCCAAGGAAGAAAGCAGGTCCTGCACTGGCAAGAACAGTTCGAGCTGAGCCGGAGTGAGTCGAATGATTTTGGGAATTTCCAGCGTCTGTCGGTCCGAATTCCCACCCTTCGCTTTCGATTGCCACTTTCGAAGTGTTGCCAAATCAGCTAAGTGGTGAGGGTTGATGATGAGAAGTCCGTGAGCATCTTCAACGATGAGAAATCGTGGACTTCTAGCCACAAAAGCAAACGGATAAGTCGAAGAAAAAGCAGGGGAGGGTGAAAAAACTGGAGCAAAAGGAACCGGCGAATCAGGTTGAGTTTTTGCCAATGGGGGAGCAGCAAAATGTTTTCTGAAACACGATAAAAGCCAATAATAAATGGTTTCCTGTTCCAGGCATCGGATTTCCCATTTCTGGGGGTGGACGTTCACGTCTAGCCAATCTTTTCGGATGTCCAAGTAACAAACCCCAATCGGCTCTCCCAGTCCACCAGTTGCCTCATGAAAAGCCGTGCGAATCGCCGATAAAAATGAACGATTCCTGACGGGTCTTCCATTGATAAACAAATAGAGCTCTGCCCGTGCAATGGTTTCTTCCGCGGGGGCCGTGAAAGCTTCTAAAACCAAGTGATCTCGCACTTCTTGAAGCACTTGAGGTGTTACTGAAAGCTTCAGGCATTCCTTGAAGCGATCGATGCGCTGTTCTGTCACCCAATTCCCCAATGTGCGACCTTCGTGTTTTAAACTCAGGCGCGTTCCTGGATTTCCCAAGGCCAATTCTTTCACGATTCGTTGACAGTGGGTGAGTTCAGTTGTGGAGGACCTGAGAAATTTTCTTCTGGCTGGCACTTGATGAAACAACCGAGAGACCGTAATTCGAGTGCCCGTCGGAGTTCCAACGGGGATGGGAACTGCAGCCATTTTTCCCTGTTGGATTTGCATTTGAAAGCCCGAGGGCGAATCGTCCGTACGACTCGTTAGGCATACATCCGCTACGGAACAAATACTTGAAAGGGCTTCTCCCCGAAATCCAAACGTATCAATGGCAGCAAGGTCTGAGAGTGTGGCAAGTTTACTCGTGGCGTGTCGCTCAATGGCTAATGGGAATTCATCTACAGGAATGCCATGTCCATTATCGATCACTTGAATTTCCTCAATGCCGCCGCCTTTGAGATGGATCTCAATTGAAGAGGCACCTGCATCGAGACTGTTTTCGACTAATTCCTTGATCACGCTTGCAGGACGCTCGACGACTTCACCCGCAGCAATTTGATTGATGAGGGCATCCGGAAGACGGCGGATTTCTCGCCTGCTAAAGGAAAACTCAACTGAAGGGGTATCCATGAGAGCCGAACCGTACAATGGGGGGGGAGGACCCGTCAATTCAGGGCGCTGAAAAATCAGCGCACGCAGACACGATTTCGTCCTTGATTCTTTGCGTCATAAAGGGCTTTGTCGGCCGTAGCGAGCAAATCTCCGTGACTTTTTGTAGTTGAATCACGCGAAGAGAGTCCCATACTGATGGTGACAGGAATATCTTGGATATCAAATCGAAATTGGGTCTTTTCGATCGTGGTTCGAATACGTTCGGCAATATCCACAGCAATTTGGAGCGGGGTGTCCGGTAAAAGCAGTGCAAACTCCTCCCCTCCGTAACGCCCTAAACTATCTTTGCCACGAATGAGTTTGTTCTTAATTAAGCTGCACACTTCTTTCAAGACATAGTCGCCTGCTAAATGTCCAAAGCGATCATTGGTGTTTTTAAAGTGATCAATATCAAACATGATAAGCGTGAGCGATGTGGAGCGAGCAATCGATCGGGAAAATTCCTCCGCAAGAATTTCCAAAATAGCCTTTTTATTAAAAGTTTGGGTCAGATCATCTTGCGTAGCTAAATTGTACATTTTTCCGTAGTGGATATTTTCAATTTTCCCCTCCTTAAGAAACTTGAGGAGAGTGCTGCCACAGCGAACTAAATCACCGTCATTGAGAGTATGGACCACATCTTTGGAGAGCCGGACATCGTTAATAAAAGTACCATTCGTGCTTCCCAAATCACGCACTTGAACACCTGCTGCAGAAATTAAAAATTCCGTATGACGTCTGGAAATGGCTGTTTCGCCGATACTGATGTCAGCTGCAAGATCTCTCCCAAGAATCATTGTTTCTTGAGTTAAATAAAATGATTTTCCTAGGGGTTTTCCGGAAATGACAACTAAAGTAGGAGCTATCGATTTAGCTTCCTCCAGGCGAATTTTAAGTGTGTCCCCATCCGCTAAAGCCGTTTTGGTGGATTCTGAAGCGTCGGAAGGATCTTGCTTGTCTTTGGGATCAGTCATGCCAAGACATTATAACATGCTCGATGGAGTCTCCGAATCGAGTTTTCTTCGAAGAATTTTCTTAGATTCCTCCACACCTGGCTGGTCAAACGCATTTACTTGGTAAAGCTCCCCGGCCAAGCCGCACGCCGTTTCTTGAAACTGTAAGAAGGCACCCAAAGTTTTAGGTGTTAAATCTGATAATTCGAAACGATACGTAGGAACTTCCGCATTGATGAGACTTTCCTGTGTGGCCTCACTGGCAAGAATATTGAGCTGATTAAAAGTATGCCGAGACAGAAAAGAATATTGCGGGGAATCAAAATTTGGTTTGCCAATCTGAGGGCTATCCGCCTCAAGCGCTGTTAAGAATCCAATCACGCGCTTTCGGGGACCCTCTTTAAAGAGTTGCAAAAGAGAGTGCTGATCTGAAGTTCCTAGTGCAGCCACTGGATTCGGGCCTACTGCTTTTTGAGTGGTGATCTGTTTTTTCCCCAAGCTCTCTGCCCATAACTGAACGTACCACTCCGCTAGGCTCTTCAATCGACTATCGTAGGGCATAAAATAATCAATGGAGCAACCCGAAATATCCCAGAGGTATTTTGAGTAGGCATAAAGTGCAGCTGGATTTTCGTCTGCTGTGAAGCTCATGAGCGCTTTGTTCATGAGGCTCGCACCTTGAATCAGTTCATGGACAGCAATGTTTTGCAGAGCTAAAGGAAAAAGTCCCACGCTTGTCAGCACACTAAAACGTCCGCCGATATTGGAAGGAACAGAAAGAGATTTCCAACCAAGTGAATTGCTGAGGCGACGAAGTTCTCCCTCTCGAGGATCTGTGATTACAACGATGTCTTCATTGCGAAACAGATGACTTAAATAAAACCACGCTGCCAAAGTTTCTGTGGTCCCACCGGATTTGCTGATGATGACGACTGCACACTTTCTGCTCGATAAAAAATGTTCTGCTTTTTTTATCGCTGCAGAATCTACATTAGAAACCCAATGTACAGCAAAACCCTCTTTCGAGGGGGTTCCGAGAAAAATATCCTGTAAAGCTGCAGGTCCTAAATAAGAACCTCCAATTCCAATACACAAGGCCCCCTCATAAGTACCGCGTAGAGAGGTGGCCAGCTTGTGGACCTGCTCTAGAGTATGAGCGCATTCCGAAGAGTCAGGCCAATCAAAGAAACCTAAATTCCCACTTTTGCACTTGGTGATCAATGCATTCCAAGCTTCAGTGAGTTTGGAAGGTGCATCCGATGGCAGTTGTAGCCCTCCTGAAGAACGCCAAAGAGGCGATACATCAAGCTTTAACTGTGGGAGTTTCCATACTGTGTTCATACTTGAACCTGCTTTTCTAATTCCCGCGACAGTACCAGTTTTTGAATTTGGTTGGTACCTTCGACAATTTGAAGCGCTTTTGCGTCTCTCATGAGACGTTCCAACCCGAAAGAGGGCTGTATGCCAGCGTAGCCAGCCGTTTCGACAGCATCACTGGTCATCCGCATCGCCAGATCGCTGATAACCAGCTTACATTGTGAAGCAATCGTAGTGATGGGGTTTCCGAGCTCTCGTTCCCGAGCTGCTACCAACAATAAAGAGTAAGCCGCCTGAAGCGAAGCATAGTGAGCTGCCCATTCGGATCGTAATCCAACGGGAAAAGCGAACTGCTCTTTACATCCTGCACTCCAAACTCGCTCAAGAGCTTCTTGCGCCAATCCCAGAGCAGTAGCAGCGATTCCGATACGACCCGCATCCAGTTGAGAAAGCGCTACTTTAAATCCTTCCCCCTCCCGACCTAAAAGCTGAGTGGTTGGAATGAGACACTGATCGAAAATCAATTCCGTTAAAGAGGAAGTTTTTAGGCCCAGTTTTTTTTCTTTTTTTCCAATGGAAAAACCAGGGGTGTTTTTCAAGACGATAAAAGCAGATATCCCTTTGGGACCTGCTTCTCCAGTGCGCGCCATCACCAAAAAGAGGTCTGCATCGCTGCCGTTACTGCACCAAAGCTTGGTGCCATTCAGGCGATACCCTTCTGGAGTGAGCGTTGCAGTTGTTTTAAGAGCGCTTGCATCACTCCCAGAGCCCGATTCCGAAAGTGAAAAAGCACCCAAGGCATTTCCAGTGGCCAAGGGTTTCAAGAACATTTGCTTTTGAGAGTCTGAACCGAATTGAAGAATAGCAGCTTGAATCATCTGATGCACGCCTACTGTGATTGAAAATGAAGCAGAATAACGGGCAAGTAGGGTGAGCAATCGGTAGTAGAGCGTTGGAGATTGTTCGAGCCCACCCCAAACTTTGGGAATGAGCAAAGCGGTTAACCCAACTTGTTTAAAACTGTCAAAAACCGAGCGTCGGAAATATTCTTTTTGTTCATCTTCAAGAAGAAAGGGTTCAAGAGCCTCTCGACACAAAGTTTCCGCTTGTTGAAGATAGGATGCTTCTTGGGCAGAACATTGGGGCAAAAGCGTGATCATGTCATTACTTGTAAAGTTCCCTAGCGATAATGAGGCGCATGACTTCGTTGGTCCCCGCTCCAATTTCCATGAGTTTGGCATCTCTCATGAATCTTTCTACAGGGTACTCTCGCATGTAGCCATAGCCGCCTAGGATTTGAATAGCCTCCAGCCCGGCTTCTGTTGCCATTTTAGCTGTAAATAATTTGCACTGGGCTCCCAGACTCATGGAACGTTCTCCTCGATCAAAAGCTTGAGCTGCGGAATATACGAGCGCTTTACCGGCTGCGAGTTGTGTTGCCATTTCGGCGAGTCGTTCCTGAATCATTTGAAACTGGTTGAGAGGCGTCCCAAATTGAGTACGTTCAGAGGCATATTGAGTTGCATAGTCCAAACAGGCTTGAGCAATCCCTAAACTAATGCCCGAAATAGTAACTCGCTCCATATTCAAATTGTTCATCATGTGAGAAACGCTCTCATTTTCTTTTCCTACCAGGTTGGCTTCTGGAACTTCACATTGATCAAAAGAAAGCTCTGCGGTCGGGGACCCTTTCATTCCCATTTTTTTAAGTTTTTTGGAGACTTTAAATCCAGGAAAATCTTTTTCCACAATAAAGGTGGAAATATCCTTTCGGCCTGATCCCGTACGGGCGTATACGACTAAAACATCCGCATAGGCGCCATTCGTGATGTAGGTTTTACTCCCAGTGAGAATATATTTATTTCCTCGCTTTTCAGCTCGAGTAGTCATTCCCAGTGCATCACTCCCGGCCCCGGGTTCAGTCATTGCCATGGCTCCAATTTTTGTTCCCGCTACCAAATCGGGCAAATATTTTTGCTTCTGTGACTCCGAAGCATTCAAAAACAGGTTGTTAACGGTCAGAATGGTGTGAGCTAAATAGGAAAGGGTGGTTGAGGCACAGGCCTTCCCCAGAATTTCCATGACCAAGGTGGCTTCTAAAGCGCCCAATTGAATTCCACCGAATTCCTCGCTCACCGTGATTCCAAGGAGTCCTAACGACGCCATTTTTCTAAAAGCAGCTTCGTTCCAAGTTTCCTTTTCATCAATTTCACTTGCTAAGGGCAGGAGTTCTTTTTTTGCAAACTCAGAAACAGTCTTTTCTAATAATTTTTGTTCTGCACTCCAGGCAATCACGACAAATCTCCTCCGTCAGAGCGCAAAACAGACTCGGGTGTATTACGGGAAGCGAGCCGTTGGCCGAATCTTAAACTCCGGATTCGGATCTCGCTGATCTCCAGCTTTTTTGTAAGTCGCTCAATATCTTTGACGTGGTTTTGGAGCTCCGTGTTGCGAAGCTCTCCTTTTAGAATCTTGTAATAAACTTCTTCTCCCAATTTACCAAAGAGTGTTCGTCGTTCTTGGCTCAGATAGGCACCTTTAGCCATGAGAAAGGCAATACGCCAGGCCTGAGTCATCCACAATCTGAGCGTCTCCCAGTACTGTCCTACCTTTTCGGTCAAGGTTTGCGAGGAAGTCGCCGGGTGAGCTGGGGGTGGTTTGAGTGTGTCGGTCATGGTTTTATCAATTGCTTTTTGCAACTGTATCAAGGTGCTGCATGGGTTTCAAGAGAGCATGCCAAGCCCCTTTGTTAACAGCTGTTCAGGCAGAGGCCAATGAAACCGGAGTGCCCCTCAGAAAAAAGCTATTCTTAAAAATATCCAGTTTTCACTCATCAAAGGAGCTTTTTATGAAAACCAAAATATTCAGCTTATTGCTGATAACGGCTTTGGCCCACGGCAGTCCAATCCCCGAGGAGGTCAGAGTCCTCATCCCTTCGGGTATTAATATTCAATCTCCAGAATATGTTTTTGCCAAAAGAGAAATTCAGGATCTGATTCAGGCTTGTGGTACGGGTGTTTTTAAGGGCAGTAAAAACTCAGGAGAAAATCGTTGCGCTTTCGAAGTGTCGCTCGATGATCATTTCTTTCTGCCGCCGTGGATGAAGACTGGATTATTACCTGAAAAAGATTGGGCTTATCAAGATGGCGTAGTGTGGGTTACTCCGCGCCCCATAGAAATTCCAGAAAACTTTGATCTTCGAGACTACATGCCCAACGGACAACCAGAAATTAAAAAACAAAACTGCGGGGATTGCTGGGCTTGGTCCACTCATCATGGTTTAGAAATCTCACGAGCCATCCATGATGGTGAAGTACACGACCATTCGGTTCAAACGGTGCTCTCCTGTTCAAAGAAAGGATCTTGCAGTGGGGGCTATATGAGCGCTGTTGGATTTTTGACCAATGGGCTTCCATACGAGGAGGATTTCAAATATTCCGGGAATAACGCTCGTTGCAAATATTCGACAGCAGAAATCCAACAGGGGTGGGATGCAAAAATTATCGCCGCTCCCTACATTGGAAGCTCAAAAGATTTTTCGCGTGCTAATAGGAAAAAAGACGGCTCCTATCGTGTTACGAGTCTCAAAGCAATGGCCCAAGCCATGGTGGAATGGAAAGCCCCCCTGGTGGTCACTGTCGACGCCTATTCTCTCTCTGGCCCAGGTGTTTATGACCGATGTTCTTCAATCAACTCTGGAGGCAATCACATGGTTGCCATAGTGGGATGGGAGCGGTGGAACGATAAATTAGTAGCTCATGTTTGGAATTCTTGGGGGAAGGGACATGGTCAAGACGGTGTTTCGAGAATCGTTTGGGATTGTGGCAACGGAAAGTTGAATCGAGGTCTGGGTGTTTCTGCCCGAGTGGTTCAATATAAAGCTTCCTGTCAAACTCCGTATCCAGCACAAAAAGCTCAACATGTTCTGGAGACTGTAGATTCGGGCGTCGAAATCGGTATGCAGCTGGAAAAAGGAACGAAATGTTCTTGGTTTCCTAAAGAGGGACTCGAGGATCCAGAATCTTGCCAAACCGTTGCTCGACCGGAAGCAACCACTGAATACCATTTAACTGCATCTAATGAATGTGGAACTGCTTCCAGTATGACGCTCGTTAAAGTGAGAGAAGAACAACGGAAAGGTAAACAACCATGAAGAGATGACTCTGAGGAGATTATTGAAACTATGGTGCCTGGAGAGAGAATCGAACTCTCACGGGGTTGCCCCCACTGGATTTTGAGTCCAGCGCGTCTACCAATTCCACCATCCAGGCACAAAGCATCTTGTAACCGGCCACTCAATTATTGTCCAAACTTTTTACAGTGTGTCCAAAAGTTATACACCCGAACGACAGTAGATAATAAACTAATGAAAACATGTAGTTATGTCAGTTTTTGAGCGTTCTTTATACAGATTGTGAAAACTGTCTATTTCTTAGACATCTCAAAGGGGGGGTGACAAAAGAGGCTGCTATATTTTTGGAAAAGCAAGTTGGCAAAGCTTTTGCTCTATTGGGTTCACATCGAGAGAGTGTGGGGTAGCGGGCCGTTAGCAGAAGGGAATCTTAAGTTGCCTATCGTCATCCAAATCTTGATTCTGGTATTTTCGAGTTCTGGTTTCTCGGCCATTCACCGCCCTGAAAAAATGCCTCAAAAGTCACCTTTGTTTTTTGAAAACGCTCGGCAATTGGTTACCAAAACAGAAAACCAAAAGCCAGAAGACAATCTCTATCAAACTTACTTCGGGGGAATCGACAATCGAATCGCTCTACTTTATCGGGACCAGTGGGGACATCAAGAACAGAGTCTTCCTTTTCGCGGTTCATCTTGGCGCGGAGAATTCATTTCTAATTCAGTAAACTCAGGAACCACTACTTACGATTGGGAAGAGAGACAGAGGTTTGCTCGACAGGTGTTTAGAATGCGTATTGATCAAGGGGTACGGGAATATCTAAAAAACATGAAACAATCAGAAACATTGGCAAAAGCTCAAGGGGCTATCGAGTCATTACAAAATGTTTCAATCACATCTTCTGAAGAAGGTGGTTCAAAAGCACAGTTAAGACTGGGGTACGATTTGTTTTCTGATTCTTCAAAGCTTGAGTACGTTGGGGGAGTTATCGATTTCGGTTTTTATAAGAATCGAATGCTTGCTAATCCAACTGATGGTTCCAGTGCTTTGATGACAATGACCAAAGATCTGGGTGATTCTATCGGAAGAGCTTCAGTGACAGTTCCGCTCAATGCCGAACACATTCAAACGAGCCTTTCAAAGCAACTTTCTTCTACTGTGGCTACTTCTTTGTCTTCAACGCAACCACTCAAAACACGGCAAGACTCTTCTTACTATTGGAACGTGGCTTTTTCGTTCTGACATCAACATTTAAATTGGCTCATTGAAAATATCTGCTGAGCTGACTTTTTTCGAGGCATTGTTTGGGTCTTGCCATTCTATTTGAATGTTATTTCTGCCCGGAATGAGGGGAAGTTCGGCGGTTAAAAACTGCCTATCGTTACCTTGTAAGAAAACAACGCCACTTTTGCCGCTTGAGGAATTAATTATTTTCAAACTTGAATCAAATCGACCTAATTCTGGTAAAGAGCAAAGGCGCCCTCTCAATCGAATTATGGGTTGTCTTTGAAAAAAATTTTGTTTAGTGGGCTCAGAGTCTAAGCAACCTAAATCAATAATCTGCGAAGTGCTTGCCAACGCACGTTCTTTTTGCGGGGAGCGAGAGAGGTTGAATGAAAGCCCTAATAAGCTTACAAAAAGAACGATGGCTTGATCCCAACTAAGAGCGCGTAACTGGGATTTCAAAAACAACCTCCGAGCCAGGTGTTTCAAAGAAGACTCTTAAGTTTAGCAAGTTTTAATGCGGCATATCAATATCCAAGCTTTGGACAGTTATTCAGAAGCGATCTGACGGCTAGGGACCCGGTTTCTCAGTGGTTTTCGGTGGAGGGCTTTCCCTGAAGACCTTGCCTGTTGGTACTGCTCGGACGCGAATTCAAAGATGGTTTTAGGTCTTTGACCAGTAACTTGAAGCCCAAAAGCTAAATCAATTATTCCTCCGCTGAGTCCTGCAGAACTAATGCCTCCAAAGCCAGCGCCACCGTTCATGTATCTGGCCATTAAATCTTCCATGTTTCCGCCTTCGGCACCTGCTCCAGATTCCCCATTCTTGGACGTTCCTTTTTTATTTCGTTTTGCATCCACAGATTCGGTTACTTGATTCATCATCTGTTTATTTGAGGGGGTAAGGCCGTTTGAGTTGTTTAAGCTGCTAAAAGTATTTGAGCCCCCTAAAAGACCTGCCCTTGAATCATTGGGCGAATCTTTTAAATTAATCGTGCTGGATGGCCCGGGCTTAACATCTGGAATGATTAGAGGAGAACCAGAGGAATCAAATTTTTTGTCTTCCTGAAAAACACTACCTTCTTTTGGGTCTTCATTTTTTGCAAAGGTGACTTGAGCATCTTCTTTCTGAGGTTCTGTTTTAGGAGTTTCTTTGGAAGCTAAGCCGTCTAAAACTGAACTAAAGTCATCTGCTTTAGGTTGTGTCTCAAGATTGGGTTTTTCAAAGGAAGGCGCACTCGGCATTTGATTGTTTAAAGTTACTTTTTTAGCCCCTTCTTTATTTTGAGCCGCATTTGCAGCTGTAGCTGCTGCCTGCGCACACATCATCGAAGCCATGGTCATTTTTTCACTATTGTTCTCAGCAACAGCGTCGGCCATCATCTTCATGCACATTACTTGTTGCATGGCTGCTGCAGCCATGGCCATTGCGCTAGCGCCATTTTGGCTGGTGCCTCGGTCATCTTGCTCGGTAGGGGCATCTGCCCCGAAGCCTCGTCCAGAGAGACAAGACAGGCCCACACAAAGAGCCCAGATGATTATTTTTGAAGTCACAGGTTTCATTTAATTAAGAAGAAGTGCAAGAGAAAGGCCAGCTTAAACAGCGAGAATACAGCTTCGAGCTCAGAAATAATCCAATAAATACAATAAGATAATGGGTGGCTTCTCGGGGGGTCGGGATTATTCAATTATGCGTTTTGTTCAAGGCATAG
>RFNT01000249.1 GCA_009927045.1 bacterium | reverse complement strand
AATAGCTTCGTATACGTGATTCCGAGGAAGGGACTCCTCTGCATCGATAGAGAAGCTGGACCGTCAGGAATTCTAGCCTCTGGAAATGAAGCTGATTTAACAACTCGCTGTACGGCGGGCTCCAATGATATTGAAAGGTACACCTATTCCCTAAGCCGAAACGGACTCAAACTCACACGCTCCGATGGCGCAGTCCTAGACTTTGTGCCTTACGAAGGGGCTATTGCCCCTGATAATTTCTGTACATTCAAATAGTTAATGAACTCTTGGTTTTTCCTCAAAACACTTGCGGCTAGGAGAGTCCTGAGCTAAAACCTTCTAAACGCACCGCGAAAGAGGTTGGCTATGGGACTCCGATCACGATTAAAAATTGATTTAGATCACGTGTTTAAACAGATCTCCACGTACGAAAAGCGTTTGCGACAAGCGCAAGCTACGAGCAAAAAGCAAGTGGAAGCCATCACTCAGCAAATTCACAAAAAGCGCCATGAAGTTGAAAAACAAGTTCAGGCTTTAGTTGAAAAAGAAGGAAAAAAACTCAACGCACGCGTGAATACTTTTTTAAACTCTTTACTTTCGGCAGCTAACGAAAAGAAAAAGCCCAAAAGAAAATCAAGAAAAAGAAAAACTACTTCTTCCAGAGCCGCTGCTGCCCCAAAAGCCTGATTTTCTGTGCGCGTTTTTCATGAACTTCGCGATGTAGCTGCAATCACCTCTGCCACCAGTGTTGCTATCGGCAATTTTGATGGCGTACATCTTGGGCATCAGGCACTCATTCATTCGATGTTATCGAGGGCCCAACAAAGCGGATTGTGCCCCACCGTTCTCACTTTTTTTCCCCATCCGGTAGAAGTATTAAAGCCCCATAAAAAACTGGAACGCCTCACGACTACTTCTGAAAAGTTGGAACTGTTCGAGCGTCTCGGTGTAGAGCAAGTTCTGGTGGCACGATTTGATACTTCACTCTCCCAAATGACCCCCGGAGTTTTCTTTGAAACTTTTCTGAGCAGTGGATTAAAAGCTCGATCGTTACATGTCGGGTTTAATTTCTGTTTTGGTAGAGAGAAAAGTGGCAATATCGAAACCCTTCGAAAGCTTTCTGATCAAAATAAAATCTACTTAAAAGTAGAAGAACAGATCAACGAAGATGGAGAACGGGTCTCGAGCTCGGGAATTCGATGTTACTTAGCCGCTGGGGATGTGGCTCACGCTGCGAAACTCCTCGGGCGCCCTTACCAAATCACAGGGCAAGTCCAAAAAGGAGATCAACGTGGCAGAGCCTTGGGATTTCCTACCGCTAACTTGCGTTGTCCCCACGATAAAATTACCCCGAAAAATGGGGTCTATTTAACTCACGTGCGCTGGCAAAAGGAAACCCTTCGGGCAGTGACTAATGTGGGGGTTCGGCCCACTTTTACTCAAAGTGCGCCGAATCCAATCATCGAAGTTCACTTGCTCAACTTTGATGCGATGATTTATGATGAATTCTTGGCGGTGGAGTTTGTGAAACGGATTCGGGACGAAAAAAAATTCTCGAGCATAGATGAACTCAAAGCTCAAATTGCTTTAGATGTCCAAATGGCTTCTTTATGAAAAACCCCCCACATATTCTCATTCTAGCAGCCGGCCAAGGTAAGCGGATGCATTCTCAGCTTCCCAAGGTACTCCACCCTGTGTTGTTTCGCCCGATGCTCCACCATGTTTTGGATTTAGCGCATGCACTTCCCCACTCCAGCGTTTCTGTGGTTGTGGGACACGGAGAGGAACAAGTCCGAAAAGCTTGCGTCGGTTACCCCAAAGTCCAATTCTTTCATCAAAAAGAGCAGAAGGGTACCGCTCATGCAGTTGGCGTCGCTGGCGAATTTCTGAAGACCGTCAAAGGTCGTGTTCTGATTCTCAGTGGGGATGTATGCTTGCTCCGAAAGAGCTCTATGGAATCTTTGCTGCAAGCTCATGAAGCTAGTCTGGCAGCGCTCACGCTCACAACGACACGGATCAAGAACCCTAAAGGGTATGGGCGGGTTTTGAGAAATGAAAAATGTGAGGTAGTGGGGATTGTTGAAGAAGCTGATGCCAGTCCAGAAGAAAAAAGCATTCAGGAAATCAACGCAGGCATTTACTGTTTTGAAATTGAAAGCCTGCTTGAGGCGTTAGAGAAAATCAATCCCAAGAATCAACAAAATGAATTTTATCTTACGGACACCATTGGCCTCCTAGTGGCAAAAAACAAAAAGGTCTCTGGATTTGTTCTTGAGGATGCAGATGAAATCCACGGAGTGAATGATCGAGGGGCGCTCAGTCAGGCCGAAGTCATTTTACAAAAGCGGACCAACGCTGCCTTCATGGCTCAAGGGGTCACTCTTCATTTGCCAGAAACGATCCTCATTGATCCGCATTGTCAGATTGCTGCTGATGTCGAAATAGGACCAGGCTGTCAGTTGAGTCAGGTGCACATTCAGCAAGGGGCGCGCATTGAAGGCTATTGCCGTATTCACGATTGTCGCATTGAAACGGGCGCTC
>RFNT01000016.1 GCA_009927045.1 bacterium | reverse complement strand
ACATTAAACAGGGCTCTTATTTAGAAGGCAGCACTGTAGGCAAAGAGTCGCAAGTGGGTCCTTACGCACATTTAAGACCAGAGTCCCGACTCAGCAAAGGCGTAAAGATTGGGAATTTTGTGGAAGTGAAAAAGAGTGTTATTGGTGAAGACTCCAAAGCCTCTCATCTTTCTTATATTGGAGATGCCGAAATCGGAAAAAATGTAAACTTAGGGTGTGGTTTCATCACTTGTAATTATGACGGAAAGAAAAAACACAAGACTGTGATTGAAGATGGCGCCTTTGTAGGGAGTGATACTCAAGTAGTGGCTCCACTCACGATAGGAGCAGGAAGTTACATTGCTTCTGGAAGTACCCTCACGAAAAATGTGCCGCCGGAGAGCTTGGCAGTAGGACGCTCCAAGCAAGTGAACAAAGAAGGCTATGCGAAGCGATTTTCAAAAAAAGACTAATCAACTTTTTGACACCGAATCCCAGAAACACAAATTTCATAATTTTAGAATCCTTCACAAATTCAGCTAAGTACACTGAGTCACCCGTGTACTCGCTTTAGTCACGCCTAGAAACCACCGATAAGTTCACATAAACTTAGGGTTGGTAGCACGTAATCGGGCAGGTTCGGCCCACCTTACAAGGAGACACTCATGTTTTTGAACAGTAAGCATTTGAAGAATCAAAAGGGTTTTACCCTCGTGGAATTGATGACCACGGTGGCAATTGTAGGTGCACTCGCCGCAGTTGGCGTGCCTCAATATAGAAAAATTCAAAGAAAAGCAAAACGCGCTGAATCCACCATGGCGTTGGGCGTGATTGCTTCTGCCGAAGCGGCATTTTATGCCGAATATGATGGCTATGGAACTAGCATGGGTGGAATTGGTGCAGAAATGGAACAAGCGCCTAGGAACTATACCGTCGGCTTCCTCGGGGCCGATTGCGGAGTGGTAGAGACTGCAGCTAACATGATCTACTGTAGACGTGCTGCTGCTTGTGCTGCCAACACAAACCCGAACGCATTTCCAGGGTATACTGCAGCTACTATATTTTCTCCCACTGTAGCGGATGCCAACGCTAACCGTGTAGTTTCCGGTTTCAGTGCTATTCAACAGGGCGCACCAGCTCGAGCAAATGGAGGGATGTATAACGTGGCCTCTTGCCCTACTGCTATGGCTGCCGCCGGATCGGGTATCGGATTTGTCTGGTCGACTCCTCCAGCTGCAGGGGCTGGAATAACTGCTGGAATATCAGGGATCTCGGATGTTGGCTTCAGAGCAACTGCCGCTGGTAATCTGTATGAAAGAGCAAGCGCTCCAGGTGCTATTATTAATGCGGATGTAATCACCATCGATAACACAAGAGCTATCCGCGTTGTCCAAGACGGAACCTAAGCTCAAGTCGGCTTAAAAATGCGAAGAGCCTCAGGCCAAACGGCTTGAGGCTCTTTCTTTTTTATAGCATGTCTCTAAGACG
>RFNT01000260.1 GCA_009927045.1 bacterium | reverse complement strand
GGAGCTTTTAAAGTCGATCCAAAAAGAAAAAAAGATGGCCATGATATTGATCACTCACGACTTGGGAGTTGTTGCTAATAGTGCCGATCAGGTTGTGGTCATGTATGCAGGTAAAATTTTTGAAAAGGGCAGTGTGGATGATGTTTTTTATCGATCTCGGCATCCCTACACTCAAGCGCTTTTACGTTCTACGCCACGGATTGATCACTCCGATATGCCATTACCCACCATCGCCGGGAACACGCCGGATCTACTGATGTTGAAGGAAGGCTGTCCCTTTGCCGAAAGGTGTACGTTTAAAGAAACTGTCTGTGAGGAACGATTTCCGGAAGCAAACGTATTGGGGCCGCAGCACATTCGGTTTTGCCATTCTGAAAAGGTGGGTGCATGAAAACACAGGGGCCGCCCCTTTTAGTGGTTAAAGACTTGAAAGTGCACTACCCCGTGCGAACAGGAGTGTGGAATTTCTCTGAGCCACGAGTAGTAAAAGCAGTGGATGGAGTTTCTTTGGAACTTTTTCCAGGCGAAGTCTTGGGCTTGGTCGGGGAATCAGGTTGTGGAAAGAGCTCTTTGGGACGAGCCCTTTTGAGACTCCAAGAGCCCACTTCGGGTAAGTTGACGGTGTTAGATCAAAACTTTTTGAACTTGCACGGGAAAGCCCTTCGTCATTTTAGGCGCCATATTCAGATGGTGTTTCAGGATCCTTATGCTTCTCTAAATCCGAGGATGACGATTGGGGAAATGTTGGCTGAGCCCTTACGGGCCCACTTTTCGCTCACGTCGGGAGAAATCAATCATCGCGTGGATGAAAAGCTGACTCAAGTCGGACTCAGTGCTCCCAGTAAGAAGAAATACCCCCATGAGTTTTCGGGAGGCCAAAGGCAACGAATAGCGATTGCTCGGGCGCTCATTCTCAACCCAAAAATTCTCATTGCTGATGAGCCCGTGTCTTCCCTGGATGTTTCAGTACAGGCCCAAGTACTTAATTTACTTAAGGAAATACAGTCCTCTGCAGAGCTCTCGATGGTATTTATTTCCCATAATCTCTCGGTGGTGAAAACCATTTCGGATCGAATTGCAGTGATGTATTTGGGCAAAATAGTGGAAACCGGGCAGAGAGAGGAACTCTTCCGTTCTCCACAGCACCCCTACACCCAAGCTTTGATTTCCGCGATTCCCATTCCAGATCCTCTGAAGGAACGGCAGCGGAAGCGAATGGCGCTCTTGGGTGAAATCCCTTCGCCTGAGAAGCCCCCTTCTGGATGTGCCTTCCATCCCAGATGCCCTTGGCGTGTGGAGCGTTGCTCGCAAGATCCTCCAGAACTAGAGGTCACCCAGAGCTCTGCCTCTCATCGAGTCTCCTGTTTTGAAGCTGGAAAGGCGCACCCCCTGTGAGAGAACTGGCACGCACGCAGGGACTACAGCTCTGGAATACGTCGAGAATACTTTTCCTGAAGCCTGGGTCCGAATAGCTATCTGCTCAAACGTTCCCTCGGCAAAAAAAAATGCGAGGCCTTTTCCGTCACATTTGTCATTCAGATCGGATCCGAACTAGACAGAATACTGATAAAGATGGACCCACTTCCCGCTGAAGTCCACAAGCCATTTTTCGGCACAGTCCTTGCTCTCTTACCCAACCAAATTGTTGTGTAACGCTTTTGATTTTTTTGAGGTGAGAGAATGGTAGCCCGAATTCTTGTAGTAGACGACGAAGAAAGTATCCGCGAGTTTTTTCAGATCATGTTGAAGCGCGAAGGCTATGAAGTCATTGCTGCTTCCAATGGTCGAGAAGGCTTAGAAGCTCTAAAAAAGAGTCAAGTCGATATGATCATTTCAGACATCCAAATGCCGGAAGTGTCTGGACTGGAGTTTTTGACCAAAGTAAAAGAGCAGGATCCCGATGCGGTCGTAGTGATGATCACTGCATTTGGTTCGACAGAAACAGCGATTGAAGCCATGAAACTCGGGGCTCATGACTATGTCCAAAAGCCCTTTAAGATTGATGAAGTTAAAATCATCATCAGCAAAGCTTTAGAAAGTCGTAAGCTCAAGCTGGAAAACGTTCAACTCAAGAAAGAGCTGGGTACCAAGTACGCTTTTGATAACATCATTGGAAGTGCGCCTCCCATGTTGCGCATTTATGAAATGGTCAAGCGGGTTGCCAATACGAAAAGCTCAGTGCTGATCACCGGAGAGAGCGGAACCGGAAAAGAACTCATTGCACGAGCTATTCACTATAATGGTCCTCTTAAAGATAAGCCTTTTGTTACCGTGAACTGCGGGGCTATTCCTGAAAACCTGATGGAAAGTGAAATGTTTGGTCACAAGAAAGGCTCATTCACTGGAGCCATTGCCGATAAAAAAGGTTTGTTTGAAGTTGCTAATGGCGGAACCATCTTCTTGGATGAGTTGGGCGAGTTGCCTTTACACATGCAAGTGAAGCTGCTCCGCGTGCTCCAAGAAGGTACTTTTAAGCGCGTTGGCGGCACAGAAGATATTCGCGTGGATGTACGAGTGATTTCAGCCACGAACAGAAATCTTGAAGGTGAAGTGAAGCTAGGCAGGTTCCGGGAAGACTTATTTTATCGAATGAATGTGATTCAAGTGCATTGTCCGCCCTTGAGAGAGCGTCGAGAAGATATTCCCATGCTCTGTAATCATTTCCTAGATAAGTTTTCTAAGAGTCTGGCAATTCCTGTGAAGCATTTCAGTCAGGAAGCATTAGATATCATTAAACGCTATCATTATCCTGGAAACGTTCGTGAACTTGAAAACATCATCGAGCGTACAGTCGCGTTAGAGCCCGGGGCGATTATTCTCCCCGAGAGCTTGCCCAGAAATTTATTAGAAGTGCCTCAGGCGCAGGGTCAGTTAGATGCCCACACGATCGAAATTGATCGCGAAAAGGGGATCGATCTGGAGCGATTGGTAGCAGACTTCGAACGAACCCTTCTTGTAAAAGCTTTGGAGCAGACGGGTGGCGTGAAAAAGAAAGCTGCTAAGTTGCTCAATATCAGCTTCAGAAGTATGCGTTACCGCGTGGATAAATATTCACTCGGTAGTATGAGTATTGATGATGAGGATGAAAGCGATTCAGTGAGTGTGGGAAGCGCTTAG
>RFNT01000193.1 GCA_009927045.1 bacterium | reverse complement strand
AGAATTTGAGCTTGGACAGTGACATCTAAAGCCGTGGTGGGCTCATCTGCAATGAGCACTTGAGGATCCGTAGTTAAAGCCATGGCAATCATTACTCGCTGTCGCATGCCTCCACTGAATTCATGAGGATAGGCTTCCATCGATGTAGAGGCCGAGAAATCCCCACTCGCTCCAACGCCTCAATTCCCAATTTCCAAGCTTCTCGTTTTGTTTTCTTTCGATGGATCACTAAGGGTTCAATCAACTGAGTGCCTATTTTCAAATAGGGATTCAAGGAAGTCATGGGCTCCTGAAAAATCATTGCGATTTTATCTCCACGTATCGCTCGCAGCTGGGGCTCATCCATTTTCACCAGATCCTGTCCGTGAAACAAAACTTGGCCGCCCATGATTTGAAGGGGCGAACCCGTCAGCAATCCCAAATAGGACAGTTGGGAAACACTTTTTCCGCTCCCGCTTTCTCCTACAACGGCAAGCGTTTGCCCCGGAAAAACATCATAACTAATTCCATTGACCGCTTTGATCACGCCTCGTCGGGTATGAAAAAAAGCTTGGTAGTTTTTAAGAGACAAAACCGGGGTCAATCTTTAGCTCCTTTGGGGTCCAAGGCATCACGAAGGCCATCACCTAAAAAGTTCAGTGAGAACAGCGTAGCAGAAAGAAAGAGCGCTGGAAAAAAAAGCATCCAGGGGGCTAAGTCCATCACATCTACCCCTTCCTTAATCAAAGTACCCCAAGAAGCCAAAGGAGCCTGAATGCCTAAACCTAAATAACTCAAAAACGCCTCTTCTAGGATTACTGCAGGGACTGTTAGGGTTAAGTAAACAATCACGGGGCCCAGCGTGTTGGGGATGAGATGCCGAAAAATGATCCATTTTCGCTGGATTCCCAAAACAGTAGCTGCTTCAATGAATTCCTTGTGTCGCAAGCTCAACACCTGCCCTCTCACAATCCGTGCCATTGTAAGCCATTGAGTAAGCCCCAGTGCCACAAATAGGAGCATGAAATTTCTACCAAAATAGACCATCAAGATAATCACCAGAAAAATGAAGGGTAGCGCATAGAGAACATCCACCACTCTCATCATGAGATTATCCCAGCGACCTCCCAAAAAACCTGAAATAGAACCATAAATGACCCCCACAATAGCACTGACCATCGAAGCGAGAATACCCACCGTGAGAGAAACCCTGCCCCCATACAACACTCGTGCGAATAAATCTCTTCCTAACGTATCAGTACCGAACCAGTGCCTCCAAGACGGCCCTGTCATTGTCCGCTCTAAATCCTGAACTTCATAACTGTGGGGGGCAATCAATGGGGCAAGGAAAAAAATCAATACTTCTAAAATCAGAAAAGTAGCTGCCAAAAGTGCCAATCGATTTTTTTTCAAACGCGCCCAAGCGTCGTCCCACAAACTAACACCTTGAGAAGATGGCACTGCCGTGCTGAGTTCAGACATATTTCACTCGAGGGTCTAAAGCCGCGTAGACAATATCCACCAGCAAATTACAAACAAAGATGAGCGAAAAATAAAAGAGCAGTACCCATCACTACTGTGTAATCTCGATTCACGGCACTTTCGATAAAAAACCTCCCCAAACCAGGGATATTAAAAATAGTTTCAGTGACAAGAGCTCCCGTGATGATACCCGCTAGGGCTGGTCCCAAATAAGAGATGACAGGCAAGAGTCCTCCTTTAAGGGCATGTTGAGTGAGGATTTGGGTTTCGGTCAGCCCTTTAGCTCGCGCAGTCCTGATAAAATCTTGTACCCGCATTTCCATCAGGCCCCCCCGAGTCAGCCGAGAAATATAAGCTGCATAAGCAAATCCCAGCGTGAGCGACGGCAAAACACGATCTGCCCAAGTATCCCAACCAGCAACAGGTAGCCATTCCAACCAAACCCCGAAAATGAGAACAAGAATGGGCCCAACCACAAAAGTGGGAAAGCAAATTCCCAAGAGTGAGAATGTCATAGGAATATAATCAAACGGACTATTCGGCTTCAGTGCTGCAAGCCCTCCCGAGGTAATTCCAATCACAAGAGCCCACATCAGAGCCAAAAGTCCCAGTTCCACAGAAACAGGAAGCGCTTCTGCAATGATTTCATTCACTGTACGATTCGCATGTTTAAACGAGGGCCCCAGATCCCCCTTGAGAAGATCTTTTAAATATCTCAGATACTGTCGGACCAGCGGCTCGTCCATGTGATACTTCATCTCGAGATTTTTTAGAATGGCTGGACTAACACTCTTTTCAGAGCTGAAGGGTCCCCCCGGAGCAAAGCGGATCATAAAAAACACGAGAGTGACCACAAAAAAGAACACTGGAATCATGACAGCGAGCCGCTTCAGGAGATAGGTAAGACGCATAAGTGTTTACTGAATCCAAACCCATTTAAGTGGGTGGATATCTTCTACGTTATCGTACCAACCTTGCACTTGGGGTGATAGTAAATAGAGACGGGTATAAATATACAGCGGAATTACAGGCAACTCTTCTAGGAGGATATCCTCTGCTTTTTGAAAAAGCTCCAGGCGCTTTTTTGAGCTGATTTCCTTTTGGACTTGCTCAAGCACACCATCGTAATTCAGATTCGACCAACTCGAATGGTTATTGCCGTTTCCAGTTGTCAACAGCTCTAAGAAGGTATGGGGATCATTGTAGTCTGCTATCCATCCTGCCCGAGAAATCATATAGTTCTTGCTGTGCTGAGTATCCAAAAACACTTTCCACTCTTGGTTATAGAGAGATGCTTTCACCCCCAGATGTTCAGACCACATCTGTTGAATAGCTTCAGCAATTTTTTTGTGCCCCTCACTGGTGTTATACAAAATTTCAATCGTAGGAAAACCCTTTCCTTTGGGAAAACCCGCCTGGGCAAGGAGTGCTTGAGCTTCGTTTAAGCGACTGAGATCTCTAGGAAGCTTCGCTTGGGGTTGAAACCCCCCGGTTCCTGGTGGAGTAAAACTTTCCGCGGGAGCCTGACCACCTTTGACTACAAATTTCACGAGTTTTTCTCTGTCAATGGCGAGCGCTAATGCTTTCCTCACTTGGGGTTTATTTAAAGGGGGGCGATTCACGTTGATCCAGTAATAATAAGTTCCTAAATAGGGATGCCGCTTGAGAACTCCTGATGCATTCTGGGTCCAAGAAGCTATTTTTTCCGTTGGGACTGTTGCGGTGGCATGTAACTTTTTTACTTGAAACAACTTCTCTTCTGTTTCCGCTTTTTCAATGGCATGAAAGTGGACCGAATCCAATTTGACGTTGACGGCATCCCAATAAGTTGGGTTTCTCTCAACAATAATCACTTTATTCATTTGCCACTTTTTCAAAAGAAATGCTCCGTTAGAAACGATATGCTCGGGACGCGTCCATCGCATTTGATACTTTTCGACGGTCTGTTGATGCACCGGGTACAACGAGTGGTGGTACAACAAAGATAGGAAATAAGGTGTCGGATTCTCGAGCGTCACTTCTAACGTATAGGGATCCGTACTTTTGATTCCCAATTGCGAACCATCAGTTTTTCCGGTGTTGAAATTTTTTCCTCCACGAAAGTAGTAACCTTGGTAGGCATATTCCGAAGCTGTTTTTGGATCTAAGAGACGTTTCCAAGAAAAAATAAAATCAGCAGCAGTGACCGGGTCTCCATTGCTCCATTTTGCGTTTCGACGAAGTTTAAAGGTATAAACTTTTCCATCCTTGGAGACTTTCCAACTTTCAGCGACTCCTGGCCTGGGTTCCAACGATTTGGGGTCCTTATCTACGAGGCCTTCAAACAGGCTCTGAATGATCTTGGTCTCAGGCACACCAGTCACAGTTTGAGGATCCAAATCCTTGGGCTCTGTCCCATTTCCCAAGTGCAACACCTGACTAACAGCAGCGTGAACGCAATGCCCTGGCGCGACTAAATTCCAAAGGACAAAAAAGCTGATGAACCATCTGTTGCGTGTCATTGGGATCATTTTACGGTATTGGAACCACTTCCTGTCAGGTTTTTTTTCTTTTTAGAGTTTTTCAGGGCTACAATGAAAATGAAGGAGCACTCACCTATGAAAATGTTATTGATCGGCTTAATAGTTTTGGGATTCAGTTCTCTCGTTTCAGCAAAGATCATGGAGACCCCTTTCTTACCTCTGCCTTCAAAGGCGCCAGCTCCCAAAGACAATCCCACCACAAAAGACAAAGTAGAATTGGGCAAACAACTTTATTTTGATCCGAGACTTTCGCTCGACGGCACGGTTTCTTGCAACTCCTGTCACAACGTGATGAGTAATGGGACCGATAATCGCGCGTTTTCTGCTGGAATTAAAGGGCAACTGGGAGGACGTTCTGCACCCACAGTTTGGAATTCCGGTTTTCACTCAGTCCAATTCTGGGATGGGAGAGCACCTTCTCTCGAAGCACAAGCTAAAGGACCGCTCACCAACTCGATTGAAATGGGAATGCCCAGTCACCAAGCTGTCATCGATCGAATCCAAAAAATTCCCGGATATGTAAGCCAGTTTGAGAAGGTTTTCGGTAAAGGGGGAATGAATATCGACAACTTGGCAAAGGCATTGCTTGCT
>RFNT01000170.1 GCA_009927045.1 bacterium | reverse complement strand
TATACTGTTTGGAGACCCCAAGGAAATTTGTATTTCACTGTCGAAAGTGAGTATCGAAGGATTGTGGGACTTTTGCGCGGCCAAAACATGAATGTTGAGAACAATATTTACTCAAAGATGCCTGGAAAAATCACCAAAATCGGAGTCAAAGAGGGTGATGTGGTGGAAAAGGGCCAAGGGGTTTTGGTGATGGAAGCCATGAAGATGGAAAATGAAATCAAAGCGCTTATTTCAGGTGAAGTGAAGCGTATCTGCATTAAAGAAGGACAAGCGGTAGAAACCGGAACGCTTCTCATTGAAATCGCTCCGAACGAATAAAATTAAAAAAACTGAACATCAGGAAACTTCCAAAGTATCTTCGCCGTACCCTTGGGTGGAGTTGGGGTTTGATTTTCTGGGCTGCAGGAAATGAAAACAAACTTCATGGGTGTGGAGTGATACAGCAGCCACAGGTGTTCCATATTTTCAGAGGCTCCAACCACACGCTCGAAAGTGATGTGTTCTTGATGAGGAACGGGACAGATTTCAATTTCAATTTGGGACACTGTTGGATCTGAGAAATTCTTGATGTAGGCATGGATGGCTTTTTGGGATTGGGACCACTCTAGCCATCGAATCTGGTGGCATTGCCAAATCACAGGGAGCAATGAAATCACACCACATAGAATGCCGGTTCTGACCAGTGATACCGACTTGAAAAGTGAAGGCTCGACTAAAAAAACTAGAACCCAAATTGAAAAAAAACCGGGAAGGAGAAGCCAGCCTGGAGAAAAAAATGGATGTCCTAAATGAGGCAATACTAAAAGTAAAAGAAAGAGCAGGAGAGGTATTATTTTGGGAGAGGGTCTTGAGAACCCGTGACTGAAACGAAGGCCTGAAAAGGCAAGTGCAGCAGCCGGTATGCTGAGAAATAGCAAAAAGAAAATGAAGGGCTTGAATAAAAATGTCCAAGAAACCTGAGGTTGGTAGCCGGGGTTGATGGGAACAAAACCAAGACGCCAAACGAGATAACAACCCATGACTCCAAAAAATATTGAAAGCTTAAGCTTTTGCGAGGATAAACGGTTTTTGTAATAATCTACTCCGAAAAGTAGCAGAGGAAAAAAAACACTGGATTCTTTATAGCCCAAGGAAATCAGGTAGCAGACCACCGAAATCAAAAAACTCATTGGGGTGGCTTTTAAAAAACAGAACAAAGCAGCTGATAGCAGAACAACCTGAGGGATGTTCATCATGCCTTCCCCGACCCAAACCACACTTGCAAAATAGGCTGAGACATTGCAAAGCGCTAAACAAGTGAACCAGTAGGCGCGACCATTGCTAGAGTCTAGGTTTTTAAATGCCAGCGCTCCCCATCCGATTGCTATGAGCCAAGATAAAAACTGAAACAAAACCCAGTAAGTGTGATTCATTCCAAAAAGCTGAAAGCCTGTCCAAATGCTGGCTTTGAAGAGCGGTCGAAAAAACCAAACATCTAGATGGGTGGGTGAAAAATAAAGACGACTTTCCCAAAGAAAGGACCAGTCCTTAGGTAGAAAAGAAATCGCATTACCCAGCATGATCCAATCATCATGCCTAAAGAAGGAAATGCTTCCCAACCAGTAGAATACCAGGAGCATGAGACACGAAATGCTCAGCAAAAAAGACTTGGGTTTCAAGATCATGAGTCCTATCAGTGTATCCGCAAACGGCTCGGCCGACCATGACGCACCGATCGAAAGACTTGAGCGTAAGTGACCGATAAAGAAAGCATCGGAATAAAGCCAAGGATGAGGCGTGATTCAAACTAGTCGTCGCGAACATTTTAATCCCCACTTCTTCAATATCTACATCCTGCTTGCGCTCGTGGCCTTAGTGGGGTGCTCCGCTTATTTACTCCAACAGCTTCTCTTTCAACAAACTACTTTTACCTATTTGTATCTGTTGATGATTGTTCAGGTAACTCCATTTCTTATTCAATTTGGTAAGCAGCGATTTAATTTCATTGGTTTTACGTTATTTAACCATTTTTTTTGTTATTCAGTACCCAAGTTGAACACTCTTAGAAAAGGCGATATTAGCCAATTTGACCTGATCAATATTTCAAATGTTGCGATTCAAGAGCTCATTATCTGTAGTCTCATCCTGCTGGCTGCCTATTATTTCTTCCGTATTTTCTTTTTTTATTCTTTTGTTGAGAGAGAAACCTATCAGTTGCTTTCTTTAAATCGTGTTCAGTTGCTTGTAGTGGCACTGTACGTAATAGGCATGCCCCTTTTTATTGAGCACTTGCCTTCTTGGACTCTGATTTTCCATTTTGCTGCAGTTGCTGCGGATATGGTTCTCTTAATGTGTTCCCATTCACCAGGGAATGAAAACTTGAGTCGTTTACTCCGGTTTGGAGTGTTTGTTTCCGCCGTTTTATACTTTTTTAAAACTGGGATGTTGACTATGGTGGGTAACCTCGCCGGATATATTTTTATTGCGTCATGTCTCCGGCGGGAATACAAAATGCTCATCATTCCCGTGTTGCTCACTGTGATCGGTTCAGCAGTCCAGGTGGTCAAGGGGCCTTTTCGCAATACGATCTATTCTAATCCCCAAATGCAGATTTCCGAACGTATAGAAACGCTCGGGGGCCTTTTATACACCCAGTATTTCGAAGATGTGTCTTTAGAGGACGAGGAAGAGAATGGAGAAACGGGTGAGAGGCGTGAAATTGGTGATTCCTTACTTCATGGGTTTTCAAGGCTAGGCGATGACTCATTGGAGCGTGTTTTGGCGTGGACTCCCTCCTTGGTTCCATTCTGGGATGGGGCCAGCTACGAAAGTATTCCCTATCTATTCATTCCCCGATTCCTTTGGTCAGACAAGCCCAGTAGACATATTTGGAATCGATTCGGCAGGGCTTATGGGATCTTGGCCGAGGATGATCATCAAACATCTGTGGGTATGAGCTATTTTGCGGAAGGGTACATGAATTTTGGATTTACCGGAATGTACGTGGTTGCAATTATTATGGCCTTATTGATCGCTGGAGTAGAAAGACTATCCTATTACTTTTTGGGCGGCTACTTTTACTTTACTTTCATGGCATTTCTCATGCCCGTAATGGCCTATGCAACCGACCTAGGAAGTGTTTTTCAATCAATTATGATAGTAAGTGCTGTGCTCTTTTTATTTAGAAAGCAGTTTAAGAGAATGGCTCTACGAGATGAATATTCCTGATAATTATGAACAAGGTAATTTTTATTTTTCTCATCTCCATCGTGGCATGTTTAGCTTCACTTTTATTTAGAAGTGCAGTTTT
>RFNT01000212.1 GCA_009927045.1 bacterium | reverse complement strand
ATTTGAATCAAAATACTACAATGTTGCTGCTGAAGCCGTAGGGCTCTATGGCATATTAGATGTAGCAGATGGTGAGTCCCTGTATCCCAGCAAAGAAGAACGGCCATTCTCGATTTTTTTATATAACCCGCTCCATGCCTTTTTTTTTGGAACTCTTTTAAAGTCTGTTGGAATTTCCAGTCTTGAAGAGCGATTATTCCTCGTGAAAGCCTTAAATTGTTTTCTGGCGACTGGTCTGTTCTTACTGTTTTTTTATCTCAGTCGACAGCTCTTTTTAGCCCCATGGCACCTTTCGTTGACGGCCTTTCTGTTAAGCTGTTCCCGTTTTTTCGACTATATTGCAACTACACGACATGACATCTTTGCTTTGCTCTTAGAATTACTATCTTTAAGCTGCTTCGTTCAGTTTCTGAAAAGATCGAGGAACCGATGGCTCTATTTGTTCGTGATGTTTTCTGCTCTTGCCTTCTGGACCCGACAAAATTCCATCATTGTATTTGGCGCTGTGTTGTTGTGGTTGCTCATGCAAAAAAGAATCAAACTTGGACTAACATGTCTTTTTATTCAGGGGCTGCTAGTAATTCTACCTGCCATCTGGATTTTTAGGAATTATGGAACAATGTTTTGGGATCATGTTCTTTTCTCAAACATTCGAGATTGGAAGCCTATAAACCTCTCAATTTTTAGTTATTCGTTGTTGAGTTTCCTGAGTTCGATCGTTGTTTGCTCTTGGCTAGTTATTAAAACGAAACAAAATGAAAAGTATAATAGAAGCGATCTGAAGAGCCTATATTTTCTTGTTTGCGGTTTAGGATGCTTCATAGGAAGCATTACGTATTTCAGATCAGGAGGGGATACAAACTATCTCTTTATATCCTTGTTCCTAGGCGGATGTTTGTGTGTGAGCGAACTCCAGAAGATTTTAGGCACCCGATTGGGCTGGGGATTGGTCTCCTGTCAATTGTTGCTCATAGCAACCATCTATGGGCTTAAATCTAAAAGCGCAATGGCTTTATCTCAGTTTCCTTTCGCCGAATATTCTAAAATCATTGAGCAGAAGTATCCCCGATACGGTTATGTGACGGGATCTCTTGCCCCTGGGTTAGTCATAAACCTCAAAAAGTGGAGTTATCACGGGCCTGACATCAGTTCAGGTTGTATGCTTTCCTTGGGGGCGCATCCTCGCCTCCATTGGCTCGATCATGATTTGCGAGAAGCTTTGGAAAATGGACGTATTTCCACTGTAGTAGTCGCCGAGATTGGCTGTAATTCATCTGGGCCGGAAGGCACTGAAAGATTTTCAGGGTTTGAGACAAAAGAGGTTTTTGATGATTGGCTTTGTGTTTATTCAAAAACTCCCAACAGAGAGTATAGGTATACTCAACACACTATCGACCCATTGCGACCAATTCAGTAAGAGTCATTCCGTTCTGGTTCATTTTCTGAAAGTGCACGTCCCGAGCCTCCGGAGATACAAAGTAGAGACAATAAAAAGTCTTTCCGTAATGAATTAACACTGTTGAGTAACCTAACTTTTCGAGTTGCTCGAGACCCCCAAAAAGAGCCTCATTCATCTTTGCAAATTGGTCCCTCCAACGGGTCATAGCAACTATTAAGTCTTGTCGACTCAAGGGGTAGTTTCCCTGGCTCTCGAGCAAATCAGATACCATGAAATCAAACGCATAAAAAAAGTCAGGTCTCTTTTCCGCAATGAGTGATGGTTTTAGCCTCTTGAAAATGAGGTGAGGCAGTTCGTTAAAGTTTCGGGCAGGGGAGAAGAGTTGTGGTGTGGGTCTTAAAGGAGCTACAGCTAATTCCGGATTGGCTACCCCCAGGAGATCTAAGGCTTCACGCGAGGCAAAATACATGATGGCTGCCACTTCTGATGAGGCAATCACTGAGTTTGTAGGGGTCGTATTTCTGAAGTGGATTCCCAGTTTCGAAAGGTACTGAATGCGATTGTTCGGTCTTCCCACCCTCTTGTTTTGG
>RFNT01000234.1 GCA_009927045.1 bacterium | reverse complement strand
CCAGATTGAATGAGGAAACGGAAATTGATATTTTTGGGAACTTGCTCGTTGAGGTTCTTCAGAATGAGAACAGAAGTGTCTAAATTCACCTCTCAAGAATGTCTAGATCTCAGAGGTGTGCCGTGTCCTCAAAATGTGAGTCAACTGTTACTCAGGCTTGCAAGTATGGACACAGGAAGGGTTCTAGAAGTGAGCCTAGATCGAGGGGAACCTTATGACAACGTCATGGAGAGTCTTTCACTTGAGGGATTAGAAGTGGAAGACATGAGTGATAAAGGAGCGGGTTATCATCGAATAAAGGTAATAGCTAGGTAAGCCCCTCTCCCACTCGGCTCTCTTTTATTTACTTTGTGGACTTCTCCACCCAATAATCTCCAATAGCCAAAGCATCGAGTTCACACTTCTTAAAGCACGAGACAGCATCTTCGGGGCTGCAAACAATGGGCTCACCTCGCAAGTTGAAAGAAGTATTGATGAGCACCGGGGTCCCCGTTTTGTCTCCAAATAGCTTTAAAAGACGGTAGAGCTTGGGATTTTGGGACTCGGTAAGAGTTTGGATACGCGCTGTCTGATCTGCATGAGTGACTGCAGGAATCACCGTTTGCATTTCCTTTCTTACTTTGGGAGCTAACAGCATGAAAGGTGAGGGAATAGAGAGATCAAAGTAGCGGTGCGAGTCCTCTAAACAAACTACTGGACCAAACGGTCTGAAACCTTCTCTTTTTTTAACTTTATGATTCAAATAATCTCGCATTTTGGCCCTGAGAGGACTTGCTAAGATAGAGCGGTTTCCCAAAGCTCTTGGCCCAAACTCCATTCGGTCTTGAAACCATCCAACCGCACAATCTCTTGTCAGAGCATCAGCGACGATATTTAGAAATTCGTCCGGCTCGAATTTTTTAAAACTCAATCCTTGAGAACGTAAAGCTCTCTCCATTTCACTAGCTGAAAATGTTGGACCCAGGCTTGAGGAGTCTTGGGGTTGGGTTCTCGGATTTTTTAAGACAGCATGGTTAATGTAGGCGGCGACGCCCAATGCTCCTCCCGCATCCCCAGCAGCTGGCTGAACAAATAGATTTCTAAAGCCAGAGTGCTCCAAAATTTTTTGATTGGCAGAACAGTTCAAAAACACTCCGCCAGCAAGACAAAGATTTTCCAGCTGAGTGTCCTCATACAGCTTTCGAGTGATTTTTACTAGCGTGTTCTCGAAAAATTCCTGGAGAGAAGCAGCAATATCTTGGTGACGATCCGTGATTTCAGATTCTGGACTCCGCGGAGGACCAAAAGTATCGATCAGTTTTTGACCAAACATTCTTTTGCCTGAATTGAAGGGGAAGAAAGAGGCATCAATTTTAAAACTGCCATCGGGCAAAACTTTGACCATTTCTTCAAACTTCTTTGTGAGTGAAGGCTTTCCATAAGAGGCCAGTCCCATCACTTTGCCTTCACCGCTATGGGCTTTAAAACCCAAGTACGTAGTGACCGCGGAATAGACCAGACCCAGAGATTCCGGATATCGCATTTCTTTTTGAAGCTGAATTGAATTTCTTTGAGCAACTCCACAACTAAGGCTTGCCCACTCTCCCACTGAATCTGCTGTACAAACGGCTGCTTCCTCAAAGGGAGAGAGAAAAAAAGCACTCGCTGCATGAGCCAGATGGTGGGGAATAAAGTAAGTGTCCTTCTCGTAGCCCAGTTCCTCCTTCAATGTGAGCGGGAGAGAGAGCCGTTCCTGAAACCACTTGGGAAGAGAACGTCGAAAGCTGGGGTAACTCATGGGCCAAGACCTTAAGTGGTCGAAGACAACGCGATAAAATTTAAAGTAAGGCTTCTCATAAAAGCCGACTCGATCAATTTCCGAAGGACTAAGCCCAGCGGCCTGAAAGCAACTATTAATGGCTTGAATGGGAAATACCGGCGTGTTCTTTTGGCGATTGAAGCGTTCTTCCTGGGCTGCTGCAACGAGTTTCCCATCAACCCAAAGACTTGCTGCGGAATCGTGAAAATAACAAGAAAGCCCTAAAATGACCATGGTTCCTAGAGTCCTGCGTAAATAAATGTGGTGATGACTGAAGGCCCAGCTACCAGAGCGACAAATGCTAAGAATGTCAGCATGATGAGAATGGGAGCCATAAAATAGATTTTATGAGTTTTGATGAGTTCCCACATTTGCGAAAAGATATAGAGAAATTTTTTCATAAGAAGTCCTCAGCTCTGGTTGAAAAGACCGTGGTCATTGGGAATGTTCAGTGCTGGTTTCAACCAAAAAGAGTTGGAACTGAGCCGATCCCGCCTCAATCGTGCCTTTTCCAACTGTTTTGCCAGAAGCGAAAACCAACCAAAAATAAAAAAATAGAGAAAAAAAAGTACGACAGATAGAAAAACCTTTTGTGCAATCAGGAAAACTCGAAACCCAGCGCGCCGAAAGAATGTGATGAGCTTTTGCATCTGACGCCCCTCTCTACTAACGGCAATTCACATCAGTAACTTGATGGATTGTTACTCCTCAGCGACTTTGTCTCCCCTTAATTACCCAGCGATTTT
>RFNT01000255.1 GCA_009927045.1 bacterium | reverse complement strand
CGTCCAAAGGGACGCATTAATTTTTCTATACTCCGCTTGCAGCAGCCACTGCGTAGTATCTATAGAGGCTTGCTGAGGTTGCTGCAATGACAGCAGTCCAATCCCCTGACTGACTTGAAATGAGCTCAGTCCTGGTGCTGCTTCCGCTTTGAAGACTGATGAAACTCGGCGTCTGTGACCACTTTCGAGGGCTTGATTTCTTTTAGCTTCGTCTCGGGCCATCTGTTGTATCAACAGATTTCTTTCTTTTTGTAAACGTACGAGCTCTTGTTGCTCCTCTTTAATCGCAGCTTGGAGTTTCTTTTTATCTCGTTCAAAGGAACGGATTTCAAATTCATCAGGACCTAACACTTCATGTTCTGACAGCCATTGAAGTTCTATCCATTCATCAGCAGAGTATGTACCTGAGCCAAAATTGAATCGATCAATGACCTCACCCGATTCAGTTCGGACCCGAACCCGAAGGGGTGCTGGTAACAGGCGGCTCAGTCTCAATTCGAAAAAGTAAGACTGCGTGGAACCATCCGGCTCGACCAGTTTGAGTTCATGAATTTCGGGCTCTGAAGTCACCGGAATTTTGATCACGACTTTTTTATTCTTTCCAGACGAAATTTTCCGCTTCCCCCAGAAGATTTCCTGATCACCCGCTCGTATTCCCCTTAACTCCAGCTCCCCCAAGCCTTGTTCACTGATCACAAGAGTTTGGAAACTTGAAGGTGCCACCTGCAAGGTGTTTTTAGGAATCGGGTTCTCTTTTAAAAAAGCGCGGGGACTCAATGCCCAACTGGCGGAATGGGTTCCTAATACCCACAGGGCTGAGAGTATGAATGCAGTCAGTTGCTTCAATCGAGATTCTCCACTTTTTATTTCGACTCAAAAGCCGAATGCGCAAAGCGTTACTTGCGCTGTGTGCAACTTATTGAAGTTTTTGCTTATTTATTCATTTTTCACGTCAGAAATGTCGATACCGCTAGCATGGAACTCTACTTCAGAAAACGAAGCCTTTTCCGTGCGTTGACTGGGTTCCTATTGTTAATTTCTGGGACTATTTTTTGTGAGAGTCCTGCACTTCCTAAATGCTCCGCTCAACACTTGGGGAAATGGGTCGACTTGAATTCTTTAAACAGCATTGAATTCAATTCGGAGTGTGGGTTCACCTATACAGGTGCCTCATGCATTGTTTCAGGAGAGTATTTTTCAACGCCTCATTCAAAAGGCTCCCTGTTCCTATATAATAAAATGCCGGCACCGCACTCCACTTGCCTTGCACAAGGAGAGCATACTTGTACCTTCTCCGTAGAACAGGAATCGCTCGTCTTGAAATGTCCGCCCCAGTCTCCCGTGAAATGGACACGGGTCACACCAAACGATTCCACTCCTATGGGTGAACTCGAGGGCCGATCAAAAACCCTTTTCCTTTTGGAACATGCAACCACGTACACTTTAAAACTGCATCTCGAGAAACTGGCTAAAGCTGGAGATCCAGAAGCAGCTGCAGCACTTGGCTATAATTTCTTTTACGGCAGCCGTGGCTTCACTAAAGATTACGTTGAAGCCCTTTACTGGAACCGATTAGCTGCTTCCCGAGGAAGTCGAACGGCTCGAGTGCTCACTGGAACCCAGTACCTCTATGGCTTAGGTGCGCCTAAGGATCTTGCCCGTGCTGAGGAATATTTCTTAGCCGCTGCCCAGGAAGATGATGTGGTTCCTCAAAAAGCTCTGGCGGGCATGTATTTGATGGAGCCCAAAAATTTGAAAAAGCGGGATCAAGCAATACGCTGGCTCACTCGGGCCACTCAATTGGGGGATCGGGAAGCTAAATCTTTCCTCACCAGCTTAAAGCCTGAAGAAGTAAAAAATATCCGGTCGCTCTGTGCCCTCTTTGAAACCCATCAGAAAACAAAACCCGATTCACCTCTGAGCCCAATTCGAGAAGCCTCTCAAACAACAACGGAATCCCACGAGCCCGAACGGTGCGTAGCTACCACTCCGCCGAGCTCCGGCGTTTCATCTTCTCGCACAACTTCTGATCAGCAATTATTCTTGGAATCTGAAACCGATTTACTGACTTCTGGAGTATTTTGGATTGGCGGTGGAGTGACTGGATTGGGAATTCAATCTTCCGCGGATACCTTTAATGATCTTCGCTTTTTAGTTTCGTTTAAAACAAATCCAATTCGACTCTGGGGTGATTTAAAACTAGAAGGTATTTTCGACTACGCCATGCCTTTCAATTCGAGACTAAAATCTATGTCGTTCTCTCAAATTGAAGGCCAGCTGCATTACGATATTGCTGTTGCTCCCTCAGTAGCTTTAAAACCCACATTCAGTTATTTGCGTTTACAGTTTGAAGATGCCGTCACTCGTCTCGGCATTGTGGGAGGACAAATTGGTGTGGGCATGGGCGTGGAAGTACTTTTGAACGATACCTGGTCTGTGGAATTGGCCGGAAGAACCTTGGCTTCTGGACGAGGCTCACTTGTTTCTGGATCCCAAACACTCCACATGTCCCTCATGCAAAGCAATTATGCCCTTCAGCTCTTTGTAGAGAAGAAATCTCCCTCACACGCTTCCTATGGACTTGGGCTGCAACTACAAAATGTGGCCCTGCTAGGAACCCAATCAGACACTATCCGGCTCACTCAATATGCCGGCCAATTTTTCTGGAACTTCTAGCCGATTGTGAAGTTTTCTTCACAATCTCGCCCAACCCCTCAAGAATTGTACAGTCCGCTCCGATAAAACTTAACGCAACGCTTATATTGTTCACTCATGGGAGACTGAATGGTTTATAATAGGAATATTAATGAGGTGCGTCAGTGGATGTGAGAAGTTTATTACGAGCAGGGCTGAGTGCCGTCGTCCTACTTTTATCTGGCTGTGATGCAAAAATTCGCATCGAACCCATCAATGCGGCGTCTGTCAGCAAATCAGCTGTTTCGGATCGCACCATCAGGTTAGTCTCCACTCAAGCGTCCACTACCAATTCCACTATTTCGGTCACTGCTGTATTTAGCCAGCCCGTCAGCCACTTTTCAAAAGTTCATATTACAGTCTTAAATGGAACAGCTGATGCCATCACTGCAGTAGATTCAAAACTCTATAGTTTTTTAGTACAACCCCAAAAAGACGGTTTAGTGGTTATCAGCGTTACTGCAGGGGCGGTTACGGATTCCATGGGTAATGCTTTTGGTGCATCGAATACCCTTGAATTTACTTATGACCAAACTCTGCCCACCATTCGCGACTTGAATTTTTCCAATGGAGGCCTCTCAAAATCCCCAACTCCGCAAGTCAATTTTCGGCTCAACAAAGCGGCGTCGGTGACTCTTTTTTTAGGCTCCTGTCACGAAGACTTTAAAATTTCAAACTCAGAGGAAAAGCAAGGAACTGGTTCCATTGAAAGTATTTCGGTGACTGAAGGATTTATCACCGATGGTTCTTACCCAGTCATGATTCAAGCTCAACTCGGAGAAAAAGTGGGAACTTGCATGAAAGTGGGAGATTACAGCTATGATACCAAGCGACCTACCGTTTTATTAGCCTCTCAAACCACAAACTTAGTGAATGGCCCTTTTTTGGTAACTGCAACTTTTAGCGAATCGGTTGCTGGGCCGTCCAGGTCTGATGTCTTTGTTGATGGCGGATCCCTTTTTACCGACCCGACTGTCGTTCCTGACACCAACTACACCCAATATCAATTTACAGTAAGTCCTATCGCCCAAGGAACCATCACAGTTAGATTAGCGGATTCTGCTACAACTGATACTGCTCTGAACTTGAGTGAAGTCTCTAATGACCTCACCAGGAACCACGATAATATTGCTCCTACTGTCACATTGAGTTCGACAGCGTCCCCATACGTGAAAGAGCCCTTCGAGGTATCTGTTCAGTTTTCAGAAAGTGTGGTTGGGTTTTCAACATTAGGAATTCTTGTTCAAGGTGGCAGCGCAAGTAACTTACAACCCACTCCCGGGTCGGACAGTAAGGAATTTACATTTACTGTAGAACCTAACATCGAAGGACAAATCCGCGTGAGTGTTCTTGCTCAATCAGCGCAGGATGCAGCCCTCAACGGTAATTCTGCATCTGCAGTGTTGACCCGAATCCATGACACTCAAAATCCCAGTGTTAGCTTGAGTTCCACAAGTGGGGATTATCTCAACAGCTCCTTTCAAGTTTTGGTTACTTTTAGTGAGCCCGTTACGCTTTCTTCCACTCCACCGAATCTCCAGGGCATCACTGGGACTCTCACTGCATTATCGCCAGTCGCAGCTTCCGAGGTACCTGGATTTGGTCATACTCAGTTCACTTTCACAGCCACCCCCACCCAGGAAGGGGAAGCCCAGTTGACCATTTTGGCAGGAACTGCCCTGGACCGCGTAGGCAATCCGAACTCTGCTTCGGCAGTTTCATTGCGGCGCACATACGATATCACTCCTCCCTCTTTAATCAGTCTCACTTCGTCATCTGCTTCCAGAGTCAATCAGCCCTTTAATGTCACCTTAGAGTTCAGCGAACCTATAAGCAGTTTTTTGAGGAGTGATCTTCAACTAGTCAACGGAACTGCGAGCGGTCCGACTGAGCTGCCCGGAAGTAATGGCACTCGATTTGAATTTGTCATTACGCCGACTTCTCAAGGAACGGTGAACGTTTCAGCTGCTACCGGTGGGGCTAAAGACCGAGCCGGTAATGGAATGTTGAGCTCTGCTCTCAATATTTCTCGAGTCTTTGATACTATTTTACCTACTCTTAACATGACTTCCTCCGCTGAGCCTTTCGTGAACTCCTCTTTCATCGCTACACTTGAGTTTTCTGAACTTGTCACTGGCTTTGACATGACTGATTTACAAGCCACTGGGGCTTCTTTGAGTAATTGGGTCGTTTTAGAACCTAATAAAAAGTTCGAGCTCGAGGTAACTCCCACGGCTGAGGGCGAAGTATCTCTCGTTTTAAAATCTGGTTCTATCCAAGATTTAACGGGAAACAGCAACGAGGTCTCGGGGGTGTTCAGCCGAATTTATGACGTTACCAAACCCACAGTCACTTTGACTAGCTCTGCTTCTGAAGAAGTGAATGGTATATTTTCGGTTGCAGCTGAATTTACTGAACCCATGAAAACGCTCAGCTCTGGAGCTATTGCCCTGACCGGAGCTCGTGTAGTGGGTTCGCCCGTGGCTAGGGTCGGAAGCAACTCGGCGATTTGGGATATCCCTATTGAGCCGCAAACTCCCGGACCCATCACCGTTCAAGTCTTGGAAAATAGCGCTACTGATCGTGCTGGTAATTTGACTAGCGCATCGAATGTCATGAGCAAAACCTACGATGCAACGGCTCCCTCTATTTCTTCGATCAGTATCGCCCCTTCGCAATCACCAACTAACATTCAAATTTTGAGTGTTGATTTCCATGTAAATGAAATGGCCACTCTCACGCTTCATCAGGGTTCAAGTTGTAATAATCCCATTTCTGATGCGTTGACTGGTGTGTCAGGAGCTCAGAACTTTTTTACTCACTCGTTAGCAGATGGTCATTATTCGGTTTACTTACGAGCTCAGGATTTAGCTGGTAATGTTACATGTACAGTCGCTAAAAACACTCATGTCGTGGATACTGTTGCCCCCACGGTTTCTTTGGTGGGAACCCCCGCTTCCGGGGCAACCACAAATGGAAATATCAC
>RFNT01000146.1 GCA_009927045.1 bacterium | reverse complement strand
ACTGGGTTGTTCGTACAAGGTTTTGTTCTGCCTTTGAAATCCAGTGCATCTGGCGGTAATCCCCGATACGTAAAAGCAGGATTAGATGTGGGAGCCCAAATTTCGCTGGGATCTCAAATCAGCATCAATCCCAAACTGGGATTTGATTACCAGTCACTCATCACTTCCTCTCTTGTGGGCTATCGGAATTTGATGGGACCTCGGCTGGAAGTCGTATCAGAAATGAAAACTGGGAGTCAATCACTGCTCAAAGCTGCACTATTTCTCAATCTGTTTGATCCCGGATTTCAAGGCGTTTTACCCACGAATTACCAATGGGGAGGGCGCATCGCTTATCAGTGGGAAGCTCCTCTCTTTGCTTTCCATACTTTTGTTGCAGGTGCTGAGTGGGCACAGATGAAGCTCAACTTCGGGACTTCCGATCTTTCCAGTTCGCTCCTACAAACCTTTGTAGGCGTTCAATTTTAAACTCTTTTGATTAGCGGCAAGCCCCACCCAAGGGTTTTTGTACGAGAACTGTGATCTTTTCCACGCCATCGGGTGTTTCTATTTTTGCAGAGAACCAGACATATTTGGAGGGGTTGTACCAGCGGTCATCGATTTCTTCGATCTGAATCGATTCTTTTTTGAGTAATGCGTTCTTAGCTTCGGCTTTTGCTTTTAGCTTTTCAATGGCTCTTGGAAAACACTCCCGCACAAATGGAGGAATGTCTCGAGCTTCCAAAATACGTTTGATATTTTTAGGAAGCGGACGCGGAGCATGGATTTCCTCAGAAACTCCAGGTACCGCCAACACCAACACCAAAAAAGTGAGTTTCCACCAATTGTTCATGTCATCAAGCCTCCGGTATAGATTGCTGGATAGGCATTGCAAGGCCTGCGCCAGGTTCTTAGCCTGAAACTCACTCTGTAGCCTGTAAGAAACTGCCTAAACTCTATCCGGAGGAGGAATCCGATTAGTTCGAAGTGTTTTTAGAGGGTAAAAAGTATCTCGCCAATAGACCCCTTGATTCCTATAAGTCAGCCAGCAGGCTCGAGAAAAGATATAGAGAATCCCCAGCGCTGCAATTGGAAAGCTGGGTGTGCAAAGGAGGGGCATTCTAGCTTCGTAGAGTTGTCCCAAATAAGCTAGCAGCAGACACATCACAGCCCCCATGCAGAAAAGCCAACTCAAACCCGAGGTGAGCCAGGGCATCAGGAACGGCAGCAAGAAAGTAAGCGCAAAGAGAACGTTTCCCAATACCGCTTTTGGAAAGGAATATTCAAATCCAGTCATCACATTTTTTTCGAGCCCTCGCTTGAGATCCTCAAAACGGGAGTACCACTCCACCCGAAGGCCCTCCACGGCAGTGATACAATCCGTTCTGTATCCAGCACGCTTCAGCAACAATGCAAGTTTTAGATCATCATCCGGGCGGAGCCGAAGAGGGGCATGACCTCCAAAGGCTTGATAACTGGATCTTCGAACCAAGTTGAAAGCGCCTATACCAACGGCTTGATCCGTTTTGGGGTCTTTCCCCTGCCAAGGGCGAGTGAAGAGGGAGAACGCCAAACCGAACGCTCCCAAAAGCGGATATAGGAGAACCTGAGACGTCACTACACGGGGGATGCCCGCTAGGTGATCCAATCGATGACGCAGGAAAAACCCAACCGCCTGCTTTAAAAACTCATCATCAATTTCAACATCGGCATCAGTGAATAAAATGAGTTCGCTCTCGGAGTCTTGAGCGCCTAAGTGTAAGGCATAGTTTTTTCCGAGCCAATCCGGAGGCAAACATTCCACGCTGATGCTTCGGATGCGAGGATCCCGGCGTTCAAAGTCTTTCAAGATGAGCCCCGTTTTATCGGTTGAGCGGTCATTGACCACACAGATACAAAGTTGAGGGTAGGTGAGCTGGCAGAGCGAGTTCAAACCCGTTGCTAGCGTGTTCTCCTCATTACGAGCGGGCACGACTATTGTCAGGCTGGGAAGGTTCGGTTCCGAAATCTCGTTATCGGTTCCCTTTAGGCGTGAGAGTTCCCTGGCTCCATAAAGGAGCCAGGCCAAAAGTGAAGCATGGTAGATAAAGAGCGCCAGGGAAACTAAAAGCATCCCTCATTATAGATCAATACTTTCGCTGCTTCGAGAGTTGTCAATTTCAGAGGCGGGCCCTTCGAAAACCTCCACTTGGTGGTCCTCAAAAAAGACTTCTTCTCGAGAGTTGGGCCACGGATCATTGAGATTCAGAGATTTTTCCAAATCCACACTGGGGGCCCATTGAGGGGATGAGGACTGATTTCCCAAAACTTTTAGGAAATTATATTGAATCCCCTGAATATCATCTTGCCAGAGCGTGCTCCACTCCTCGGGATTGGCGCGAGGGCCATAAGCACCCCAGCACATGAGAGAATCGGGTTGACTGCCACAGTTTCCTGCAGAGCCAGCGACATAAGTATCTCCCAGTCCCGCAAGCGCATGGCCGAGTTCATGCGTCCATGTCCCATAGGGGCGAGTGAGGTAAATAGTGGTCACGCTCGGTGAGGCGTGAGAAGTGCCGCTCCCCGGACGTAAATTGATGGTGAGGTGTTTGTCTTCGCAAGTAAAAAGAATATTGCGTGTGACAGAAGCATCGAGAACTTTCAAAGCACGCAGCCAAGTAAGACTCGCTCGTGCGGCCCAGGTGCGAGCGCGTTCTAGATCGGGACCTGTTGCTTGGCCAGCTAAGCAGATATTGAAAGTGGGTTGGCGCACTTTCATGATGGAGCAGCGACGGACTGAGCTTTCTGAAAATGTTTTATAACGAGTACTGATTTCGGAGTGAGCAAAACAGATGGTTCCAAAGAAAACGATTCCAAACACGGAATGAAGTTTCATAAAATCCCTCCTTAGAAACAGATGTGTTCCTTAAGAAACGGATCGGTAGTGAAGAATTAAAGACTGAGAGTGCAGAGTGCGTAACTCTTAACGGCCGTTATCGCTGAAGCTTAGATTTGCCTGATTGTGAAGGGGCCTTCATAATTGCTTCATAATTGGTTCATAATTCGTTCATGCTCTTACTGATCCTTAGTCGTATCCGGTTGGTCTTCAAGCCGTAAAAAAGTGGCGGTGTTTTTGCTTAAAATAGTTGCAAAACACTATGTTCAAAAACACTCAAAGAATTGCTTTTTGGATGGTCGCGGTTCTTTCTTCGGTTTTATCTGGCGAAGCAGGCCGCCCTCAGAATTTACCCTCCTTTTGCCAGTCTGTTTTCCCTAAATTGGTGCCAGAGATTCAACGAGCACTTCGTAATGAAGAAATTTCGGATCTCGTTTCAATGACTGAGTGGAGTCAATCTCAACTAGAACAGGAGTTAGCTCGACGTTCTTTAAAAGGCCAACAGGAGCTCCTAGAACATCTCATGTTGACCACGTGGCAGGTCCCGCATCTGTCCAGTGAGGCTATCCCCATAAATTCCCAACCTTCGAAGATGGACTTGTTGGAGCGGTATCCGAGACTCGCTGGAATAAGTCCGGAGAGGACTGAAGTGTGGGAACGAGCTTCTCGATCCCTTCTGAAAGAACGACTTTGGAATCTCTCAAAAAAGGTTGCCACGTTTATAGGAAATCATTCAGCTCCCGAAGAGCAACGACGGGTTTACTCTTCTCTTTTAGATCATTTAGATCACTTTGATCAGTCCTGGTACCATCAAGCTAAAATCGACTCCATGATTGAACTTGCTGCGGGCATGCAGACTCAGCAAATCAGCGAACGTATCCAACGAGAAAATCGAAGTGCCTTTAATAGAAGTCATGAGGGCGAGGAAACTTATTCATTTGCGGGTCCAGAACTTCTTTTGACCCCTTATAGTGAAATTTTTAATTTGTTCCGAGCGGTAAGACTGAAACCAGGGGATTCCGTGGTGGATCTGGGAGCAGGGTTTGGTCGAGTGGGGCTTGCTCTTGCGACGAAGTACCCGGATGTCACCTTCACGGGGTATGAAATTGTAAGAGATCGGATTAAAGAAGGAGAACGAATTGCGAAAGCCTGGGGTCTAGAAGGCCAAGTTCACTTACATGAACAAAATCTCGCGGACCCGCAGTTCAAACCCAAAGCTGCAGATGTGTATTATGCATTCAATCCCGTCTCTGGGGCTACCTTTGACAAGATTTTGGAAGATCTCCGGGAAGTGGGATTGCAATCTGGAAAGCGATTTAAGTTCATTGTGTTTGGTCCCTCTCCATTTTTCAAAACAGAAGCGCAGCCATGGCTTAAGGAGATCAAGGGCCCAGGAATACCCCAAGGTGAGGAGCTCAGAATTTATGAATTTGATCCTGAGCAGGCTAGCCACACGGTCATCGTCGATCCGGGTCGGGTTACGAATCCCTATCAATTGAATCCGCTTGCTGAAATTCGCCCCTATCCTCAAAGTCAAGCGTTGCTGCCATCGGCCGTGAATCTTTTACAACAGCAGACACAAGAGCATCATGCTTCATTTCTTTCCCCGAGTTATCTTGCTGCGTGGTCTGCAGGGTGGCCTTTGGAAATTGCTAGAACGGGAAATCAGTTGCTGATTTCCAGTAAAAAAACGGGTGTAGCGGGTAAGGAAAGCTTTGTTGAACCGTTGGGGGGAACGCCAGAGGAGAAGGCAGCGGTGATTCGCAGGGTAATTGCTGACAAGAAGAAGCAGGGGATTCAAGCTGAGTTTTCCTTCCTTTCCGAGCCAGTTCACAAGCTGCTTCAAACGGATCCCAATATCGTTACAGCTGAGGCTCCTGAGTATTTTGATTTCGTATACCCTGCTGAAAACTTGGCCTTCCTCTCAAAAACCAAGAAGCTGAGGGATCGCTCACGTCAGGCGACTGCTTTTAGGGACCTTCACCCTGAAGCAACCCTGGAGGTTTTTGATGCTACCCAGAGCGAACGGGCGCAGGCATTCCAGAAAGCGGCACAAGGTTTTTTGGAGCAATGGCTCAGCGATAGAAAACAAGCAACGTTCTCGAATGAATATGAAGCTTCGCTCTTGGAGGCAGAAGGAAAAGCAGCCGCTGTGCTTGCCGAAACCTTGAAAGGGCCGCACCAAATTCAAGTCGCTCTTTGGGCAAATCAATCGGCACAGGGGGAACGATCTGTGATAGCCTATGCTTCTGGCGAGATTAGAAAAAATGCCCAAGGTGAAAACGGACTGATTATTTATGTCCAAAATCAGATGGGACCAAAAACGCTATTCCATTTATCAATCAGGAGCTAGTTAAAAAGAGTCGTGCAGCACCCTGAGCTTTATGGAAAAGTGGACTACGTGAACATGATGGATGCCTCTACATCGGGTCTGAAGCAATTTAAAATGCAGTACGAACCCGAAAGTTCTTTGGGCAAAACCTACAGTGCGTCCGCAAAGTGATCCTGGCCAGATTTTATTTGCGACCAAATGCCGTTTCCAGTTTTTTTAGGGCAATCATTGCAAGATGGTTATAGTCTCTATTTTCAGTGAAACTATCTTCAAAACGCATGAGGTTGAGTAATCGGTTTTGAATGCGTTCAGCGAGATATTCAACTTCTTTCTTTTGGGTCGGATCTAAAGTGGACTCAGTTTTTAAACGAATGAGTGCTTCGGCAGCATAGGGCACATTCCCAAACCCATAGTAGGGGGCCATGCCTTCGCCCTTGGGGTGGCGATCATGAGACCGAAAATAGTTCGCTAGCTCAAAGAGTTGAGAAAAATGGGCTTCAAACGCTTGAGCTGATTTGAGAAGTGCTTGGGCTTCTTCTAGCCGATTCTCCGGCTTGGCATGTTCATAGAAAACTAATTGGCTTGTCAGAGCTCGGCCTGCTGCAGAGGCA
>RFNT01000106.1 GCA_009927045.1 bacterium | reverse complement strand
CTAGCTCAGGAGTACGGATTTTCTCAGGGAGGGCTTTCTGGTCCGCCACTCTTTGAAAAAATCGGAAATTAGTTGAGCAAGCAAGAAGGTTGCTCGGAAACAAGAAAAATATCATCGGCGTCGGGGGGATTAGCTCTTTAAAGGATGCTCTGGCGATGCGTGAAGCAGGAGCCGATCTGGTAGAGGTCTATACTGCTTTTGTGTATCAGGGCCCAAAAATGATTAGGGAAATCAGTCGTCACCTTCAATAAGGGCTTTCAAAGACCGTTCATCCAAAAGCGGAACCCCCAGAGATTGAGCTTTGTCCAGTTTGCTTCCTGCTTCAGATCCTACGACTAAAAAGTGGGTTTGCTTACTCACAGACCCTGTCACTTTTCCACCGTGGCGTCGGATCAAGTCAGCAGCTTCGTCCCTTGAAAGTGTGGGAAGAGTGCCCGTTATTACAAAAGTTTTTCCTAACAATGGTTGCGAGTGATCTGCGGAGTGGGATTCCCACTGAGGATCCACACCTTTTTGGATCAAGCGCTTGATTTCGGAGATGTTCCTCTTTTCTTCCAGAAACTCTCGAATTTTTAACGAAACAGTGGGGCCTATTTCCTCAACACGCAGAAGTTCCTCTTCTGAAGCGTTCAAGAAACGGTCCAGTGAACCAAAATGGGTTGCTAAAAGCTCAGCAGTACGTTCACCCACCAAGGGGATCCCCAGTGCAAAAATAAATCGATCTAGACGAGTCGTTTTACTTTTCGCTATGGCATCTATTAATTTTTGAGCGGATTTGTCACCTTGTCGATCAAGAGTCAGGAGTTCCTTTTTATCAAGATCATAGAGACTCGAAAAATGCGTGATGAGCTTTTCGGCAAGCAATAAATCAATCCATTTATCACCTAAGCCTTCAATATTCATGGCGCGCTTGGAGCAAAAATGCTTGATACCCTCTGCTAATCGAGCGGGGCAGGCCATGTTGAGACAGCGATGAGCCGCTTCACCGGCGTTTCGATGAAGGAGCGATTCACACGCGGGACACTTTTTAGGGAACGTGATGGTCTTTTCTTTCCCCGTTCTTTTTTGAGTAATCACACTCACGACGTCGGGAATTACATCTCCGGCGCGTTTAACAACTACTTGGTCGCCTCGTTTGAGATCCAATTCTCTGATTTGGTCCTCATTGTGAAGACCGGCGCGTTTTACCTCAACTCCACCTACCCAAACCGGGTCTAAAACGGCTACAGGGGTAATCACTCCCGTTCGTCCCACTTGAAAAACGACATCGATTAAGGTGGTTATTCCTTCTTGGGCCTTAAATTTATAAGCAACTGCCCAGCGAGGGGATCGTGCGACAAAACCAAGCTCATTCTGGTCCTTGAAGGCATTTACTTTCAGTACAATGCCATCAATTTCGAAGGGCAGACTTTCCCGCTGGTTTTCCATTTCTGCAAAAAAAGATTCAACTTCCCGAGCTGTTCGAAGCACTTTGGAAAAATGATGGACTCGTAACCCCCATGAAGAAAAAGCATTCACGAGGTCTGATTGAGTTTTGATAGGCAAGCCAGAAGTTATTGCTACTCCGTGAGGGAAAAAATCTAACTTCCGTTGGGCTGCCACCTTAGGGTCCAATTGTCGAATTGATCCGGCAGCCGCATTCCGTGGATTTGCAAACAGGGGTTCTCCTAGTCGACTCCGTTCTAAGTTGAGTTGTTTGAAATCCTCTTTGGGAAGAATGATTTCGCCCCTGACTTCCAAAGTGTCTGGAAAAGTTCCTCGCAAATGCAACGGAATACTTCGGATCGTCTTTACATTGGCCGTGACGTCCTCTCCGACTTCTCCATCGCCACGAGTAGAGGCCAAAGTGAGGACCCCCTTTTTATAGATCAGTTCAACTGCCAGACCATCAAATTTAGGCTCACCTAAAATGGAGAAGGAATCTCCTAGGCTCTCCTGCCACCGTTCAAAAAAAGCGAGAAACTCTTCCGGGTTATAAACATTCTGAAGGCTGAGCATGGGTTGAGTGTGACGAACTTTTGAAAACTTATCTAAAGGAGCCCCTCCGACTTTTTGTGTGGGGGATAGGGGGCTTTTGAGATTAGGATGTTCTTCTTCTAACCGCAGCAGTTCCTGAAACAGTTGGTCATAGGCTTCGTCTGAAATAGTTGGGGCATCTAAAACATAGTAACGGTAATTATGCTCTTCAATCTGTGCGCGAAGGGAATTTATTTTGTTTTGAATAGGTGAAGATGGCATGCTCAGGGCGAGGAGGGTTTGCGGAGTTGAAAAACGCGAAAAGCTGCTTCAAAGACAATTCCTGAGGACATTTTTGATTTGCCCATGGTGCGGTTGCGAAAATGGATGGCAAATTCACATGGGGTGAAGCCAGCTTTGAGTGCGCGGTATTTCATTTCGACTTGGTAAGCATATCCTCGAGAGACCACGCTTTGATAGTCAATGGCTTCCAAGGCCTTTTTGGTCCAACCATTAAAACCTCCTGTCATGTCTTTCGGTTGAGCAGCGAGGATCGTCCGAGCATAAATATTTCCCGCTCGGCTAATCCACTTTCGATGCCACTCCCACCCTGAGGTTTGTCCTCCAGGTACATAGCGGGAGGCAATCACGACATCTGAGTGCTTGAGATGGGCAGCAATTTTTTTGGTGTCTTCAGGGTCATGAGAAAAGTCGGCATCCATTTGAATAAAGGAATCATAGCCCTTTTCCAATCCCCAATTGAAACCGGCTCGGTAGGCAAAAGCCAAACCTTGTTTCTTTTCGCGGTTGAGAAGAAAGACGCCAGCGTGAGATTCAGCGAATTCAGTCACTAATCGGCTGGTTCCATCGGGAGAGTTGTCGTCCACTACTAAGACATCTACTTCCGGAACTTCTCTTTTGAGCCGTTCTAATAATCCGATGATATTTTCCGACTCATTAAACGTCGGAATCACTACGAGTGTTCTTGTGATGCCGGTCATAGAGCCAGTGGAGAAAAGGGAAGGCCATGAGCCTCCGCAACTGCTTGATGTACTATTTTTCCTTGGAAAGTATTGAAACCTTTCCGAATAGCTTCGGACTGTTTTCCAGCTTTCTCAGGGCCCTGATCAGCAATGTCTAGGGCGTATCTTAAAGTGACGTTCGTTAGTGCATAAGTGGAAGTGCGAGAGACCGCTCCAGGCATGTTGGTCACACAATAGTGAATGACCCCTTCTTCGATAAAGGTCGGACTTTCGTGAGAAGTGGGTTTACACGTTTCTACGCATCCGCCCTGGTCCACGGCAATATCAACCACTACAGAACCTGGGCTCATCGAAGCTACCGTTTGCCGAGAAACTAGTTTTGGCGCCTTGGCTCCGGGAAGTAATACTGAGCCAATTAGAAGATCCGCTTTGGTAACGCTCTCTTCTATATTATCGATATTGGACATGAGGGTCAGCACTCTCCCCGCAAAAATATGCTCCAAGTATTCTAATCTTCTAGCATCTTGGTCAATGATCGTGACGATGGCCCCCATTCCCAGAGCCACTTTAGCGGCGTGAGAACCTGCAACTCCGCCCCCAAGTACCACCACATTTCCAGGCATAACTCCCGGAACTCCGCCCAGTAAAATTCCTTTGCCTGTCTGGGTATGTCCCCAACTGCTTTGGAGATAAAATGCTCCTACTTGTGCCGACATCCTGCCAGCAACTTCACTCATCGGTCTCAGCAAAGGAAGAGAAAGATCTTTTTCCTGGATGGTCTCATAAGCAATGCCTGTAACTTTCTTTTCTACCAGGACTTCAGTGAGACGTTTTTCAGCTGCTAAATGGAGGTAAGTGAACAATATCTGTCCCGGTCGGAGTAACTCAAATTCAGAGGCTAGGGGCTCTTTTACTTTGATCACCATATCAGCGGCCCATGCATCCTGGGCGGTCGGCACAATCGTTGCTCCAGCTTTTTGGTAGGCTTCATCTAAAATGCCACTGCCTACACCGGCATTTTTTTCAACAAGTACTCTGTGTCCTTTGTGAGTGAGCGCTCTGACTCCGGCGGGGACTAATCCCACTCGGTTTTCTCTATTTTTGATTTCTTTTGGTACGCCAATGATCACAGTCATTTCTCCGGTAAAAGGTCTAAAATATCATTTGCATCTAATTCTACTGGGCCCTTTTCATCCGACTGAAACTGGAGTTTTCCTCGAAGTTTGCCACCGGAGATTCTGATCCAGGAATCCGTTACGGTCCCGTGCAGATACTTTCCCATCTTGTCGATGAGCGTGTGTTTTTCTTTTGATTCTAGGGCCTTATCAATTTTTTCCAAAATTGGAAACATGCCAAGGGTATACCAGACAGGCAACGGGTGGGCAAGAATGCTACCAATAATAACTCTTAGGAACAGTCCCTTGGATATCAACAGTGCTGGAGAGAGCCTCGGGTGCAGTCATTTCTACAAAAAGACCAGAATGGGCAGAGCTCCCCCCCCAAGAGAGCGGGTGGGGGCTGCTCTTGTCTGAAAAGAGTTCAAAAGAGCCAAGCAGTTGGGGAATTGAAATCCATAGATCCGATGGCTCAATTTTTTCTCCCTCCAGTCCTTGATGGATTAAAGCAGCCTCCCGAATGCTGAGCTGTGCTTTTCCAGTTTTAATATCAAATGAAAGCACATCAATTTCGTGGACCGAGATTCCATTTTCCAGTTGTCCCAAAAGATTCTGTGTTCTTTGATTCCCTAAAATAGCGGGTTCCCAGGGCGCTGTGATGGGGAACTCTTTATAGGAGGCTCGTCTTGAAAACCCTGCCAGGGTTTGATCAAACTTTCGGGGCATTTCTTGGGAACTGAATATTAGAGTCTCTGTCCGGGGCCTTCCTTCAACATCTACCGACCCGGTGTTTTTCCAGTTATCAATTAATTGAAAGTTAAACCTCGAAAACTGGTTCAAGTAGTGTTGAAACCCGTCAGGGCTTCTTGAAAAGTATTCTAATTGATACAGAGAATACAGTGCCAGTTGAGCCACCACTTTAGAGGACCAAAGAACAGGAATCTTTCCTAGTGGGCAGGGCCAAGGTTTTGAAAGGGCCTTTTCTATTTGTTTTTTGGTAAACCAATTCTTTTCCAACTCTGACATGAGGGAGTCAATATCGGTCCTGCCTTGCGCAAAAGTGAGCGTTCGCTGGGAGGTTTCATTTTTTAAAAGTAATTGAGCAGAGATTTGAGCAAAATTCTCATGACCTTCAGTTAATGCCGAACGATCAGTTCCATACAGATAGGTCCTCTGGGTTTCTTGGTAATGAACTTTTAAATCCTGAATAGCTGAGGTTTCTAAAAGGGTACGCCGACAGGCCTGTTCAAGTCTTTTAAATTGTTTAGCGTTGTTCCTGAGGGTTTGTAAAGGATTCGACTTCTCGTTTTGGGTGGATTGGACGGATGCCTCTTGAAAAAATTGTAAAAAAGAGTCTGGATCCAAGCATGAAGATTGAAAGGTTTCTGGCCTGTTCTCTCTTGAAATGACCAGTTGGAGTCCACCAGATTCAAAATTTCTCAATCGAGACTTTTTCGATTCAAAAACAAAATGTTGTTGAGAGCCCATTTCTGCAAAAAACTCATAAGGGTCCCCTTGAAGATTCTTGCTGGTATTAAGAACAGTTTGCCAGTGTGCGGTCTTTAACATGCCAGAAAAGTGGTTTTGGCACGGTGCTCTGGACGATTCTCCAGCCATGCTCGATTTATTCTCGATAGCGCAACGGGCTACCGGATAAAATAATACCATGATCTTAATTCAGTTAGGATTTTTTCTCGGGACCGTCTTAGCAGTGGGGGGATGCGCAGGACGCAGCCTTTCAGTTAAACAAAACCGGGGGTCCGTTTTGGAAAAGCATATTTTCAGTTTAGAGGATCAAATCGCATCTCAGAAAAGAAAAATTGTGCATTTAGAGCAAAAATTATCTCACGGGAGTGCTGAAGAGGTTCTGGCTGACTCACAAGATGAAGGCATGCATCTTTATCATGCCGGTTTGAAGTTTCGTGAACAGGGACAATGGGAATCAGCTGCGCAGCTTTTCAATGAGTTTGTGACCCAGAACCCCGATCATGTCTATGCGGATCGAGCTCAGTTTTTGTTGCTTTCGAGTCATTTTAAACTAGGGGAATTTGGGTTGGTCCTGACTAACAGTCGATTTTTTGAGAATAGATTTCCAGAGAGTTCTAAACTTCCTGAAGTACTTTATCTGAGTGCTCTGGCCCATATTAAATTGGGAGATCATGAAAGAGGAATATCTGGCCTGAAAACTCTCGTCAGTGGGTTTCCCCGTAGTGCCATAGTCACTCAAGCTCAACAAGAGTTGATCCAATACCAAACCGGAGGGGTTCTCCAATGAAAATAATGCTGTTCTGGATTTTTCCCTCTTTGGTGGCCTTTGCTGGAAAAATGAATGACGACCTTTATATAAAACAGTGGAAATTGACTCATCCTATTCAGGAACAGGAGTGGAACCGTTTGATGGGGTCAAAAGCCACGGAGACTTATATAGTTAAAGCGGGAGATACACTCTCAAAAATCAGCCTGAAGCAATTTGGAACTATGGAATATTGGCCCAAATTGTGGGAGGTAAACAAGGACAGTATCAGCAATCCCCACCGGTTGGAACCAGAGCTGAAAATTGTTTTTGTGAAAATACCCGTTCGCAATCCACAAAGCGAATCCTCTGAACAAACTAAAAAGAAAGTTGACTTGGATCGCAAACAAGGACCGGCGGATTTGCCAGACCAACTATTGAAGCCCGATCTAGCGCACCAGCATCGATTACGATTGGTCTTCTTGGATGGACTGGAAAAGTTAGGAGTGATCACTGGCTCTTTTGCTGAAAAAAATTACATGGAGCCGAGCGGACAAGTGTATATCGGAATTTACGATAAAACCAAGATCGCTCCTAAAACCCGATTGGCAGTTATCCGACCTGTGGAACTCCCTCAATCCGTTCAAAAGAAAGTTCCTTCTGATGCGGGAGCCCTCGTAGAGGTTGTGGGTGAATTAGAAGTAGAAGCCTATGAACGGGATTTAGTTCGTGCTTATGTAGCGTCCGCGTATGCCCCTTTTCAAAGAGGGGACAGCGTCGTGAAATTAGGAGCTTTTGATTTGGGGGGGAGCCTGCAAGTTCCTCCCGCGAATCTCATCCTAGAAATATTGATGGGGGAGAATCTGGACAATATTGCTCTCACACAGGGGCAAACGGTGGTGCTCAATAAGGGCTCGCAATCAGGAGTGCAGGTAGGCCAACATTTTCAGATTTATGATGACGAGGACCCTATTTTTAAAGATTCGCAGTTAATTGAACCTCGTTCAAAAGGCGAGGCGAGAATTGTGTACGTCACACCTCACTCGAGCATTGGTTATTTAATCAAGGTTAAAAATACTCTTGAGGTAGGAAATGTATTAGTAGCATCTGGGCAACTCCCACAGGATCTCAACAGCTTTCAACGGAATCGTGAGCCTTTCCCCTTAGAGTAAGGTTCCTAGGAAAGCGCCCCAAGCACAATTGTATCGCCATTCAGATTTGGATAAGAGCTGGGCATGGAACTCAGCCCTCAAACTCTCGAATGGTGCGAAAAAAATCAGATTCACATTTTGCCCCCTCACCAGTTTCCCCAGCTGCTTCAGCGGATTCACTCGCCCCCCGCGGTACTTTTCGTAAAAGGAAATCTAAAAGTGTTGCATCAACCCCTCCTCGCGGTGGTGGGCGCTCGAAACGCAAGCGCCTATGGTCTTGCTTCTGCTTTTAGAATGTCGCGAAAATTAGCCTCAGAAGGGATTGGAATCGTCAGTGGTTTGGCTCGAGGCGTAGATAGTGCAAGTCATCGAGGGGCACTCCACGGAGATGGCGCAACTGTTGCTGTTATGGGCGCTGGGTTTGGAACGCTTTATCCCCCTGAAAATCGAGAACTCGCCTACCAAATCCTGGCCCGAGGAGGAGCTTGGGTCACTGAATACTTGCCCGGAATTCCACCGCTCCCCCAAAACTTTCCAAAGAGGAATCGAATCATTTCCGCGTTATCGCTCGGAACATTAGTCGTGGAGGCTCGAAGACAAAGTGGGTCTTTAATTACCGCTTTAACGAGCTTAGATCAGGGCCGAGAAGTCTTTGTATTGCCTGGACCTGCGCATCATCTTGGTTTTGAGGGGGGGCACCAATTGATTCAACAGGGCGCTAAATGCATCGTTTCTGCAGGGGACATTTATGAGGAATTAGGCATGGCTCCGAAATATTGCGCGGATGAACTTCAAGCAAAGCTTCCTTTTTCTTTCGGAGAAGAGTTCACACTTTCCCAATGGATCAGATTATTTGGAAAAAAAAGTGAGAGGTTACTTCAGGAACGGATTTCAGGCGGCGATATCATCATACAAGCACCTCAACGGTACATTTGTACTTCCGGCTTCCATTTTTAGAGGCTTGCCAAATCCTTTTTTCTTCAGAACAATAATGTTAAGCATCAAGTATAAACAAACAAACCATTGCGACAAAAAATACTCAATATTCTGGGACATCTCTCCCAAAGTTTACGGCAGAACAAGGACTTGTTCTACGATGCAGAGACGATTTGGGAAGAGTTGAATTCCCAAGGGTTCTCAGAGGAAGAAATTTGGGGAGCCTTATCGCATATTGAGAAAACTACTTTGGAAGAAATTGGTCCCTATTGGAGTGATGAGATTCCGGTCTGTCGCGTTTACACGCTGGAAGAAGCATCACAAATTTCCAAAAGAGCGCGAGGATATTTGTGGAAATTGAAAGTACGTGGAATTATCGATCACGCTTTGGAAGACGAAATTATTGAAAAAGCTATGAATTTAGAAGGAGAGACGGGATTGAAGGAGATAAAAACGGTTGCAGCACTTACTCTTTTCGGTTATGAGCACAAAGCTCACGAAGAAGTTCGGCCAGGGTTGACCGAGTCTTTTTTGATCTAGTGCCCGAAATGGAGACAGTAAAAGCTAAAAAGAGAGTTGCCAGTAAGTCCAAGAAAGCAGACAGCGAAGCTCCATCTACTCGGAGTCGGCAGGCTAAAGGTTTGGTTGTTGTTGAATCCCCCGCCAAAGCTAAAACCCTGAAAAAATATTTAGGACGCAATTACGATGTAAAAGCTTCGGTAGGGCACATTCTGGATTTGCCTAAAAGTAACCTAGGGGTTGATTTGGAACATGATTTTCAACCCACTTATGAAATGATCAAAGGCAAGTCCAAAGTAGTGGACGAGTTAAAAAAAGCTGCCCTGAATGCAGATAAAATTTATCTGGCGGCCGACCCGGATCGCGAAGGGGAAGCCATTGCTTGGCACATTATTGAGGTGCTCAAGCTGACCGAAAATCAAGTGCATCGAGTTTTGTTCCATGAGATCACTAAACCTGCAGTTTTGAAGGCCATTGAAAATCCCGTGCGCATGAGCCGTGAACGGTATGAATCTCAGCAGGCACGTCGGGTATTAGACCGATTGGTCGGATATAAAATTTCTCCCTTGTTATGGACTAAAGTCCGAAGAGGACTTTCGGCAGGACGGGTGCAGAGCGTGGCTGTCAGAATGATTGTGGAGCGTGAGAAAGAAGTCTTAGCGTTTCAACCCAAAGCCTATTGGACAATCGAAGCCCTTCTTGAGACCGACGGTAAAACATTTCCAGGCAGGTTGGTAAAAGTCGGGGATAAAAAGATAGAACGTACTGATATTGATAGTGAAGAGTGGGCAAAAGAAATTGTTCAGGATGTGTCCGCTGCCCAATGGAAAATTATTTCTGTGACCCAGAAACAGCGTCGTCGCAATCCCGATCCGCCATTCATCACCTCGACTTTGCAGCAAGAAGCTTCCAAACGTCTTTATTTCAGCGCTAAGAAAACGATGACCCTAGCCCAACAACTCTATGAAGGGATTGAATTGGGTGACCTAGGGGCACAAGGGTTAATCACTTATATGAGAACGGATTCCACCCGGCTCTCAGACGATGCTATTAAGCAGGCTCGTACGATTATTCAAAATATTTTGGGTGACGAATATCTGCCTGAGTTCCCTCTGGAATACAAAAACAAGAAAAATGCTCAGGATGCGCACGAAGCTGTGCGTCCCACTTCTGTAGAGTTCACTCCAGAGGTGGTGAAGCCGTACTTAGAACTGGATCAATATCGGTTGTACGAGCTGATTTGGAAAAGATATTTGGCTTCACAAATGGAACCCGCCGTTTTTGATCAAACTTCGGTGGAAATGGAAGCCTCTGCCAAAAATGAAAAAAATATTTATTTCGGGCCAGTGGATCCATTCTACGCTTTGATGGGTTTTTGGTCATGTGGCAATCAGATGATAAAGCCCCTGACGATAGTGAAACTGTGAATTTACCTGACCTGACTGAAAAGTCGGCTTTGTCGGGAAAAGGGGCAAAAGAGGAAAAACATTTTACTCAACCTCCTCCTAGATACTCTGAAAGTTCACTGATTAAGGAACTGGAAGAGAAAGGAATTGGTCGACCCTCTACTTACGCTTCAATTTTGAGCACTATTCAAGATAGAAAGTACGTGGAAAAGAAAGAAAACCGGTTCTTCCCAACAGAGCTCGGAGATATTGTAACTGATTTGTTGGTACAGAGTTTTTCTGAAGTCCTGGATGTTAAATTCACTGCTCATCTTGAAGATCAACTCGATCAAATCGAAGAGGGCAAGGCAAACTGGGTCCAAACACTCAAAGATTTTTATGCTCCTTTCGAAAAGGAGCTGGCTACTGCTGCTGAGAAAATGAGAAATATCAAGCGGGAGGAGACAGTAACCGACTTGAAATGTCCCAAATGTGAGAAGCCCATCATTTTAAAATGGGGAAAAAATGGAAAGTTTGCAGCTTGTCAAGGATACCCCGATTGTCGGTTCACCAGTGAATATCAAGTAGATGAAGGTAAGGTGAAACTGGTTCAGCAACAAGTCACTGAGGAAAAATGTCCAGCTTGTGGGGCGGCCATGGCTGTTAAAACCGGAAGGTTTGGAAAGTTTTTAGCGTGTTCTTCTTATCCGACCTGCAAAACCACTAAACCGATTACTACGGGAATTGATTGTCCGGATTGCAAAGAGGGTCAACTTTCAGAAAAGCGGACTCGATTCGGAAAAGTGTTCTATAGCTGCACCAAGTATCCTAATTGTAAGTATGCGATGTGGGATAAACCCATCAAAGGTCGTCCCTGTCCGGAATGTCAGTATCCCTTCCTTGCTGAGCACTATACAAAAAAAGAAGGGGCTTCCATCCGTTGCCCCAACAAGGAATGTGGCTTCACTGAAAAAGTGGAAATGCCAGCCGCCACTTCCTAAGTGTTGCCAATCTTCACTATCCTGGGTTAAATTATAGAAATAATTGGAGAAGTCATCTATGTCTTCAAAAGTCATCAGCCAAATGGCCGGGACAGTGTTGGAAATCAACGTTCAAGTCGGGGATACGATTAAAAAAGGCCAAGAAGTGGCTATTTTAGAATCCATGAAAATGGAAGTTCCTGTGGTGAGTGCGTGCGAGGGCAAAGTGGTGAGTGTTTTGAAAGCTAAAGGGGATTTTGTAAACGAGGGTGACGCAGTTATCGAGTTAACTTAAGGCAACACACTTGATCAATCTCACGGATGTAACTCTTCGCGATGGACTTCAAAGTGAGGCCATCGTCCTACCCACAGCTGAAAAGGTTCAATTATATCAACTGCTGCTTCAATGTTCCTATTCTCGTTTAGAAGTCACCAGCTTTTCTCATCCTAAATGGATCCCAGCCCTAGCGGATAGCGAACAGTTTTGCGCAGACGTGTTCAAAAATCCCTCTGCCGTTGAAACAGACAGTATGGTTTTTATCCCAAATCTCCGGGGTTTGGAAAGAAGCCTCACTTACCCAATTCGATGGAACAGTTTTTTTTCTGCAGCCACTGAGGCTTTTCATAAAAAGAATATGAACATGGCGCGCCAAGAAGGCATGAAAATGCTCAAAGGTCTGATTGAGCTTACGCACAAAAATAAACGTAAATGTCGTGTGTATGTATCCACTAGTTTCGGATGCCCCTATGAAGGCGAGGTCTCAGAAAAACAAGCTATGACCGTGATCGATCAAGTGGTGCAGTTGCAACCCGATGAAATCGCTTTGAGTGATACCATCGGAGTGGCGAGTCCTAAAAAAGTGAAAAGTCTCTGTCAGCTCACCGCCGCCCAGTTTCCAGTTTCCCAAATTGCTCTTCATGTTCACAACACCTATGGATTGGCTTTGGCAAATATAGCAGCAGCTTTAGAGGTCGGGATTACCCAATTCGATGGATCCTCGGGAGGATTAGGAGGATGTCCCTACGCTCGAGGCGCCTCAGGAAATATTGCCACTGAGGAAATCGCTTATTTCCTTCAGCGTCAGGGGGTAGTAGTTCACGTCAATTGGGCTGCAATTCAAACGGTCTTGGCCAAATTGTCTTCGCTAGGTTTTTCACTCCAAAGTCATCTGGGAGAAGTTCTCAAAAAAGGAGGAGTGCTGTATGGCATCTCATAATGTGATCCTGAAGCGAGAAGGTCCGATTGTGATCGTAACCTTAAATCGTCCCGATAAAATGAATGCCCTCAACAAGGAGATTCTGGAAGAATTCAAAAAACTTCTTGATGTCCTTGAAACGGATCGAGTTGCTCGAGCAATCATTCTTACGGCAAGCGGCGAGAAAGCATTTTGTGTAGGCGCTGATCTCAAAGAACGACAGGGCATGAATGAAAAAGATGTGCTTGTTCGCCTGGAGATGGTTAGAAATTTGTACTTGCGGTGGGAAAGATTATCTATTCCCAGCATTGCTGCGGTGAATGGAGTCGCATTGGGAGGAGGGTTAGAGTTGGCCCTTGTCTGCGACTTGCGAATTGGAGCTGAAAATATCACAGTGGGACTCCCGGAGACTGAATTAGCAATCATTCCGGGAAATGGGGGAACTCAGCGACTGAGTCGACTCATTGGAATGAGTCGAGCCATGGAAATGGTTCTGCTTGCCAAAAAATTAACGGCAGTGGAAGCAAAAGACTTGGGAATTTTGAATCGTGTGGTACCGGCAAGCCAATTAATGAAAGAAGCAATGGTTTGGGCGCAAAAAATGTCAGAATCGGGGCCTATCGCAATCCAGCAGGCAAAAAAGGCCATCCTTCGAGGAAGAGAGAAAAGTTGGGAAGACGCTCTTCAATGGGAAGTCGAATGCTATAAGCCCTGTCTCTATTCAAAAGATCGGCTTGAGGGATTACGGGCCTTTAGTGAGAAAAGAAAGCCAGTTTATAACGGAGATTGAAATGCAAGATTCTAGTGAATACAAACGACACTTAGAGCGAATTTTGAAGGGGGGAAGCCCCAAGTACCATGAAAAAAATGCAGAAGAGGGAAAGGGATTTGCCCGTCAGCGGATTGCTCAGTTGGTAGATTCTGGGACTTTTATTGAGGATGGTTTATTTGCTAATTGCCTGAATGCCGATCTTCCCGCAGATGGAGTAGTGACGGGTCTGGCTCAATGTAACAAGCGATGGGTTGCAGTAGTCGCTAATGATTCGACGGTGAAAGCAGGGTCTTGGGGAGCGCGTACTGTTGAAAAAATGATCCGAATTCAAGAAAAAGCGGAATCGCTACAGATCCCGGTCTTTTATCTCATAGACAGTGCCGGTGCTCGAATTACGGATCAAGTCGAAATGTTCCCGGGTCGGCGGGGCGCAGGCAGAATCTTCCGAAATCAAGCCGTGCTTTCTGGCAAGATTCCCCAAATATGTATTTTGTTTGGTCCCTCTGCAGCCGGAGGAGCCTATATTCCTGCGTTTTGTGACGTGGTTTTTTTGGTGGAAAAAAATGCCAGCATGTATTTGGGTTCTCCACGCATGGCAGAGGCCGTGATCGGCGAAAAAGTATCGCTTGAAGAGATGGGTGGAGCACGAATGCATTGCACTCAGAGTGGCTGTGGGGATTTTTTAGTCCCAAGTGAATCGGAAGCGATTGACCTCGCTAAAAAATATCTCTCCTACTTCCCGCAGAACTTCACCCAACAGCCCCCCATTCAAAAAGCGGAGTCGAGTGGAACCAATAAAAGCCTCAAACAGATTCTTCCTGATTCCCCTGCACGCGCCTATGACATGAGAGAGGTCATTGACACCATTGTTGATAGAAATTCTTTTTTGGAAATCAAAGCCTTGTATGCCGGTGAAATGATAACGGGTCTTGCTCGATTAGAGGGAGCCCCCATTGGCATCGTAGCGAACCAGCCAAAAGTGAAAGGCGGTGTACTGTTTGTTGAATCTTCAAATAAAGCTGCCCGGTTTATTCAGCTTTGTAATGCGTTCAATATTCCTTTGCTGTTTTTAGCAGATGTTCCTGGATTCATGATTGGTTCCAAAGTTGAAAAGGAGGGAATGATTCGGGCTGGAGCGAAAATGATTCATTCCATGTCAAACGCAACAGTTCCAAAAGTAACAGTGATTATCCGCAAAGCCTATGGAGCGGGACTCTATGCTATGTGTGGACCTGCTTACGATAGTGATGCTGTGTTGGCACTGCCATCTGCTGCGATCGCAGTGATGGGCCCCGAACCTGCCGTCAATGCCGTGTTCTATAATAAAATCAATGAACTTTCCCCTGAGAAACGTAAGAGTTTTATTCAGGAAAAAATGGCCGATTATGAGAAGGATGTGAATATTTATCGGATGGCTTCCGAGTTGGTCGTAGATGCTCTCATTGATTTTGATGAAGTGAGAACTGCTGTTAAATTGCGAATCGAAAGTGCCGCGAGCAAGTGGCGAAAAAAGGCGAAATCAAGCAGCATCATCCCAATGTGATCGTTCACACAGGTCGCCGTCTAAAAACTCTGGGCTCCTTGTTGCCTTTGCGAGAAAAAATTAAAATTGCTAAGGCAACCAAATAGGGAATTGATTGAAGCCATTGGAGGGGTATCGTTTTGGAACCCACGGAAACATTTTGTAGAAC
>RFNT01000070.1 GCA_009927045.1 bacterium | reverse complement strand
GTCAGAACGAACGTTCTCAGCTTCAAAACCGAGCGTTAGCCATGAAGATTTTGAAAGCGAAGTTGTATGATCGAGAAATGGAAGCTCGCCAAAAAGAGAAACAAGCGGTTGAAGAAAGCAAAATGGATATTGCGTGGGGCAGCCAAATTCGCTCGTATGTTTTAGCTCCGTACCGTTTGGTCAAAGATCATCGAACGGAGGAAGAATCCGGAGATCCCCAACGGATTTTAGATGGGGATTTAGACACTTTTATCGAACGGTTTTTGATGCAACAAAGTGAGCTCAAGTGAAAATACTGATCAGTAATGATGATGGATTTGATTCTCCGGGCATTCAACTGTTAGCAAAAGCAGTTGAGGACTTGGGGGAAGTCTACGTGGTGGCCCCCCATCGGGAGCGGAGTACTGCCGGACATAGTTTAACTTTACACAAACCTCTGCGGATTCATGAGCTAGGAGAGCGGCGCTTTTCCACGAGCGGCACTCCCGCTGATTGTATTTATTTAGGAATCCATCACATTTTGAAGGAAAAACCGGGGTTGATTCTCTCGGGAATTAACCGCGGAGCGAATTTAGGAACTGATGTGTTTTATTCTGGCACGGTAGCGGCTGCCCGGAGGGTGCGCTCATGGATGTGAAAAGCTATGCGTTTTCTATGGTGAGTTCAAAGCCATCCACTTTGGGAGAAAGTGAATCTTTTCATTTTGATATGGCAGCTCGAATGGCTCGAAAAGTGATTTTAGACACTTGGGAAACCCCATTTCCTTCCCATACTTTATTAAATGTAAATATTCCTAATATTCCCGAAAATTCAATTCAAGGAATTGAAGTCGCGCGCCAGGGATTCCGGCATTATCAGGCTGAAGTGACAGAAGGGAGGGATCCACGGGGAAAAAAATACTTTTGGGTGGGAGGGCCGTACCGAGGTTTTGAAAAAAGCAACACGTCGGATTGCCATGCTGTGGAAGAGGGAAAAGTGAGCGTGACTCCATTGACCATTGATTGTACCCATAATGATTTTTATACGACACTAAGAGGGTTATTTCCGAATGGGCTGCCTCAAGTTTAAATCACTCTTCTAAGAGGACCGCAGCTTCCCCGTGATCTTGAATGAGTTTTCCAAAATAACTTACAATTCCGTCCCGCCGTTTGAGTAAGTCCGAAAGCTCGTGGGGTGATAAGTGCTCTTTAAATTCTGTGAGCTGCTCTGGAGTTAATCGGATCAACGCCTCAAATGTCTTGCGTCTGACTTGAGCTACAGGTTCCGAGTTGTTTTTAGCTGGATAATATCTCATCGTAACGTGAGTGCCTCTTCGGAAAGAGGCGCCAAAATCAATAAAAACGGGATGCAGGTTTTTTTCTGCCCAATGAGTCCCCAGCAGCATGTTTTTGTGATGTCCATCCGAGTTGTGAAGAAGCACATTGAGGATTCGGTGATCGCTGGTAATAGCGGCTGGGCTGAGGCCCCAGCTATCGACTGGTGTTTGATCCAGAATCAACGCATCGGGAACTAAATGAATGAGAGGCGCTTCGTGGATTAACCGATGGGTCGTGTGAAGTGTGCGACGATAGACAGTCGGAGGAACATAGTCTAAATCCAACAGGCGATTTAAACGGTAGGCCACAAGCTCCATGGGAGCTCGTGCCCATCCATCACTATCTCCCCATTCCCGAGGTTTCATAACCGCTTGTCGACTTCTTTGTGTCCTAGGATTGAAAACTTCAACAAACCATAAATCGTGGGTGTTCCCATTTTTGCGGGCAACGTTGGCCTGGACAATAGAGCCCTCTTGGAGATCTGTAAGGATTTCCTGATGAATAGCTTTACGGTCGAGAGGCGAGAGCTGAGCCAATGGAGTGGAGCAATCGGCCCAGAGCGGACCAAAAGCAGCCAATTGCATGAAAATTACGAACCACTTACGACCCACGATAGCTTCCCAACTCCCAAGGCACTGAGCATGCCTCGGATTCTGGTGAAGCAAAGTGTATACCGAGAGAGTTCGCGGAATGAGTGAATCCCAGGCGTGGTCTTTTAAGAGGGGGGAGGGGTTGAGTGACAAAAAGGGGCTTATTGTCTGAGATCTGGTCGTACGTTGTGCCAGGTTGAATTTTCAAACATCCCTTGGAGCCATTCCAGAAGTGTAACGTTTTCGGAACTCACTTCCCGGAGTGGTTTTTTGGTGATGACGTGATTTTTTCCGTTCAAGAAGAAAACTTTTGCATGAGGATTATTCAATCCTAAATAATGATTAGAAGCTTCAATCATACTTTTTCTGACAGCAGTCGAAGCATCAGAGGAGCCCAAACTCTTCGCAAAATAAGTCATGACACGATCTTCGTAGCTTTGAATCAGACCAAAACGGATATGAGGAAAGTGGAGTGTATTGAATCGTACTAAATCACCAAAGTGGTCCATTCGGCCGGCATGTGAAACAGGAGGAAGTGTTGCAAAGGCATTCCAATTGTGCATGACTTGACGATAGTTTTTCTCGAACAGGAAGGGGGGCATGAAAGGGGTGCCTGCATCTGCAGAGCGAATTTTTGGGAGTGAGGAAAAGCAGCATCTAAATTTCTGAGATGACCCAAAACTCCGAGGGCGCCTGCACTGCGACCCAACAGGACCACGCGTTCCGGAGAAGGAAAGAAACGTTGAAGTGCATTCAGAGTAAGAAGGACATTTTTGTAACCTCGGTGGCGGATGATTGCGGGTTTACCGGCGCTTCCATAATCAGTGTCTCGGTCACCTAAGAAGACGTCTCCGGTGCAATAAGGGATTGTAACCTGAGAAAACTGATAAAAAGGATAGGCAGGATTTGAAAGATCTAAAAGCCCCTCTTCCTCAACCCATGAAATTCTTGCTTTCTTTCGGCTCAAGCTAAGGACATGTCCCATTCGGCATGTTTCCTGACTCCAACAAGCCCCCCCAGATTCCAAATAAATCAACAAGTCGGGGGAGTTTTTTCTGAGTGTGAGTTTGTAGTAGGAGCGTGTGCCATCTCCACATAGAGATTCCGGAAGTTCTACAATGCATTCTTCATCAAAATGGCAGCCTTCAGGAAGTGGGCTCACCTCACTCCAGGCGAACAGACTGAGGATCATCCAAAAAGCCAACAAACACTTGTAGACCATAATCCAAACCCCTCAGCGGCATTTGTGCCGCGTCAGGCTCTTCGGATGTTTGACGCGCAAAGTTAAGGAGTTTTTGGATAGAGCTTTTTAAGTTCTTTTTCTCGTTGAGCTTTTAGGAACACATAGAGTCCTTTTTGCCCCTCGGAGCTTGCTTCGAGATGTCGTTGGGAGTTTTTCAAAAGAGTCTGCAGAGATTGAGGCAGGATTTCGAAGGGGTGCTCTACACGCCAACGTCGTTCCGCCTCTTCAGCAGCGTACCTCGAGAAGGCAATTTCATCTCGCCGGGAAAAATCCAAAGATTGTTCTTGCAAGAACTCCCAGGAAGAACGGCCAGCTGCTTGATCCAGGCGTTCGGGATGTACTAAGTAACGAATTACTTCGGTCAAAGCAGGATTTCTGATCGAATCACTATCGTGGATCATACTGTGGAACGATTTCGGGTCGTAATAATGGGATATCCAGGGATGGCGGCTCGCAATCTTGTGAGTGATTTCCGACCGAATCAATCCGTCGGCCCCTGCTTCAAGCACCAAAGTAGGTTTTCTTAAATGAACCATTTCTCTCTGAACCCGTAAGTTAGCTCCCAGGACTTCAGAAAGCCAGCGATGAGTGAGGCCCCCAGGGGCCGTCATTGGATACATTTCTAAAACTCTGAGAAAGGTTTGCCAGCGGTCGGCATCGTGTGTGTGACGTCGGAGTAAATCTAGCTTTTCCTCGGAAAAATCTTTTTGAAAAAATGAATATTCTTCGCCTTTGCCTAAAAGCACCATCAAATCTACTACGCCTTTAACGATGGGCGCGGGAAAGTCCCGGGTCTTGATTTGATAGGCCGGAGCGATAGCTACTAACGCTGAGAAATCCTCTGGATGGTGGATCGTGTTGAAAGTAGCAACGAGTCCTCCCAACGAAAATCCTACACCATAGATAGTCCCCCGAGCATTAGGCTTCACCACTTCGGAAACAAATTCGTGCATGTCGTTTTCATAATCTTTGAAACGATTCACATGAACTTTGAAGTGATTGGGAAGCGGGCGATCGGAGTGCGCCTGACCCCGATGTTCATAGATATAAACGTCGTAACCTTCCTGTATAAATGTTTTTATTTGGTCCAGCCATTGAGGACGGCTTTCTCCTAAGCCGTGCGAGATAACCAAAGTACCTCGGGGAGTCCCCTGAATCAGGCTCTCAGGAGCTGCTCGGAAATAGCTATAGGCCAAGGCCGTCTTGTCGGAAGTGATGAAATAGTTGTGTTGGGCGCGTCGATAGAGAGGTAGAAACTCGGCTTCTATTTTTCTGGCAAGTTCAACGGAGTTTTGAGTGATGCTTTTTGGCCATTCCAAAGGCGTGTCTGACGCCACGGGGAGGTGGTATTTGTTGGCCAACAATGCTGTGAGTTCTTCACAGCTTCGAACGCCGGACAAGGCAGGCGAACTCCACAGCAACGAGAAAACTGCCACTCCAATTGAAACTATCCGACTTCTCACGATCCACCTTGAAGCAAGGTTGAAGCCACCTCTGGATGAATACAGTTGAATTTTTTCTTTGTTGTTTTAATGAGTTGCCTAGATTTGATCTTTGGAAAGGTAAGGAAGATTGCCACTTTCTGGCACTTCAATTGTGCAATAATTCACACGATTCCATCCTTGGGCCACTTAAGTCAGAAACCGATAAAGAATTCAGACCTTTTGGTTCTGAATCATGATCCATCACCTCATATTTTTGGTTGCTCTTCTCAGTCTTCTTCCCGGCTGTGGAACTTTTTATTTACGTCCATCTCGAGCTCGCCATCAAACCGTATCTCGAGCTGATTATCCGTCCGCTCGGCGACCTAGTTCTGTGCATTCTCAACCAGACTCTGTCGTGGCTAGAACGGAAACAGCGCTTCGAGGCGAGCCATTGGCCTACGAGTTGGACCAGGCCCGATTTTCTTGGCCCCTGAACACTACTGCCGTGAGTTCCTTGTATGGACCTCGATGGGGTAGAACTCATGAAGGGATTGATCTCGCAGCGCCTACGGGAACTCCGGTGAAATCGGCCCGAGGTGGAAAAGTGATTTATGCTGAAAATGGTATTTCGGGCTATGGAAAAATGGTCGTCATCCGACATTCGCCCAATTTTGCAACCGTCTATGCCCATCTTTCTCGGATCGGAGTTCGGGTGGGGGATTTTGTGGAGCGGGGTAAAGTCATCGGGAGAGTAGGAATGACGGGGCGCGCCACCAGTCCGCATTTACATTTTGAAATCCGTCATCGGAGGGTTGCCGTGGACCCATTGGTGTATTTGCCGGGACGTTACGCCCTCTCACAACCTCGTGCCAATTAACTTGCTAAGTCCTTGATCTGGTAGCATTCTATAGGCCATTCTTGGAGTGCTCATGACACAAGAAAGCCCTATGAAACAGTTTGCTGTGGTGTCCTCTGAAGAGGCGGACTCGCGTAATATTGCTTTTACGACTCGATTGGAAGATTTCGTGAATTGGAGTCGAAAGAACTCTCTTTGGCCGCTTCCGTTTGGGACTGCTTGTTGTGCCATCGAATACATGGCGACTGTATCGAGCCATTACGATGTCTCTCGCTTCGGTGCCGAGGTCGTTCGATTCAGTCCACGACAGAGTGATTGTCTCTTAGTGTTGGGGACTGTTGTTGAAAAGATGGGGCCTATTCTTCGAGAAATCTACGACCAATGCTGGAGCCTAAGTGGGTGATTGCGGTAGGGTTTGTGCTTCCTCAGGAGGATTTTATCGAGCGTACCACGTCATGCAGGGAATCGACGAAATTGTGCCCGTTGATGTTTATGTTCCGGGCTGCCCCCCCACTCCTGAAGGCATTATTTACGGAATGATGAAATTACAAGAGAAGATCACTAAAGGAGGGATTGTTCGTGCCAGAGATCGACACAAACTGCGTTGAAACAAAAATCCCTGGATTTCTCCAACACCACGGAACTGCATTGGTGGAAGTGCAGGAGCATATGGGCGATTTGACTTTGGTGGTTCAGCCGGAAGCTATTCGGCAACTGATTCAGGCACTCAAGACAAATTTCGGTTTTGAGATGTTACTTGATTTATTTGCAATGGATTATGAAATACGAACCCAGTACTCCGGAGCGCTTTGCGGTTCTCTACCAACCTTATTCACTTCAAAGAAACGTAGAGTCCGTTTGAAAGTGTTTATCGGTGAAACAAATCCAGAAATCGACTCTATTCATGATATTTATGCAGCGGCGAACTGGTTTGAGCGGGAGGCATGGGATCTTTTTGGGATCACTTTCAAAGGGCATCCGCATCTCACCCGAATTTTATGTCATCAGGAGTTTGTGGGACACCCGCTGAGAAAAGATTATCCGTCAGATGGCTATCAACAACTCAGAAAAGCAATCCGTTCCGCAGGAATGTAACCATGAACACAGCGCTTCCGACTGAACCCTTTCTCCAATTAAATCTCGGTCCTTCACATCCAGCTACGCATGGAACGCTTCGTATTCTAGTCAATCTCGAAGGGGAAATCATTCGGGATATGAAATTGGAAATCGGCTATTTACACCGTTGTTTTGAAAAAATGGCTGAGACTCACACCTGGAATCAAGTCATTCCGTTCACTGATCGATTGAATTATGTGTCGGCCATGATGAACAATGTGGGCTACGTAATGGCTGTTGAAAAATTACTGGGCGTTCAAGTCACCAAAAGATGTCAACGCATTCGAGTCATCATGGCTGAACTCTCTCGAATCATTGATCACTTGGTGTGTATCGGTGCGAATGCTGTAGATTTAGGGGCGCTCACGTGTTTTTGGTATTTTTTTAGAGAGAGAGAAAATATTTACGATCTCTTTGAAGCAGCATGTGGTGCTCGACTCACAACAAGTTACACTCGAGTCGGTGGTCTTTTAGCAGACTTGCCTGAGGGCTGGACAGACTGGTGTCGTAAAATCATCGATAATCTGCCGCGAACCCTAGATGATGTGGAAGGGCTTTTAACGACGAATCGAATTTGGATCGATCGCACTCAAGGAGTGGGAGTGCTTTCGGAAAACGTGCTTTGGATTACGGATTCACGGGGCCCTGTTTGCGAGCCACGGGGAATGCCTACGATGTGCGAAAGTACATCCCTACTATGATTATGACCAATTTGATTTCCAGGTAGTCACTGAAACCGGTGGAGATACATATGCCCGGTACTTAGTGCGTATGCGAGAAATGCGAGAGAGCCTAAAAATTGTGAGACAAGCATTGGACGATTTGCCTGAAGGGCCAGTGAATATCGACGATTGGTCCATTGTCCTGCCACCCAAAGAGCAGGTCTACAACAGTATTGAAGGATTGATGGCGCATTTCAAACTCATTATGCACGGTATTCAGCCTCCCAAAGGAGAAGTGTACTCTTATACTGAAGCTGCGAATGGGGAACTGGGTTTTTTTGTGTGTTCGGATCAACAAGGACGTCCTTATCGTGTGAGATGTCGGCCACCGTGTTTTGCCATTTATCAAGCTTTTCCGGAAATGTGTATTGGGCAAACTGTCTCTGATGCCGTGGCCACCTTGGGCAGTCTCAATATTGTTGCAGGAGAGTTGGACCGATGAATGAAATCAAGTTTTCGCCCGATTTAGAGAAAAAAGTAGAGGCGATCATCTCTCGTTACGAAATCAAAGCTTCTGCTCTGCTGCCCATTTTGCGATTGGCGCAAGAGCAATGGGGGCATCTGACCCCCGCCATCATGGATTACGTTGCGGGTCTTTTAGATTAAGTCCACGGCACGTGCGGAAGTCGCTAGTTTCTATGTCATGCTCAAGAAACAAGATATGGGGGATTTTTGCCTGCAGGTGTGTACGAATCTCACTTGCTGCATGATGGGAAGCGATGAACTGATTAAAGTGATTCAAGAAGAGCTGGGGTTAAAAAAGTCGATGGAGTTGACTCCGGACAAGCGGTTTAGCTTGATGCCTGTTCAGTGTTTGGGGTCCTGTGATACGGCCCCAGTCATTCAAGTGAATGAGGATTACTTTGAAAAATTGAACCCAAAAATCTTGAGAGAACTTCTCAAAAAATTAAGGGACGGAGTTCCAGTAAAGCCGGGGAGGCAGCAATGAAGCTTTTGGCACCCGAGCGACGGATTCTTACCAGAGATCTCGAAACCCCACAGTTGCACACGCTGTCAGTTTATGAATCCAAAGGGGGATATCAGAATTTAAAAAAAGCATTGAAGATGAGTCCTGACCAAATCATTGAGGAAGTTAAAAAGAGTGGTTTGAGGGGAAGGGGTGGAGCTGGATTTCCTACGGGGCAGAAGTGGAGTTTTGTTCCATTCCAATCTGGCAAGCCCATCTATCTACTGTGTAATGCAGATGAGTCTGAACCTGGGACTTTTAAGGATCGTGTGATTTTAGAAAAAAATCCGCATCAGTTAATTGAAGGGATCATTATCTCCGCTTTCGCTGTGCGATCTAAAAAAAGTTATCTTTATATCCGCGGAGAGTATGCAGAAGCTGCTCGTATCCTGGAGAAAGCAATTCATGAAGCCTACGAGCGTGGATATCTGGGCAAAAACATTTTGGGGTCATCCCACACGTTGGACTTAGTGCTTCACCGAGGCGCGGGTGCTTATATTTGCGGTGAAGAAACGGGTCTGATCTCCTCTCTCGAAGGGAAAAAAGGGCAACCCAAATTGAAACCCCCTTTTCCCGCAGTTTCTGGTTTTTTGAATTGTCCCACGGTTGTAAATAATGTGGAAACTCTGGCTACTATTCCTTGGATTATCGAACACGGGGGAGAAGCTTATTCGGCGTACGGGGTCGGTACCGCAAAGGGGACTCGTTTGTTTTGTCTGAGTGGATGGGTGAATAAACCAGGAGTTTACGAAGAGGAGATGGGTATTCCGCTGAAGGATTTCATTGAACATTACGGCGGCGGAATGAAAGACGGTGCCAAGCTCAAAGCCGTAATTCCCGGAGGGAGTTCTACACCTCCGTTAACTCCGGCTGAAGTGGAAACAGCTACTTTAGATTATGATTGCATGACCAAATTCGGAACCTTCCTGGGGTCGGGCGGGATTATTGTCATCCCTGAGCATTTCTCTCTCATTACTTTATTGGAACGACTCACCGAGTTTTACTGGGATGAGTCGTGTGGACAGTGCACTCCTTGTCGCGAGGGCACGGGATGGCTATACAAAATGGTCAAAGGCATCGAGCACGGAGAAGGAACACTCAAAGATTTTAATGATCTTCAGAAAACAGCCAAGAGCATGATGGGCACTACCATTTGTGCTCTCTCTGATGCTGCTGCAATGCCAGTGCTTGGATTTCTGAAAAAGTTTCCAGAGGAAATTAAAGCACATTTGAAAACCTCAGCAGCGGGAGATGGGGTATGAGCGACAAGAAAGTCACACTCACGATCAATGGAAAAAAGGTAGAGGTTCCTGCTGGCACTAGTGTGTTTAATGCCGCTACCGCAGGAGGAGTTGAGATTCCCCATTATTGCTATCATCCGGATTTGTCGGTAGCGGGCGTTTGCCGGATGTGTATGGTGGAGATTGAAAACAATCCACGGCTACAGATTTCCTGCAATACCCAAGCAACAGAAGGGATGGTTGTTCGGACAGATACTGAAAAAGTAAAAGATACCGTCAAAAATGTTTTGGAACTGCATTTAATCAACCACCCGTTGGATTGTCCCATTTGTGACAAAGCGGGTGAATGTAAGCTACAAGATTTTTATGCAGACTATGGGCTCTATGAGAGCCGAATGGATTATGAAAAGGTCCACAAGCCCAAGGTTCAGGACTTGGGAACGATTGTTCTTGATTCTGAACGGTGTATTTTGTGCAGTCGTTGTGTGAGGTTCACGAACGAAATTACCAAAACCAATGAGCTGGGTATTTTCAACCGGGGAGATCGAAGTGTTTTAGGGTCTGTTGATAATCAACCCTTAAGAAACGAGTACACGGGGAATCTAGCCGACATCTGTCCCGTGGGCGCTTTAACGGCCAAAGACTTTCGTTTTAAACAGCGGGTTTGGTTTTTGGATAAGACAAAAACGGTTTGTACCCTGTGTGCTCATGGGTGTAACACCACTGTCTCCAAAAACCCTGCAACCCAGAAATTGTTCCGGATAGAGCCTCGACGAAATCCAGATATTAACCAAGTTGGATTTGTGATCGAGGAAGATGGGATTTTCACTATGTGCATGATCAAAACCGAATCACTGCGCCTCTGCGCTGGCAAGATGGGCAGTGGACGGAACAAACCTGGCATGCCTTTTTTGGTGTTCTCGGAGAGGAAATTAAATCACAAGGCAAAACGTGTCTGGTCGCTTTGTCTACTCAGATGACGAACGAAGAGCTCACAGATGCAGTGCTAAACTTTAAATCGCTGGGAGTGCAGGATTTTACATGGGTTGTAGATGAAAAAGCAGCTTCTGAAAAAACCGCTTTTGATGGATTGCTCAAACATCGTGATCTCACTCCAAATGCTCAAGGATTTGAAAAAGTCATGCAGACTCTTCAGATCAAATGGCTCAGTATTGGACAGGCGCAAGAGAAACTTAAGGGGAAACAGTGGAGTCGACTCATTGTTTTAGGTTTGGAGGGATACGAAATGCCGGGGCTTGGTGAATTGTTACTGGCCACCCCCGCTACGACCAACGTGGTTCTACATGCAACCAGCCAATGTGCGTTCGTTGAGAAATGCGAGTGGTTGGTTCCCAATGTAAGTGCTTATGAGAAATCGGGAACTCTCATCAATGCCCAAGGTAAACTTCAACGACTTCGTGCAAGTGTCCCAAGGCAGTTTTTAGCTCGAGATGTGCATCAAGTAGCCTGGGGGCTTTCACAGCAGAGTGACCGGAAGCCTTTAAGTCACACGCACGTTCAGGAAATGTTTAAAACTCAGTTGAGTGAAAAATGGTTAGGTAAAGCTTATGAGTGGAAAAGCTTTCCAGAAGGTACACAGGTTCTGAAATGATTCAGGAGAAGAAATACAAACTACCCGTTTCACAGCGTATTTACTTAATCGCAATTCTTCAGGGGATGAGAATTACACTGAAGCATTTTTTTAGAAACCTATTTCACCCTAAGGGGCTTCCCACGATTCAATATCCCGAAAAACGTCGTCCTTACTCGAAACGCTTTCGAGGCCTTCAAATTTTAACCGTAAAAGAAAATGGAGACATCCGATGTACGGCGTGCATGTTGTGTGCAACGAATTGTCCTGCAGCTTGTATCCACATTACGGCCACAGAGCATCCCGATCCTAAAGTGGAGAAATATCCTTTGGAGTTTAATATTGACATGCTTCGTTGTGTTTTTTGCGGTATGTGCGAAGAGGCTTGTCCTGTTGATGCGATCCGGATGGGACCGAACTATGAGTTAGCCTCCTTCGATCGCAGTGATTTCATCTACACTAAAGAGGATTTGATTCAGAATGGCCGCAGAACGGTCAGCAAAGTGAAACACTGACAAGCGGTGACGCGTCGCTCTTGATGATCTTCATCAACGAGTCCGGGGGTGGTCTTGTAGACCATTGAAAACATTAGTATAATAAATTATTCCAACGCTGCGACTGACTTCCCCGGGAGAGGAGAGCCATGACACTTACAAAAGCAGAACTTATAGATGCTGTTTACGAAAAAGTAGGTTTTTCTAAAAAAGAAGCTTCGGATTTAGTGGAGCTTGTCTTTGAAAGCATGAAAGAAACGCTCTGCAAGAGTGAATCCATCAAGATATCTGGGTTTGGTAAATTTCGAGTTCGACAAAAGAAGTCTCGGATGGGCCGCAATCCTCAAACCGGTGAAGCCATGGAAATCTCAGCTCGAAAAGTGCTGACGTTTACTCCCAGTCGTATTTTGCGAGACGGTATCAACGGAAAGTCCAACATTCTTCCCAGTGCGGTGGTGGCTGGTAGTAAAGAAGATGAGGATGATGACGACGATAACGAATAAGAACTCGGCTAACGGGTGCTCTTTCGGAATTTCTTTTTAATCAGTCTGTGGGGATCTCTGCTTCTAGGATCTCAAGAACTCTCCTTGGTCCACTCTGCATTCAATGCGCCCAATCTTCAAACGCTGGAGCGACTGACTCAAAGTCACCCAGAATCTCAGCTTCAAATCCAGTTCTTTAAAGCTGAGATGCTTTATTGGCAGGGTAAGATCCATTCTGCCCAAGAGTCTCTGGATTCGATTCTGAAGCACTGTCGCGCGAGTCCCCAGCTATCAGATCGCCATCAAATGGTCTGTGCTCTGGCCTGTGTGGGTTTTGAAAGCAAGCCATTGTCTCCCACCGATCTGTTATGGCGAGAACCGAAAATGCGAGAATGGCTCAAAGTTTTGGAGACCTCCAAAAGTTCATTTGATGAAAAAGCCTATTTTGAGGGAAGAATTCTCTGGAAAATACCCAGTGAGTTTGGAGGCGGCATTGGAAAGAGTCTCATAGCTCTTGAGTCATTGAAACGGAGTCGACCCCAATTAAGTAGTATTCCTTTTTTTATAGCTGAAATTTATCAGTTTCAAGGTAAACAAGATTTGGCTCAGCAGCAGCGGGAACTGGCTCTTAAGTTCTCACCTCCCGATGCTCGAACCCAATGGTTTTTGAATCGGCGAGAAGAGCGCACGCATCGGTACTACTGGAGCCTTTTAGGAAGTCCCGGAGGTGGTTGGGGAGTCTTGTTGGGAAAAAGAGATGACCGGTGGTTGGACACCGATCGGAGATTGAATATTTCTGTCTTTGGGCAAAGCCGAGGGGTATTTGGCATTCGGGCAGTACTCCACGATTTTGAAAGTTGGAAAGAACATCGGGTTAGCCTCTTGGGTTCGTTTGCTCGAAACAGAGATCAGTATTTTGGCTTAGGACCCGATAGCCGGTTGGATCAGCTGACCGAAATATTGCAAAATCATTCTGAGGGAGCTGTAACTGTTAGGAGTTTTTGGAAGGACTTTTATTTGCAATGGGGCATCGGATGGTTTTGGAGAAGTCCAATAGCAGTATCCGGAGTGCTCAGTACAGAAGCCCGGTTGGGAACGATGGAGTGGAACGGGATTCCTGAAGTTGAAATTGGGTTTGAAACTCGTAAAGGATTGAGGCTGTTTGGCAACTTTTCTATGGCAAGAAGAGGGAGCTTCGGAACTCACAACTTTGAGAAGGTGCAGGCTGGGATCTCCCAGCGTTGGGCTTTGAGCGGAACAACACAGTTCAGTGTGACTTCTCAGGTGAGAAGTATTTCTCGCAACGGGCCTTTCGGATTGCTCTCAACAATCCAAGGGAATTTGGCTCTTCCTGGAGTGCGTTTTGGAAGATTTCGGGATCCCGTCATATGGACCGCTTCTTCTGAGCTTAAAAAATCAATTGGAAATGCCGGGAGCATTGCTGGGTTTGGTTCATTAGCTTCAGTACAGGGGCGCTGGCTTTCGGGGGGAGGACTAGCATTCATTCTAGGAACTGGAGCTGTTGGAAGTCGTATCGAGTGGGGATATTTTGCGGGGGAAAATCTTATCCAGGCTGGCCTATCACTGGCCTTCGAATAAATTCTTCTAATGTTGAATGTTGAGCAGCAGCATCCTTCTCTCCTAAACTGAGCAATTTTCGAATAAAAGGAGAGGAAAACATGAGGTAACTCAGCAGATCTCCCAACTCCTCAGGATTAGCAGTCGATTTCAGGAGCTGCCGGAAATGAAAAGGGACTTCATCGATGTGTTCTTTAGCTAAAGCACCCAAATCTAAGCTGGGTCGGATCAGAAGCGCATCAATGGGTGTAGCTGATGGGCCTTTCATACGGTTGATTCTCAGAAGATTTTCATAATCCAAGTCGATGCTGTCCAAAAAAATAGAGTTGAGTACGGCTCCCGCAATGAATCCTAATCGAGCTTGGTCTGGTTTTACCAGAGTCTCCTTGTTTGGATTCGGACAGCGAATCCCAACTGCTAAGATTTTATTAGCGCCTAATTTAATGGCAGGTGAGAAAGGGAAATTGAATCTGAGAGCACCGTCTCCAAAAAAGAATTCGCCTATTCGGACTGGCTCAAAAAGTATCGGGATCGAGCAAGAGGCCATGATGTGTTTCAGTTTAATGGGGGTTCGAATCCCTTGCCGAAGTGCTCGTTGCCAGCCCTCTACGACCTGATCAGAATCGAAAAAAACGGTTGCAATTCCGGTATGATAATTGGTGGTGGTGACTGCTAGGCCAGAAACCTTCCCCTCGCGAATGGCTCTGCTGATTTTCCAGAAATGGGTATGGCTCAGAATGGTTTGTGCTAGGGGACTGGCATCTAACAATGATGTCAGCAAAAGTTTTTTTGTGACTTTGGAAATAAAAAGGTCATAGACCCAGCGGTTGAGAATAGAGAAAAGGGTCTTGAAATTAGTTTCCAGAACCTGTTCGAATGAGAGGGAATACCACAAATCGTAAAGTCTTTTCGAAGCAACTGGAAAGGTTTGCCCTTGTGCTAAAAAAGAAGCATTGATCGAGCCCGCAGAAACTCCAGCAAAGACCTTCGGATGAAAATCGGGAAAGTTTTCCCCAATATATTTTAAAACTCCGACTTGATAGGCTGCTCGAGCACCTCCGGCCGAGAGCACTATACCTTGCGTAGTGGGCGAGGAAGACATCTTTCCATTTTACACCCCTTTTTCAATGATCAGAATGAATTCCCCTTTGACTAAATTTTTTTGTTGGGTCATCCGTGTCAACTCTGGAAACGTACCCCAAAAGTAAATTTCTCCCGAGCAGCCAATTTCCCAAGCTAGAAATACTTGGCGCTTAGTGCCAAAAAGTTCGTGGCAATCTTTAATCAACGCTTGAAAACGGTAAGGGGTGTCCATCAGAACTAAATGATAAGGCAAATGAGTCCAACTTTTCAGTGTCTCCTGACGTTCCCCAGTTTTTGCGGGAGGAAACCCTGCGATTAGAAAGGGCGGAGTCCAGCCGGATAATGCACAGGCGGTGCCCCAGGATGTGGGACCAGGTTCACAGCGGATTGAGAACCCGAGACGTCTTGCAATTCCCAAAACCTCACGACCGGGATCAAATAAAATCGGCATTCCAGTATCAGAAAATAAGCAGGCATTTCCGTTTTGTTTTTTGGTCTGCTGCAAAGCGTTTTCTAAATCCTTAAGAACGGAATTCGACACATTATCCATCAAAAAAATTTGAGCTTCTTTTTTTAACTGGATCTTAGAAAGTAACCGATGAGTTGATTTTCTGCTCTCTCCCACAATGACATCACATTGCTCAAGAGTTTGTTTGTTCTCTAGACTCAACGCTTGATTTTCCTGCAGTGGAACACCGATCACTTTGAAAATAGAGTTCATCATACCTTACCAAAAGATAAACCAAACACGAGACGAGCGTAATGCTCATTCTGAACTGTTCTACCCGATAGGAAACTCAACGACCAACAATTCCTGGGCTTTGCAGCAAAAAGAAATCCGATTTGATAATTTCGGGTAATTGACTGTCGGAAAGAGTGTTCAATAGACGCAAACACATCCAAATAAATCGGTAGCGGTTTATAAACCGAAAGTACCAGAGTTTCGTCATTGTTGACCGGGTTTGCCTTTTTTCGAATCAACGTAGCAATACTCACTTTATCTCCATAAGGATTTGCGTAGGCCAAAGTGCCCGACCAATCATTTTCATGAACGTCATTTGTGGGAGTGAGTTGATATGTACCTTGAATTTGGGCTGAGATCTGACCAATTCTCAAATCAAGATAAGCTTCTAGAGGTCCCAGTCCCGCAGCACCGTTATTCAGTAAAGAAGGTTTTAAAAAGTAATTGTTCGAAAGTTGAGCCAAAAGAAAGCGTTCTGTCCCGAGGGCGGTTTTGCGCATCAATCGGTTGTTGAACTCAAATCGAAAATACTCATAAGGTGCATTATCGTCGAGAGCGTCAAAGCGAGGAGATGTAAAAGCAGGAGGGGGAGCTTGCGCAAAAAATGGATGATCAGGAACCTTGCTCTTATAGAGACTGCCTCCATATAAAATTCGGGGTTGAATGATGTGTCGGATACTTTCTGATTGTGAGCTCTCATTGGAATATGTGCGTGACAAATAGAGTGAGAAGGGAATCTCAGTGTCCACATAAGTCTGATTTTTAAAAATGGAATTGGGTAGAGGAAAATGATAAGCGAGCAAACCCGCCTTTAAAACGGGTTGAAATTGAAAGCCGGGGGCTAAAGGGGCATTACCCACCAAGCGACGTTCCATGATGAGACGTTGCCCAGTTCTTAGAAAATCATTCGTATCAAACCCAGGATTGGTGTCTGCTTCTAGGGCGTTCGAGCCGTTGATCACACGTTGGTCTGGGATGTTGTCAAAATCTGATTTAGGGCGTGAAAAGTTTGTGAACCGATTATCCCACTCAAAATAAGTGTGCGGGATAAAGGTGCTCAACGTCTTTCTATAAAATCGAAGTTCTGGGAGCTGAGCTACCGAGCCAGCATCTGCGCCCACATCTTGAGTGTTCACGAGCGACTGATTTAGTTTCACTGTAGTCGTTGTGAGATAGGAATCTCCTGGGGCTGTGAACGAAAGTTGATTTCTGAAATACTGAAAGTCTCCCAGGGAGCCAAAGTCCGAAGGGAAATCCTGGTTCCAGTAATTGTTAGTGACCCAGTGGATGTCTTGCCTGAAATGCGATCTTCCAGAGAGGCCAAATTCATTATGTGCCTCAACCCCAGCTTCACTGAACAGACCTAAGTAACGCCTTCCGGGAACTCGTATCCAAGCGATGGTCGGGTCTGGATTAAATGACTGCTCTAGCAGAAAGAGACGTATTCGGCCTTTTTTTTTGGCAGAATAAATGTAGCGATAATCCAATCCTGTATGGAATCCCACCCGCGACCAAAAAGTAGGCGTGATCGTTAAATCATGCCAGGAACCTAAAGCAAGAAATAAGGGCAATGAAAATCCAGTGCCGATGCGTTGTCTGAAATTTGCTTGAGGGACCAAAACTCCCGACTGGCGCTTTGTTTTTGCGGGAGCAATAAAGTAGGGAGTGTAAAGAAGAGGGAGTTCTTTTGCATAAACAATAGCATCTTGAATATGAACGTAGGAATCTAGCGTGAGAAAAAAACGACTCCCATAAATTTTGACATCGAAGGGGCATTGGTTGGCATCTTTATCGACGTAGGGAACCGTATTGCAATTGGTATAAAACCCATCCAAAAGTTCAAATTGATTTTGAGCAACTTGGTTGAGAGTTGCTCCGTAGATCACAGTTTGACCAAAAATCAATGTAACGTCATCTAGAGTGCCTTCAGCGCCCTCTAATGCATAAGTTCCTCCGGATGCAAAAATATCTAGGGGGCCCTCTTGAATGTGCACATTTCCAGAAGCAAAAACTCGGTTCAGATTGAGATCCACCTCCAACTCATCCGCCCAATTTGGCGGCCATCTTTCTTTACCCAAGCAGCTCCCCGACCTTTGATAGTATTTCGGCTATTATCCGTTGGTAAAACTGGGCTTTGAATTCAAGTGCAGAAGTAGTGATTGAGAACACGGCCAACGCGAAAATCCAGAGCGAAACAAAATCTTTTCTCACGAGTTACTCAACCTTCAACAAGGCTGCTATGCCTTGGCCACCGCCGATACAGGCAGCGCCAAGACCGGCACCCCCTCCACGGCGTTGTAAACGATGGATCAAATGAACGGCTAATCGAGCTCCGCTGGCTCCTAGAGGATGTCCTAGAGCAATAGCGCCTCCATCCACATTGAATTGGTCCTCAGGAAATGCCAACTCTTTTTGGCAAGCCAGTACTTGGGCCGCGAAAGCCTCATTGATTTCTACCAACTGGAGATCCTGAGGCTTTAAATTTGTGGCTGTCATTAAACGGTGAATTGCGGGAACAGGGCCGATTCCCATTTCCGTGGGGTCACAGCCCACGACTGCTGAACCTTTCCAGTAAGCAAGGATATTCCACCCCGAACTCCGAGCCTTTTTCTCTGTGGTCATGACGAGAGCTGCAGCACCGTCGCAGATGCCGCTTGCATTGCCCGCAGTCACTACTCCATTTTTTTTGAAGACTGGTTTTAATTTCGCGAGTGAATCTAAAGAAGCCTCTTTCCGTACATGTTCATCTTCTAGAATAGTTGCGGTTCCCGTTCGAGAAGACACCGTGACCGGAGTGATTTCAGAATGAAAAATCTGTTTTTGAATGGCACTGCTTGCCAACTGGTGGGAGCGCAAGGCAAAACGGTCTACTTCTTCTCGTGATATCTGATATTTCTCTGCTAACTTTTCTGCGGTGAGTGCCATTGGCAGTTGGGCGTAAGAATCAAAGAGTCCCGTCATGAGAGTATCTTCGATCTCCCCATGTCCCATCCGATATCCGAAGCGGCCTTTCCTTAAAGTGAAGGGAATTTGACTCATATTCTCAGTGCCGCCTACTAAAACGACATCAGCTTCATTCAATAGTAATCGTCGGGCTCCGTCGGCAATGACTTCAAACCCCGAACCACATAAACGATTCAGAGTGACTGCAGGAGTCGAAATAGGAAGCCCAAGTTTTAAAGCAATGTGACGAGCAAGGTAAGCTGCATCTGAAGCACTTGGGATTACATTTCCAAAAATGACATGATCGATTTGTTCTAGTGGCACGTTACTCTGCTCAAGAGCTGCTTTGCCCGCGGCAACCGCGAGATCCGTAGCGCTGATAGAGGACAGTGCGCCTCCGAAAGTTCCGAAGGGGGTACGTTGAGCTCCGACAAAGACAATTTTCTCTTTGGATTCGTGGTACTGAAGGCTCATGGTGTTTGTTTCACTGTGTGTGGATGAAAAGTATCTTAATTTTCAGCAGTTGGTAAACTTTTTGAAGTAACGCAACGCGTTTTTATGAAAATCTGTTGAACTTTTGGGCAGGTGTCTAAGGGGTTTCAACTGTCTTCGTTTTAGTCAGGTTAACCTCTTGAACCCTCAAGCGAAAACAGGGGCCGTTTTTAGACCTGAATCCACCGATTGTGTGAAGTAAAAATCACGCTCAATTGTGCTGGAATTAACCTTGCACTCTCTCAGCTCAGACCAGCTACTGAACCAGGAAAAACGAATAACTTTTAGACATGAAAACGACACTTTTCATTATTTTACTGGTACTCATAATGAGGCCTCTGGTGGCCCAAGAGGCCTCAACGGGCGAAGGGCATAAAGATGGGGCTACGTCCGAAGCAAATCCGGTTGTTCTTAGAATTGCCGAAGTGGAAAATCAACTACGCACCACAATCGCAGAAGTTTCTGAATCCGGGTTTAACGCCAAAGATTTTTTACGGTCTGTCGCGGCTCGTCCTGCTGCCGCCAGTATTGGAGCCTTCAGTGCAAACTCAATTTCAGAAGATCCCAAGGCAAAACTCACACAGCTTTTTAATGAATATCGCAGTTTACATAAAGTTCATACTCCCGGAGTTGAGGAAGCTGCTTTAGTCGATAAACTATTAGCAACCACCGAAGAGGATACCGATTCTCGTGCATCAAAACCGTCCAGAGAAGAATCCAAAAATGAAAAAGACGACTCAGATAAAAAAGCCGAAAGCCCCGAGGACTTAAAAAAGAAACAACAGGATGCCCAAAAAGCAGCCCGGCTGAATCAAACGGTGAGAGATTTGGAACAAAATTTAGCTCGAAAACAGCAAGAGGATCTTGCTCGACAGGAAGCCAGAAGAGCCAATGGAGGCGGCGGTTCGGGTGGTGGTGGCAACGGCGGCGGGGGACAGGGTGATGGCGGTGGTTCTGGTGGCGACTCTTCCGGACGAGGTTTCAACAACTCCAACAACAATCAAAATCAGTTTTCTAATGATTCTCTCGATCGTTTTGCGAATAAAATTGGAAATGCAGTGGGCCAACAAAACTTTCCGAGTAGTTCCTCCATCAATTCGAAAAAGACGACGAAAAAATCTAACTTTTCTATTGAGCCTTCAAAAGCAAGTACGAATCCATTTTCAACGGAGAACAAAGACAAGCTGAGTGCAGCTAATTTGAGCAACAAAGCTTCCAATTTGAACCTTCCTGAAGTCAGTGCTTCTACCAAGGTTTGGACGGGAACTCCACAGCCCATGAGCAGCAGTCAATGGGGAAGTGCTGGAGGAGGAATAGCAAGTGCAGCCCCTGCAGCTGCTTCGCCAGCTCAGAATGGAAATATGATGGGGGGACCCCAAAGAATGATGGGCATGGGTGGCAACTCAGGCGCTGTGGGTGGTTTTGGTTCGGATGACAGTTTTCCTTTCAGTGTTACTGGGGAACCAGGTGGTGAATCTGAAGATGACGGATGGCCGTGGTTCCAAGTAGTTTCTGTCCCTATGAGTAGTTCGGGTGGGGAAGGTGGCATGAGCGAGATCAGTTCTGCAGGTTCGGATTCGGGAAGCACCACTGAATCAGGAGCTCCCAAGGCTATCAAGGGAGTCCCTCAGTACTTGTATCTCTTAAACCGTGATGAACAATCGCTTCGAGGCATTCCCGGAATTTTCAGAGGATTAGCTGCGGGGTATCGAAAAACACGGGTGCAAAATCTATGTTCTCAAGGCGAGAACCAGAAAGTTGGAATTTGCCAGCGATTCAAGAACTCATTGAAAAACAATAACGATCAGGATTTGGAAGGATAGGAGTCGATTATGAAGTACCTCACGTTAATTATTGCTTTCAGTGTATTCATCCCGACTACATCAAAAGGCGAAAATGGAATTGCAACGACTCCTGATGCGACTGCTGCATTGGAATCCCAGAACATGGGGCAAAAAATTCTTAAAGATTTAGATGCGAAAATCAAAGCCGACCAAGCCTCTTGGGCCACTCAGGACGCGGCTCTACAAAAAAGGTCTGAATCCGCAGGTGCTTCTGGAGGAGCTGGATCCGTAGCAAATGGCATTGTGAATCACAACGATCCTGCATGGGACAGTCGAGTGGGAGTCGAGGGCAGAGAACGAGGATTGGAAGCTGCTCAAAACTCCTCCAATACAGGAGCTGCTGTGGCAGCTGCTACCGGATCTGCTTTGGCAGCTGCTGGAACCGGATTTATTCTCGCGGGGGACTTAGCGACGGGCTCCGGTTTGTTAGCGATGGCAGGAATGGAATTTGCTCAAATGGCAGCTTCTCGAGATGCAGGAAAGAAAAATCAAAACATGAAAGAGATCCTCACGTACAATCAAAATTATCCGAATTCAGGACAAATTGTTTTGGATGAAGACAACCCAGATGCAACAGGTCTGAAACTTCCGGAGCAACTTGAAGCCCTCTTGAGCAAGAAAGGCCTAGATGCCGAGGCGTTCAAAACAGCTTTTCTGGGTGGACAATTGACGGATCAATCTTCAATTTTGGAGGCTTTAGGAAAAGATCCCAGCTCTCTGCGTCCTGGAGATCTTGAAAGAGGCCTTGCTAAAGCTCAAGGAGAGTTTGAGAAAATAGCAGAAGAGAAAATGAATGCTCTAAATCCAGGAGGCTCCATGCCGTCCCCAGTGGCTTCCACTAAATCCAACGCTCTGAAAGAAATCAATCCGGAGCCGGTGGATAAAAAACACAGTGCTGAGGAAAAGAAAGCACAACGAAAGCTCACGACATCTTCAGATACTCCAGCAGACATGTTTGCCCAGCAAATGATGCCCTCGATGTTCGGGCTGCCAGCAGAAGCCTTCTCTGCTCAGGATAAAGCACTCTTATTTGAAGCCTTTTTAAGAGAGCAAGGCTTGGTGCAAACTCGCTCCAGCATGAATATTTTTCAAGTGGCCCAAAGTAACTATCGGTCTTATGGAAAAGCCCGAAGCCAACAAGGCACCGCTAAAAGTCGAATGGCTAAGTCCAACTAACTCATCGCGTTCGGAGTGACTTCAGCCAAAGGGAAGCTCTGCCGAACCGTTCCATAGGCTTTTTTGGAGTATTATGGTGAGATTTTGGGGCTTTTTGG
>RFNT01000128.1 GCA_009927045.1 bacterium | reverse complement strand
CGAGATCAGGACTCAACTTGATCCAGGTAGGCTTTTTTGACGAGAATACTCGAACAACTTCCTGTAAAAAAGGCAGCGATTGTAAACTCCTCAGACCTGGCGTATTCGGAGAACTGATATTCATCACAAACCCATCCACACTGTCTTCAAGAGCCGCAATGCAGAGTCTATAATCATCCACTGCATTTTCTAGCGGGGTTTCCCTATTCTTCCCAATATTAGCGAGTACTGGCGCTCTAATTTTTGATCGGCATTTGAGTAAATGAGATTTAAAAGCGTCTAAACCGCAACTATTGAATCCAAAATGATTGACTAAAGCGTCAGGAGGTAGACGCCACACTCTAGGCCGAGGATTTCCTGGTTGGGGCCGGGGAGTTACTGTACCCACTTCAACAAAACCCAAACCCAGCTCGATCAAAGCCCAAGAGACTTCAGCATTTTATCAAAACCAGCTGCTAAACCTAAACGATTTGGAAATTGCAAGTGCTCTCGGTGAGCAATCTGGAGTGTGTATGAAAAATGAATGGGTCTTTTTCTAAAAAACCTAAGGCCCAGCCATTGATATATTTTTAAAAGATGAATAACAATGAGATGGGAAAGTTCAGGAGGAAATACATGAAACAGCTTGATGAGCCGAACTCTCATAGACTTTAGTCTACTGGAGAGTCATCAGTTAGTAACGTTCTCTTTCGTTGGCAATTTTTGAATCTTTTGCTGCCAAAATCTTTTCACAGGTGTACTTATCCGTGCCACTGGCTTCTTTTTTTAGCTCTAAGCAGCCTAAAAACACTCTCAGGCTTTGTTGAGTGGGCGCGGTTACTTGTGCATCTTTCAATTTGCCACGATTTTCTTTCACCCAAGCAGCCACCGGAACCCCTGCAATTACAGTCGGTGCCGCTGACTGCTCAGATGAAGCTAAATCTTCAGTCTCCTCTACTGCTGAGACTGGTTCTGACTCGTCTTCGGTTTGGTAGAGATGAGGGAGTTGATAGCTTTCTGCAACTTCCCCTGCAGCTCTTTTGCTCTTTCGAGCAATCCGCTTTTGTTCATAACGTCGATGATTTGTGCTTTCATGTTTAGATACTCCTAATGGTTGTTGATGCGTTTTTCTAACCGTTTGAGATGTGGAAGGAATGTGGTTTGCTGCAATCTGTGATTTAAATCCCAGATAGCCACCGATGATGGCTCCTACTGATGCTACCAAAATAAGAATATCGCGCACAGTGCCCCCCACCGCTACGTTGAAAGGCTTTTGCAAGGTTAAGACCAGGTGTCTTAGGCTTAGACAGAACTCTACAGCGACGCTCTTAGGCGCTTTTTCCTCCGGGGGGCGACAAAACTGGGCTTTCTCACTTAAGAACGTTCTTTGGGCTTAGGCCCCTCTGGAAGCAGGATCTTATCATTGGGGGTTTGATCCGAACCTACAGCATCAAACACAATCTCTGCCTGAGTCCCCAAAACAGAACTCAGCTCCTGAGGCACTGAGATACCCAGATTTTTAAAATCCCATTGGCCTCGACTGGACATACGCAGGAGATTCCCAGGCAACCGGGCCTTGGTTTTCTCGCCAGCAGGAAAATAAACTAATTGCAGGGGCACTTTCACCGGTACGGTTTTATCCCGATAAGAAAGCATTCCCTCCGCTTGCCCATTTACCGGAGTTTCGTTTTTAATTGGACCCTGAATTGCCTGACTCCAGCGGTTGATTTTCAATTTGGCTAGCGGAAATTGTTTGTGATCGAAAATCTTTTCGCTGATGAGAATATCTCGTAATCCGCTGCCCGTATTCAAGGAACGCAGATCAAATTCGAGTTCGCCTTCAATGCCTTTTTCGAGCGCGTCTAGATGTAGACTCAAATATCCACGAAACATCGGGCACTGAGCCACCACTTTCTCAAGCGGAGCTTCCAAATGTAAAGTGAGAATATTTCTTTGGGTCAGGTCCTTGATCTCAAAGCGAGTCAGGCCTTCAGATAGAACAGGGGTTGCCAGAAGCAAAACACTCCAAACAATGTTCCGTAACATAGCTTCAAGATTACTGAGGACTCAGCGATTTGTCCATGAGATGCGACGGACCCGAACATCTTGATCAGTATCATTGCTGAAAAGATACTCATCATCCTCAGAAACAGAGAAACTCAGCGGCTGAATATTTAACCAAGTCACCAGGTTGCCCGAAGCGTCAAAAACATAAATACCAGGCCGTGCATTCACCCCTGCTCGGCCGCTCACTGGCTGATGTTGAACATACAGCAAGCGACGAGTTGCGAAGACATCAATCGCATTGAGGCGGTATTTAAAATAATTCAACTGAAATTGCCCTTCAGCTTGCGGACTTAACTCCAACAACTGAGTACAACCCGCTACATAAATTTTATTTTTGAAATAGGCGGCACCCTCCCCGCATGAAACATCGTGATTCATTTGACTCACAGTGGGTGATTCTGCATCAAAAGCTAGGTTAAAAATTTGCCGGCCTCTAAATCCAAACACCCGACGAGTCCCTGGCACATAAACGGCGCTACTCCACTTAAAAAGATCAGGGTTTGCATCGGTTTGCTGAGGATCTGGATATAACCGATAAACTTCAGGCGCCCCTGGGTCTGATACATCTATTTGTGCTAGGCCTTTGGAGCTACTCGCAAAAACATAATTACTTGCTCTGACTAAAGCGGTAACGGAACGTACGTCGGTACCAAAAATATTGAAACCTCCTTGCTGAGGATCGACTGCACTTTTACCGCTGGTAAAATCACCTGAATTAATGTTGAAAGAACCAAAACCTTCGCCTCCACCCGTAGCCCACACATAATCCCCTTCAGCGGTTAGTTTTGCACCGTGAGTGATCCCCTCTAAAATTAAGAGCGGACGAGGCATTGAGCCGACTCGAGCTGAACGGCTTGTTTGAAATGGATTTCCAGAAGCAACGAAAGTTCGAACCTCACCGTCTTCGAGTGCAACGACGGTCTGAGAGCTTGCTAAATTCATTTGGGAGGGATCCACACCCACGCGCTGACCGAGCTTTTGAGTACAGCCCGGAGTTAGAACGATCAAGGCGCCTGTAAACAGGATTGGATGCAAAACTTTTCGGTGCATCATAGTTGTCTCCAGCAAAGTTGATTCTTGTCATTTCATAAGAGTGCAAAGCGTATTCCATCTTGGACCTTTGATTTCATTGATTTTTTTTACACACTTCCAGGCAGATTTCGTTGAGTTTCTACACTGGTGCTCAAAGTGTATACAAGCTGTCTTTGGGCACCCCTGTCTAACAAATTGACACCCTTTTTTGAGCCTTCTAGCGGGAAAATGCTCCAGAAGCCCTTGGCATATTCTTGCAGTGGACAGGAAATGGTGGGGCTCATTGCCCTTTTGAAGACGAGGTACGTGTGCGACAAGGCGTAAGATTTTTTGTAAAACCAAATGCATTCATCAATCAACTCCAGTGGTCGAGCCATCACACTTGGCTTTTACTGGCATTTCTTTTAGTCGCTGGAGTGGAGGCCCACGTCGGTCGAAATCATCATTTAGTTTCCGCTTTTGCCAAAGCTTTGTCTTTCCGACTGGGTCTGGGTCAAGAGATTAGCATGTGGTTGATGATTTCATTGAAGCTAACAGCGACGCTGATTGGGGCCTTCCTCATCAGTGTTGCAGTTTGGTTTGTTGGATCCTGCTTAGGACGCTCCTCCAGTCAAAGAGTTTTATTCAGAAGACTTTCAGTCGTATTCACTCTCGTGTTTGGTGCCTATACTGCCAGTCATTTGACCCATATTTATCCCTGGATGGAAACGGCAAGCCTCTTTGTATTTTTCTGGGCAGCTCTTTTGGGCTTTTTCACATTGAAAGAGCAGTTTCGTTTAGGACTAGTACAAACTGCTTTTGTTGGGGGTTTCACGGCTTTGTTGGTTTTGTCTTCTTGGCATTATTCTAATCGTTTTCTTGAAAACAATGCTCAACGCATTTCACAACAAATTGCTTACAAGCAGATTCCCTTTTTACCTCTGAGCAAGAAGCGCTAGAACCTTCACTCAAATGCAGCTTCATAGTAATCGATGTCGATGCCATGAAATTGCCGATTGTAGTCGGTGTGCAACTGAAGAATGATTTCCTCTCCTAAAGCCTCATGACTCGTAAACACTCCTTTTTCACCTGAATACATTTGAACTCTTTTTCCCGTGCGATCCGTAAGCTCAACTGGATCGTAATTGCTCTCTGTGTGGAACATCTTAAAATGGATTCTAATACGAGAGGCTCCCGGTTCTTTGATAACGACCCGATATTGAGTCTGAGGCAGATAGGGATGCGGGGTACCCCACAAAAGTGAACTCGCTTCCATCGTACAGGAGTTGGGGGCTTTTCTGGAAAAATTCCACGAAGCGCATTACCCGCATGCACTAGAGCTCCCGTCTGAGTAAAATACTTTTCATAAGGATGCAGAGGTTGAGCAGATTTTAAAATACGCTCTTGAAGCTGCTGGGGCGTCCAGTCCTGAAATACAGATTTCAACAGGGCTCCAACGCCAGTCACGTGAGGAGCCGCAAATGAAGTTCCACTTCTAAAGCCGTAGCCCCCCAGTTGTGCTCCGAACACGGCGACTCCCGGCGCTCCTAAGTGCACTTTTTGGGAACCCACATTAGAAAAAGCGGCTCGGTTACCTTTTGGATCATAAGCAGCAACCGAGATGAGACCTGGCACATCAAAGCTTGCTGGGTATATGGCTTCTGAAGAAACATCATTGTTTTGGGTGGAGTTTCCAGCAGCAGCAACAAGTAGGGCACCTTTTTTTATAGCTTCTTTGATCACTTCAAAAAGGGCTGGATCAAACCGATTCCCTCCCCAGCTGAGATTGAGAATGTGCGCACCATTTTCGACTGCATATTCAATTCCGTCGATAGCTGAAGCAGTACTGCCTTGACCTAAGAAGTCCAATATTTTCACGGGCAATAAACTGACTTCTTGATTGATGCCTTTGGAGCCTTTTCCATTGTCCCAGTCGGAACCGATAATGGCAGAACAGAAGGAGCCATGGCCATTGTCATCTTGAGGCTCAGAGTGATGCTCTACAAAGTTCCAGCCGTGGATATCATCTATCCATCCATTCCCATCATCATCCACGCCATTGTTGGGGATCTCCTCTGTATTCATCGCGATGTTGCTGCGAAGATCTTCATGATGAAAATCAAACCCCGTATCAAGAATTGCTACTTTGACGGCCCTGGAGCCTCGTGTGATTTTCCAAGCATCTTCTGCTTGGATATCAATTCCTTGAGTGCCAGGACCAAAATTTGAAATCGATTGACCGGTGTTGGTCAGACCCCAGCTTTCCTCCCAATCAGGATCTGCTGAAGAGAACGAGGAATACGTAAAGTTAGGTTGGACCGTTCGTACATGATGCGACAGTCGAGGAAGTTCCTGAGCGGTGGTAGCCGGCGCTAGGAACAAAGCGTAGCGGTGCGAACGACCTAAAAGCCGTACTAATTTTGCCCGACCTCGTAAGGATTTGGCGACTCCTGCCCAATTCCTTGGCG
>RFNT01000148.1 GCA_009927045.1 bacterium | reverse complement strand
TCGGACTCATTCACAAACGGGCTGATGGTGAGTTGGCGGAAGGTGCTGAGTTGGCCAAGCAATTCCGCCTGACTGACGAATTGCAGCGCGGGCGGCAGGGCGCGGGTGCCGCCGCTGTGGAGGTAGCTTTCGTGACGTGCAGCGTGGGCGGCTTGCACCAGTTCGTCCCAACCTTGGGCTTGTTGACTGAGATTGTGGGGGGCTAAAACGAGGGTATTGGCGGGGAGTTGGGCGAGCAGCGTGGGGAGTGGCGTGGGGTGGAGCAGGGCTTGGAATTGGCCGGCTTCGGGGGGCAGGATGCCTGCAGAAATGGCGATGTAAAGTTCATCTTGGGTGCCTTGCGGGAACAATTCGCGGTAGCGGGTGCGGAAGGTGTTAATGGTGGTTTCGGTGAGTGCCAGCGCGTGGGGGAGGATGGTGGCGGTGGTGAGTTGGCCGCTGCTCTGTTGCGTGTTTGGGTTAAAGCTGCGGAGGCTTTCCAGCGTGGTGTCGAAGAGTTCCAGCCGCAGGGGTTCGGGTAGGGCGGCGGGCCAGACATCGACAATGCCGCCGCGGATGGCGAAGCTGCCGGGTTGTTCGACCACTTCTTCCCGCGCGTAGCCCATGGTGGTGAGGTGGTGGGTGAGGCTGGTGAGGGCGATTTCTTGCCCCACTTGCAGCACCAAGGGCTGGCCGCTGGCGGGGGGCTGGCGCACGGCGAGGGCGGCGAGGCTGGTGACGATAACCAGATTATTTTGGCCTGCGCTAAGAAGCTGGGCGGTGGCGGCGCGGGCGCCTTGGATGTGGGGGCTGGGGCCGAGGCGATCATACGGTTGGACATCCCACCCCGGAAACAGTTGGGCGGGGAGGCCGAGGGCTTGCAGAGCGTTGGTGAGTGGGGGGGCGAGGGCGGCGTCCGGCGCAATGATTAAAAGTGGTTGGGTGGGTTGGTAGAGATGGGCGGCCAAGGGTGCCCATGCGGCGCTGGCAAGGCCGCCGATGGAGACTTGATTGTTCAACTTCAAAGCGGCGCGCAGGTTTTCCACCAGCGGAATGAAGCACGAAAAAGCCCGTAACTCAAGGGTTACGGGCTTTTAAACATCAAGACGACTAAAAGAAGTCGCCGTCTTTATCATTTTCAATCATAGTAGCTTCCATTTGGCCACGCTGCATATCTAGTGCTGC
>RFNT01000229.1 GCA_009927045.1 bacterium | reverse complement strand
TAATGCAGGCCCCCATGCTTGACTTATTGCGTTAAATAATTTAATATATTAAATAAAACAGAAATACACAGGTGGAACGTTTGGCGCATTTAAAAGTAAAATCTAGCTGGGCCTCAGTGGCTCTCATGGTTACGGGGCTGCTCCTTTCTTGCGCGCCCGCCTCATCCACTTCGAAGAGAAACACAGCTCCACCGCCTTTAGGGAGGAGCCCCACGGTTCCGGAGGTTCCCCAGACAGTCATTGAAAGTTTCACCCCAGGCTCTTGGGCTCTTCGGAAAGAAGTAGCAGATTCAATGGACGGACAAGTGGGAGATCTCTTTGGTAAGCGAGTGGCTTTATCTGGAGACTGGGCAGTCATTGCTTCTCCTGACTTTGGTTTGAACACTTCTATGTGCCAGGGCTGTAGAAGTTCACAGGGCAAAGTGAGTTTATTTCATCACGATTCCCAAACCGGTTGGAATCTCAACGACTCTTTAGAGGGAATGTTAGGGCAAGGCCTGGGCTCGAATGTTTTTCTCTCGGGCGATTTATTCTTAGTGGGGCTTAGGGAATCCAATTTGATCCGGCGGTACTCCGTTCAAGACATTCAACTCAACGGGCTCAGTGCTGCAAATTTTCAAGAAATCAACAGCCCAGATACAGCGCTTTATCCTGCTTTTGGTGGCGCAATGGAGGCCTCAAGCTCTCACCTCGTAATTGCATCACTGAATGCTCTTCACCTCTACACCTATCCAGGCAGTGAACTCATTCGAAGTTTTTCTTCTGAATTATCCAATTCAACTGGTCTTGGTTTTGCTCTCTACAAGAATGAGATTCTGGTCGGCGACAACCATCGAGTGAGGTGTTACCAAAGTGCAGATCACTTTCAAAACTCCTCACATGAACTCTCTTCGACCACTTTGGGATTTGACGTCGGATCTCAATTCGGAAACATGCTAGCAGCCAGTGAAAGTTATTTGGCTATCTCAGCATCGGAACGGGTTCATGTTTTTAAGCGAGCGGGTATTTGCCAGTGGAGTTTTGTTCAAACACTAAGCGCCCTGCACAGCTTGTCCGGTGCACAATTTGGGAGTTGGCTTTCAATGACGGAAAGTCTGATAGCTGTGGGGAGTCTTGGGGACCCGCACCCCGGAAACTCTATTCTCAATTTTTTACCGCCTCTTTTACCAGAGGATTTTTTTGCGGAAGCAGAACCCCGACCGTTTGGCTCTGTCACTGTATACACCTTGAAGGACCAAGCTTGGATTCCGACTGCCTACATCAATAGTCCTGCTGCTTTGGGGGGACCCCAGAAGTTTGGTCGTGGCATTTCTCTGTCAGCAAATCGCATGTTGGTGGGGACTGAAATCAATGCTTCTTTGGGGGCTGCCTACTTTTTTGAGCTTCTGAAGTAATACACTCAGCCATGGCTAAATTACCTTCAGGTGAAAATTGGCCCTTCCAATAAACGGCTCCTTCAGACAGCTTCTGCATGACACAAGTGTCTGTATCCAACCAATCGACATGGTCCTGATGAAAAAGTGCTGCCAGTTGTTTCGTTGCGCATTTATTTTTTCAATCCATTGCCCTGTTTGACGAATTGTGAAAACGTATTTTTTATCTGCCATCCTCAGAATGGGGCGATTGCGAAGATCCTTCTTTTCTGGCCTCAAAGGAGTACGATAATCATTAGGCTGGGTGAGTAAAATCAGTTGAATATCAGCAGGCTTTTGATGGATGAGCTCTCTGAGCCACTGTTTTCTCTTTGGCATTAACTGCGTGGTGATTTGTTGATTCAGGACTTCAAACAAGTCTTGTGGAACATCAGTTTCATTTTCCGGAATAGATAAGATACGCGATTCATCCAGTGGGTAGCCCCAAAAATTATTCCATTGAAAAGAAAGGAAAGAATAGAGAGTGCTCTTCTCGATAGCTTCCCCAAACAGATAGTTCTCTCCATTTGATTGGATGCGTTTAAGAAAAGAGTCTTCCGGCTGAAGGAGACAATTATTTTCAAGAAAACAACGAACATCTGTGAGAGCACTCAAGAGATAAATAGTTTTTGGACGTATGGGAGTTTTTTCTAGTACAAATTTCAGAGTATTCTTAGCAAGCGCATAGCCCGTACCTCGGTACCCAAAATTAACGGCTTTTTCCGGAAGCAGAGCAGGCCATCGTTGATTCTCCTCAACTAATTCGTTACTGGTGGTCATGGAACCAATCGCTATGGCGGAATAATCAGTGGGGTTGGGTGAGTCAAGGGATCGAAATGCATTCGTGCGAACCCAAACAGTTTTATCTTGGTTTTTCGATTCGAAAATCGAAGGAACTTGAACCTTTACTATGAGATTCGCTGGATATAGAGGAACTTCAGCGCTCACAGTGTTTCCGAACTGGTAGGGGTTTATCCAAATTTTTCCAAGTAGAAAGTCAAGACCCTTCAGAAGAAAAAGAAAGGCCACTAAAAGCCCCAGGATTAAAAAGCCCGCTCTTTGCATTTTAGTTTCCGATTATTTTGATTGAGAGGTTCAATCAGAGCATATCCCAAAAAATCAAAAAGCTCTTTCATCGTAAGACACGATTTTTCAAGTTCAGCTGAATTGCCCGTATGAATGAGAATGCGGCAGCTCTCTTCAAAAGCGTTCAAAGCAGAACGCATCGCTTGATTGGCCCAGACAATTCCTTGATATCCCAGCTTAAAAATAGCTTCATTGGTCACTGAGACACTGGGAGGCGGAATGAAAATCAGCGGGACATCAGGAGTTGACCATTGTTGTGAAAAACGTTTGAGAAGCAATTCATCGAAATCTCTCAAAGTAAATAAAATCGCGTCTGCTCCTGCCTCTGCATAAAATTGACAGCGTTCCAGTCCCTCCTCGAGGGTCTTTTTTGCAACAAATGCTTCTGTCCGTGCTACTAAAAAGAAATCTGTTTGTAAATTTTGCTTGAGACAATCCAGCTTGTTGCAAAACGCATCAATATCTACGAGCTCTGGTCTTTCTCCAAAGTGAGAGTTTACTTTGGGGAAAGGTTTGTCCTCAAGACAAACTCCCGAAGCTCCGGCTCGAGCTAGCTCTCGGCACAATCGTAGAGTCACATGATTTTCACCGTATCCAGAATCACCATCTACAAGAATAGGGAGTTCCGTCTGATCCCGCATGAGGGAAGTGACACGGGCAAGTTCTGTAATAGTGAGCTCACTGGCATCCCTCAACCCCAGTGAGGTAGACACGCAAAGAGAAGAGGCCCACAATGCTGAAGCTCCACTGCGAGTTGCTAAAAGCGCAGACACACTATCGCCTACCCCCAAGAATGAGAGTTTCTGGCTTTTAGCAAAAGCATTAAAAAAAGAGTGCGAGGATCTCATGGGGATTTTAACCTGCTCTCAAAAGTATCAAAAAGTGAGCCAGGCACTTCTGAGATGCCACTCCAAGGTTCAGGTAAAAGTCCCTTCGGGAGTTGGGTCTTGTTGCTGATCAATTCCGAAAGTTTATCTTTCAATTTTTTACCCGGAGGCGAGCTGAGGAATTGTTCCCGTACGACCAGGACTTCATTGGGAATGGGTGTAGATTGATGAATGATTTTCAAATCTGATTCCTTAATTTTTTGACTTTTTAAAAGCGAGTCATGAACAATGTCAGAACCTGAAACTAGGTCGAGTTCACCTTTGACCAGTGCCAATTCCAGTTTGGCATGGCTGAGATCAATAGCTAATTTTGAAAAAAAAGTGGTCGGAGTGATTTTTTGTTGCTCCAGCACTCGCATGGGGACCTGATAAGTAGAAAGGGAGTTTGCTCGTCCCAGCCCCAGCCTCTTGCCTTTGAAATCAGTCAGTGTTTTTGCTTTGGTTTTGAACCGAGCCAGAAAAAGTGAATGGTGGTAGGGATTGTCCCGGAAGAGAAAAATAGCGATGGCTTTCGTGCCTGGTTGTTTTCGAATTTCGAGATACTCGGCGGGGCGTAGAGTTAATAGCTGCACTTCGTTCAATTCCAAGCCTTTTTTTGCTGCTTCTAGGTTCTTAAAGGGTTTAAGTTTGAGTTCATTGCTTTGGGAGTCAGCTAAAAATTGATGAAGGGCCAAAAAACGCTTCGATTCCTCATCGGGATTGGGTTCGTCAATCACTCCCCAAGAGAAAGGAGTGGAACTCGCTGTGGCTGAAAATACGAAAACTGCTAAAAGAAATACGAATGGTCGAATCATTTACTCAACCCCCCTAGCCTGGAGATAAAAGAATCCTTATTATGACAAAGTTTTAGAAAACGTCCTATCCCTAAAGAAACTCTGCCAGTTTTTTTGACTTTAAGTGAAAAAACAATCCGCACGCAAACGCCCAAAATAAAACGATGACAATCCCAGTCATGAACTGAGTCCGGCTAGGGAATGTTTGGAGTCCCAAAGTCCAACGATAGATACGCATGGATAACGCAAGGGGACTGGAATGGTAGAGACTTCCGAGAAATCCCTCAAGGGGGGCCTCATAAATAACGGGAGCAGTTAAAAAACCCAGTTGGACCAAAAAGGGAATTAAGTACCGAAGATCTCTGAACTCTAGACTGATCACAGAAATCAATAGCACTGAGGAAGCCGTAAAAACAAATACCAATAAAGCAGCCAGGAAAACCCCGATCAGCATGAGTGGCTTGAAGGAGAGCAAACTCAAAAGCTCAAAAACAAATAGGGCAAAATAGAGCGAAATCAAGAGCTCTAGAAATAGGGCTGTAATAGGCGCCAAAGCAATCAAAAGCCGATTGTTAGAAGAGCTCTTAATCAGTTTGACTCGATTTTGAAAGACAGATCCGGCCTGATTGATTGCATTTGAAAAAAAAGTCCAAATACTTAAGCCTGCAAAGCAGAAGAAGAAATAATTCTGCTGTATGACAAAGTTGGATAGCTTATTTCTGAAAATGAAAGTGACCACACAGCTTGAGAGCAGGGGTTGTCCCAAAGTCCAAAGTAAACCGAATAAAAAAATACGGTACTTGGGCCGGAGTTCTTTGAGTACAGAAAAAATGAAGAAGTCGAGCTGGACTGTGTGATTTTTTTGAAATTTCTTCACGTTGGACATGTTATACTTTTTCTATGGGGAATTCATTCTTTAAAGCACGCCTTCTCACTATCGAACTGACTTCTCTTTGCAATTTGAAGTGTACGTATTGTTCAGTGAGTCACCCCGACTATCGAGGACAGAACAGTCCTCTCACTGAAACTGATATTATTGAACTTTCAGAGCAACTAAAATGTAAGAACATTCAATTGCATCTTCATGGAGAGAGCACAGTAAGAAGTGACTGGGCGGAGCTCTGCCGAAGTTTGACGTCAAAAGGCTTTGAAATCTCTCTGCTCAGTAATTTATCTAAGCACTTTACTGATTTTGAAATAAGCGTTTTAGCTCAGCTGGATTTGTGGGTCAGTATTGATACCGTGGAAAATGACAGATTTAAAGAAATCAGAAGAGGCAGCGAATTAGGAGAAGTGTTGACGAATATGTTGCGAATCAATGCTTATCGAAGAAAGCTGAATATTCAACGTCAGTACAAGTGGAATTCAGTGCTTTGCCAAGAAACAATTTCAAGACTTCCCCAACTCATTGAAGTGGCTAGTGAGCTCAATGTGAGATTTGTTTCTTTTTGCAACTTGACTGAAATCAAAGGTTTAGAGGGAGCGACCAGTATCTGGAAAGCCCCTGACCAAATCCCAGGGGTCTTAGAAAAACTAAAGAACATAGTCCAGCTTTTAGAACATTACAAAATTGGATACGAGTTTCAGGGCCTTCCAGAGCTGCGGGAGCTTCAAACCCTCTCAATCCGCTCATTAGATAGAAATACAGCTGGAGGTGCAGCCAGACGGTCTCATCCATTTCAAGTCACTCAAGCAATCTCTTACCCCCAGGAATTGAATCCGGGTCAGACTCGCTTGTGCCTGGATCCCTGGAGCCGAGCAGTAGTTCACGCTGATTTGGGAGTTGCGCTCTGCGAGAGAATGCCACCTGTGACTAAGCTCTCGGGAAGAGATCTGAAGCAAGCAGTCTCGTGCCACGAAGCCGAGCATTATCGCTTAGGTCTGCTCAGTGAGAGCATCCCCGAGGCATGTCGCTCTTGTTCCAAAAGACCTGCAGTTGAGCGTCATCAGCTCTTAGAGTCTTTAAATGATTATAAGAACAACGCATGTTGACGCCTATTTTAACAGCAGTGAATATTTCAAAAAAGTTTGCTCATTCAGCGCCTTCTTCCTTGATTTACGAAAAAATCGAGCGCTTGATTTCTGGTTCAAATCGAAACTCAGATTGTTCCTCTCCCTCCGCTCCATCTGTGCTAGAAGCGGTTAGCTTTGATTTGTTTCCAGGAGATATCGTAGGTCTTTTGGGGCGAAATGGCATGGGGAAGTCTACTTTGTGTCGATTGATAACGGGGTCCCTTCAGCCCGACTCAGGGCGAATTATCTGTTCAGAAAGAATTATCCCGCTGCTTGATACTGCTCTTAATACCAATGGGGAGCTCACAGGACATCAAAACTTTTTTGCAGAGGGAACAGCTCTGGGCTGGTCTCAGCAAGAGCTAGAAATTGAAAAAGAGAACATCATCGAAACCTCTGGCCTAAGAAACCATTTAGATAAGCCGCTTAAGTTTTATTCATCAGGGATGCTTGCACGATTTTCGCTGGCGCTCTGTTTGCAGCATAAAAAGGGAATTTTTATTATCGATGAAACACTGGGGGCCGGAGATCAAAGCTTTAGAGATTTTTGTGAGCAAGAGATAAAAAGAAAAGCAACCTCCGGTTCTGGAGTGTTGATCGTTTCTCATAACTTGCTGCTAATTAAGCGAATCTGTAATCGAGTGCTCATTTTAGAAAACTCAAAATTGCGATTTGATGGCCCCTGTCAGGAAGGACTTGCCTTCTATGATTCAAAATAGAAAATCGCGTATTTTTTATTTGTGGGATGAAGCCAAAAGTGCAAAGGAATGGGGAAGATGTTTTGAAAAAACAGCTGAGAAAAGAGGCGATTTAGAAATCATCAAAATCAATCAGTTTTCAGGTTCGGACTGGCCGGCTTTACTTCAATTTCTCACCAAAGAAGTTGAGTCGGGGGATCTGCTGATAGCTCGCCCCAAAGATAATGCAGATACAAAGGTGCCTATTTCAAAAGAAAATTTTCAAAAGTTGGAGAGCGTATTTAGACCTCAAAAAATATTTCCGAGAGCTCATCTCTATCAATTTTTTGATGACAAGAAAAAGCAGTGCGAGTTCTTAAAAGCTCATCACTTTCCAATTCCTAAAACGGCTTGGGTTACGAATCAGGTTGAATTGAAACAATTCATGGCAGAGGAGGGGCTTTTATTTCCGCTCGTCAGGAAGGATAGCCAGGGACATGATGGATTAGGGGTTTCGTTGATTTTGGATCTCACCCAAATGCATTATCCAGGTTTGGTCCAGGAGTTTTGCACCGGATTCAAGGGCGAAATCAGAGTCGTTTGCATTGGCTCCCAAGTGACAGGCTATCTGAGAAAATGCCATCCTTTTGATTTCAAAGCTTCCGGCTCTGGTCTCAAAGAGTCGCTCCAAGCAATACCCAATGAAATTTGTGATATTACTCGTCGATTATTCTTGGATACCGGCTTTTACTCTGGCTGTGTCGATTTTATCAAGAATCACGAAGGGCATTGGGTGATTTCTGAGTTTAGTTATTTATGGCCCCTTCGAAATTTGGTATTTCTCAAGAAGTTTTGGAATCTTTTCGATCAGTCTGAACATTCCATTGGCTTGGATTGGATACCCTCTGATTGGATTTTGGAAGATATGATCCCGATATGAAACCAAGCCATTTCCCCCTTTTATTCACACCCGGCCCATTCAACATTCCGTTGCGGGTGCGGCAGGCAATGGTGCAGGAAATGGGGAGTAGAACTCCTGAATTTACTCGCATCTACACTGGCATAGTCGAACTGTTACGTGGTTATATTTTGAATCCGGAAATTGAAATTCAAATGATTCCGGGCTCGGGAACTGAGACAATCGAAAAGTTGGTCATGAATTTTTGTCATGAATCGGATCCAGTTCTGGTGCTTGAGAATGGTCACTATGGAAAACGCATCGAAGAAATCGCCAAAAAATGGTTCAAAAATGTTGAGGTCATCCATGGGGATCCCTTTAAACCTATCGATGCAGAAGTAATCAAAAGGCCAAGAGATCTCTCCCGTTTTCGCTGGGGAATGTTCGTTCATTGTGAAACCTCTAGTGGAGTGATTAATGACATTGGAAGCATATGCCAAGTGCTGCATCAAAAGGGTGTCGATACTTTAGTCGATACGGTGAGTAGCTTTCCCTTTTGTCATATACCATGGGAGTTCATCAGTTGTGCCGCCAGCACTTCTGGTAAGTGGCTTTGGGGACCCCCGGGGTTGGGTTTAGCATTTATTCACTCAAAACTCTGGAAACGGCCCGCGTTAAGAAACTGTCCAATCTCTTGGGATTTGAGAGCTCAGAAAGAGAGTCTTGAAGCAAAAGGCCAATTTCGTTTCACTCCACCGTTACCTCTTTTTTGGGGGCTTTTAGAGGCGCTGAAACTCCTTGAAGCAGAGGGACCAAAAAAAAGATGGAAACGACAGCAAGAAATTTCGCATCAATTAGATGAGATTCTAGATGGCTTGGAGCTCAAAATTTTAGGAGAAAGAAGCCAATTGATTGCTGGACTCCGAAACGTCATCCTCCCCTCAACAATGTCTTGGATCGACCTCTTTGAGGGACTGCGGTCTGATGGGCTTGTTCTTTACCCGGGAACTCTTCAGCCACAATCATCTTTTAGGATCTGTACCTGGGGTGATATTCAAACCAATGATTTAATGCTTTTTAAGGATAGCTTTCTCAGATTGAGTAAGAAATTTTCTTAGTCGTTTTGTATTAAAAGAAAGATCGAATGGAATTCGAGCAGGCGGCATCTTTTGAACCTCAGCTGTTATTTTCCAATGAATCATTTTTGGACCCACTTGGCTCGTTAAGAGCTGATGAATGGATTGATTATAATCATGGATTTCAACGCCCATTGAGTAGCCACAAGCACGAGCAATTTCACTGAATGAAAAATGTTTGGAAAAAGAAGATTGTCCCCCGGTAGATTCGTAGCAGCCGTTATCAATGACCACATGCCAGAGTTCTGCATCAGATTGTAATCCGATGCTTGCTATACTTTGAAGTCTCATGAGGAGTGCTCCATCACCATCAATCACAATAACTCTTTTACGACTCGCCTTTTGAATCCCCAAGCCAATTAAACTTGCACAGCCCATGGACCCCTGTGTGTAAACGAAGAAGGGGTATCTCGGAGTGAAAACAGCTCGCGACTCAAATAACCAGTGGAAGAAACGATGACATCGTCTTCGGAGATAAAAGATAGCAACCGGCTGAGTGCTTCTCTTCGGTGCAGTTTCGGCCGTGAACCCTCTATAAAAGAAAACAGCTCTTTTTTGTGATTATTTTTCAAGGACATTGAACTGCTAGGATTTTGCAAATGGGAAACTTCGGAAGGGGATTCATCGATAAATAAGTTGATTGGAGTTGCCATCTGCCAGAGGCATTGACTCAGCCCTTCTTGGGAATTCTTCTCATTTAAGAAATGAATCTTGATTCCTTCCAGATTCGCAAGGCAATCAATTAATTTGGGATCCCATTTGTGGTGAAGCGCGTCGTTTACTTGGCCACGACCCGAAATATACATAAAACAAGGAGTCGCCGAGGGAAGTGATAATGAAGTCAATGGATTCAAACAGTTACCCAGACCAGCGCTTTGTAAAAAAAGAAAGGTGGTTTTTCCAGCCAACCAAGTCCCATGAGCCAGTGCAACAGCATCTCCTTCATTGAATACTGGAATCATGGGGGGGAAGGCCTCAAAAGCGGTTTCACAAAAACCTGTATAAGGAACACCTGAGGAAAAGGTATAATTCTTAAGGTTCAGCATCAATTAAGGATAACTAATTTTTCCAAAAAGAAATGAGAAAAGTTCAACTGATCATTCGAATGGCCGGAGAAAGAACAGCAGACTGGTGCTATCAGTACCACCACCGCCTGTTTCCTGAATACCCGTGTATGCCTTTTGGAGACCCTTCACTCTCCAGCCACGACAATATCCTGAATTTAATTCACTGTATGAGCGAAACTCCCGGGCCCTTTCTTTTGATTGATGCTGATATTTTTATAACGAATCCAGAGCATCTAGTCGGCTTACTTGAGACTGAAGTTGACAAAAGACACCATATCAAATCAATGCTCACATGTCGGTTTATGGGACCTGTTTACAGAGGGGTTCTTCTTTTTTCTGAGAAGTTTTGTCGAAAAATGAAAGAAGTCGTTCTGACCAGCAAAATTACCGAGCATCCCAGCTTTATCTTAAGACCATTTCGAGCAATTATTGAAGAAACCTTTGCGGCACTCCAGCTAAACCCGAATCAAGATGCGGATTCAGAAGTGGTGGGGATACATGATTTTTTTCAGTATCGGCAGCATATTTATCATAAAATGATCAACCGGGCTTGGAGATTGAGTTCGAGGGAATCGGCTCTGCTGGAAGAGAAATTAAAAAACTCAACGAGTGTGGACGATCAGATAGCTTGGAGCGGCTTGATTCGAGGCCGCGAATTGAAGCCTCTGAAAATAGGATATCAACAGGTCTTAGAGGATTTCCTTAAAATGCAAATAGAAGAAAAGAGCCCAACTTTAGACAAGGGCGAACTATCTGATTTCCCAAGAAAAGGGCTTTTTCTAAAAGGCAGGCAGTTTGACATTTTTGAGGAAGTGACGGCGGCTCAAGAGGACTGAACTACTTCAAGTAAATGTTCAGTTATAATGAGAAAACTCTTGAATGGCTTTTACGATGCGTTCCAAATCCGAACCACCTAACTCTCCATGGCAGGGCAGTGACAAATTGTGAGCAGCCATCATCTCACAGCCGGGAAGAATCTCTTGAGCATATTTTTGAAATGGTTGTTGATGGTATAGGCAATAAGGATAGTGAATACGAGTCTCAATATTCTGTTCTAAAAGTGCTTTACGGAGCTGGTCCCTTTTTTCGGTTTTCAGAATAAATCGATAACCATTGGGATCACAATTAGGTGGATCATTTAATAGAACTACGTTTCCCAGCCCTGCGAGCCCTTCGCGATATTGCGCCCTGATCATTTTTCTTCTTTTAATCTCATCAGAAACTAATGGGAGTTTTCGAAGTAAAAAACTCGCTTGTATGGAAGTAAGTCTACTATTAACTCCAAGCCAGGGAAAATCAACCTCTGTCGCTGACCCGTATTTTCTAATTTGCCGAGCATTTTTTGCCAGAACTTCATGAGAGGTCAAGATAGCCCCCGCAGATCCAAAGCTCCCCAAAAGTTTTTGAGGGTCAAAACTAAGACAGACAATGTCACTCCAGCGTCCAGGAGGTTCTCCCGCAATAGTTGACCCAAAAGACTGTGCTGCATCTTCTATAAGCCAAATTTTCTTTTGTCTTGCCAATGGATAGATTTTTCTCAAGTCGACCAGATTTCCATTTAAGTGAGGAATCAAAATAGCATGAGGTGAAAAGCGTTCAATCCCAGCCAGTATTTGATCGCAGGAAGTCAATCCTGTTGTCGGATCAATATCCAAGAAGCAGGGCTTCAATTGATTCTCTAAAATGCACAAACCAGTTGAAATGAAAGAAAAGCCAGGAAGCAAAACGACACTCCCTGGAGAAAGTTTTAGGGAGCGGAGAGCAATAGTAAGAGCGTCACTTCCGCTTCCCACTGCCACACAAAAGGGCTGCTTCAAGTAATCTCCAATGACGGACTCAAACTGTTGGATGCGGTGGCCCTCAAGGGGAGGTTCATTTTTGAGAATCTCGATCCAATCGTTCATAATGAGATCGACAGAGAGCCGAGAGTTACCCATGTTCCCGTGAAAACTGACTCCAGACTCAGATGCTTTTGATTTATCTCGGGTACGATTTATTTTTGAGAGGATTGCCTTTATCATAAGGAATTGCTCTGCTGGGACACATCCCGCAAATGGATTCATCTTCTTTCTTAAAAAAGTCATTGAGTTCCTGGGTAGAGCAGTCGGGTCCGATACCCCGATAAGCCAGATACGGATCCCACTCTTTCGAGAGCGGGAAGTATCTCGGAAGTAGTTGAAGATAAGCTATAGGAGGACACTTCCAAAGGCGTCCCTCAAACAGCGTCACACAATCTCTAGCAATGCAGTGATTCCAACTCTGTCTAGGGACCCCCTCATTAAAGGGTTTCATCTCGCTTCCGGCGCCATGGTAGCGAAGCGCCCAATCTTTATGAACAGCACCACCAAAAGTATTTTTGAGTTCAATCCGGACATCCCACCAGCTCTGAATATGCTCCAAAATACCAAAAAACTTCTCAAGGTAATCCTCTTCATTGGAATGACAATTCACTTCCAGGATACTGTTCGTTTCGGTGAGCACCTTTCTCAAATCTAGATGCTTATGAATAAAAAATCCATTGGTCCTGAGGGTGATTTTGCTCTTAGGCCAATATTCTTGAAGGCTTAAGATAAATTGAGGTAATTCAGGATGCAGAGTAGGTTCTCCGCCTAGAACTACTATCGATTCGGGTTCGATTTTATTTTTCCAATCAGTGCACCAATCGGCTAATTCAATAAGTGATACAACCCCCCCCACATGGTGCTGGCTATAATGGGAACAGCCCGCACAAGATAGATTACACGTATGAACCGCATGAAGCTCAAGGTAGGGAACTTTTTTCACGTGTCTCCTTACTTATTCTGTCCATGGTTTTATCGAAACGAATGCTTAGGCTCGCACTATTGCTTCGTATCAAATCAGAAATGTGTTGCGCTTTTAAGCGTGGTGGGCCGATTCCCAACAGTCGATTAAAAGCCGAAAAAAAAGTGTTAGCGTAGTGAGATTGTAGCTCTGCACCTATCGACCGAGCAAATTCTAAAGCAGCAAGCTGGAGGGGATCTTTCCCTCCAAAATCCATCAGTATATTTGAGTAAAAAATATACTCTTTGGGAAGTCCAGCAAACTCCAAAAGAAACACTTGAGAAGGGCATCCTTTTGAAAAACAGTGATTGGCTCCATTTCCCACTATAAAAAATGAAATACAGGGAATAATTGACTTCAACTGGTCAAATATCGGCATGAAACTTCTGATAGATTCAGATGATGAGGAACTTTCATGGAAAGGACCAACAGCCAATAAAGAGGGACGTCGAAGACCGTGAGGAGGTAGCGGTGGTGAGAATTTTTCTTCAGTCATTCTTTATTATCCCAAGCAAATGGATTGGCAAAATTATAAAAGATAAAATCTTCAGAATGCTCCTTCAGGCTGATTGCCTTTCGTTCAAAGTAGGTTTTTCGATGATCTCCCTCAGATGTTTTATTGAACGTCAGATAAAGAATTGGTTTTTCTTTGTTTGAATCATTTGGTACTGAAAAGTGGGGAGTGAATGAATCAAAAACGAACAAGGTGCCCGCCGGTCCCTGAGCTTTCGACCAGTTCCAATTGAGTTGGATTTCGGGTTCTATCTGACCTCTTTGGTTATAGGGGAAAATCCCTTGTAAATGCTGACCTGATGCAAATGAAAGAATCCCATGGGAATCATTCATATCCTCAAGAAAGATTCCCAGTGTCAGGTAACGAGAAACAGGAAACATGGCATAGGCAGGATGATCTTGGTGAGGACCATAGCCATTGGAACCCGACTGGCGAAAATTAATTTTTTCTTTAAATAATATTCCGGGCTCTCCAAAAAAGTGAATGAGAATTTCATCGACAAAGCTACTGTGAACGAGGGCTTTAAAAACTGGTCGAGTTTCTAGAAATCCTTCAACCCGTGCCAATATTAATTGAGAGGTGAGTCTATTTTTTTCTCGATAAAGTTGTACGGATGGATCAGTACTTGATTGGTGAATATATTTTATGAATGACCTGATTTCAGAAATAATAGAGCTGTCAATCAGCTGAGGGTGCTGACTCCATCCTTTACTTCTTAGATCTTTTATGAAGGGGGTAAGCAGTGACATTACTATTCCATCGAGAATATTTTATTTCAGCTCGAATAACAGACCAAGTAGTTCGTAAAATGTAAATAGGTAAAAAACGGATCAGTCTCGAGGGCCGATTTACAATGCGGGACTCAATGGGGACGAACTCAATACGTTTTCCCTTCTTAAGGGTCTGAATGAGTGTCTCAATGACATAGGAAAAAGAATCCGAGACCTCGAGCTCTTCCAAAAGCTCTGCCGAAAAGGCTCGAAATCCGCTAGTGGGGTCTGGAATATACTGCCCCGTCAGAAGAGAGAGTGTTTTACCTGCGAAAAAATAAAGCAGACGCTTCCAGAAGGGAAGGAATTGGAGTTTACTGGTTTTTCGATCCCCAACGACCATATCTGCTCGTCCCCGTAAAATGGGCTCAATCAATTGAGGAATACACCCCGCGTCATACTGATTGTCCGCGTCAGTGTTTACTAGGATATCTGCTTTGCTTCGGATACTAAATACAACTCCAGCCTTGAAGGCTTTTGCAAGACCGGAGTGTTCATTCATTTGAATGACGTGATGGGCTCCACTTTTTCTGGCAGCTTCAGCTGTTGCATCTGAACTCCCATCATCAATCACCAACCACTCCACCCGGTCGATACCCGCGAGTTGTTTGGGGAGGGAGCTCAGCGTGAAGGGGAGCTGCTTTTCTTCATTCCAGCTAGGTATTTGTATTATGAGTTTTTTCATGGAAAACTCTTATCGTACCATGAAATCCTATCAATGATGAGTGTTACAAAATTTTGTGTGGTCGGTCCTGGCTATCCGTTTAGAGGAGGAATCGCTAAATACACGACTGCCCTAAGTTTAGAGCTTCAAAACCAAGGGTTATTAAACCAGTTTTTCACACCGACCCGCCAGTATCCGTCCTGGCTCTTTCCAGGTAAGTCAGATTTAGACAATGAGGCCTGTCCTCGTTTGACACAATCAGAAGCGTGCTTTGACTACTTCAATCCGTTCTCTTGGCATTTCTTATCTCAAAAATTGGCAGTTTTTAGTCACTCGTGTTTGGTTCTACCTTTTTGGAGCTCAGCTTCTATTCCGTTGAATTACTATCTCATTCAGAGACATCAGGGCATGAAAGTTGCGATAGTACACAACTGGAAAGATCATGAGCGGTTTTTGGGTCTCATTTCTTTTGAAAGAATAATTTTCAAGTGTGATGGAATGATTTGCCATCAAGACAGTCCTCTCATTTATGAGGAAGTTTCCGGAAAAGCAAAAAAAGCGGTGATTTACCCGCTTCCCCCAATACCTTGGGAAGGGGATCTCCAGGACTCTACTGAAGCTAGAAAATTATTGAATATTCCACAAAAAAATAGAGTATTTCTTTTTTGGGGCTTGATTCGTCCGTACAAGGGATTGAACGATATTTTGACAGCCTTTGAAAAGTTATCGCCCCATCTGAATGCCACTTTAGTGGTTGCAGGGGAGATTTGGGGCCAGGGATCCGAGCTACGGTCTCGGCTTGAAAACCTGAGCAAAACACACTCCTGCCGGTTCAAGTTAGAGTGGATACAGGAAAAAGAAATACCCATTTGGTTTTCGGCGGCAGATGTTGTGGTAACCCCTTATCATTCAGGTAGCGGCTCTGCAGTGGTCATACAGGCTAGAAAGTTTAAAAAGCCTTTGATTGCTACTCAACATGCTGTGGGCACTCCACCAGTCCCCGGATGCGAAAACATTGAACCGGGCAATGTCCAGCAACTTCAGAGGGCCTTTGAACGATTTTTAGATGAAACTTATTTTCAGTCCAAACAGGCGGAGGCGAATTCATTTACTGGCTCTTCATGGACCTCTTATATAGAGCAGCTAAAAAAAATGGTCCATGAGGAGATGAGAGGTGAAATTAGACGTTTCTGTCATTTTATGTTCCCATAATCGGGCCGAAAGCCTGGAAAGAACCCTTGAATCACTTTCGCGACTCCAAATTCAGGAATCCCTTTCCTGGGAACTCATTTTAGTTCTCAATGGTGCTCGTGATCACTCCTCAATAGTTGCTGAAAAATTTTCAGGAAAATTACCTCTTCAATGTTACCACTTGAAAGTAGCCGGGCTTTCTGTGGCGAGAAACCACGCAATTCAGGCTGCCAGAGGTAGATTGCTTCTGTTCACTGATGATGATGTTGAAGTGGATCCACTCTGGGTTCATAGCCTTTGGAGCGCTCATCTGAGGTATCCACAGGCACACTATTTTGGCGGAATGATTGAACCCTACTTGGATAAAAATATGAGCATGGATATTTCAAGATTTTCCGAAAGTCTATTTGACGGTCTTTTACTCCGAAAAAATTTAGGCTCTCAGGAGAGAGCCCTGAATCCGGGTGAAACTTTCTTCGGAGCTAATATGGCCTTTCTCTATGAAGTATTTCATTGGTTTCAATTTAGAGCGGAACTTGGAAGAGTCGGAACTCGTCTCCTCAGCGGAGAGGAAACAGAATTGATCCAGCAGTGTCAAGAAAGAAACTGGATTGGAATATGGATACCTGATGCCAAAATAAAGCATTGGATTGGTAGAGAACGATTGAGTATCCCGTATATCCTCACTTATTTCTGGGGCCTTGGGACCTCTTTGGCAAGGATGGAAAAAAAAGATCCCCCCAGGTATCCCCCGCTTAAGTTTAAGACAGGAGAACTGACTCATACCCTAGCTAGTGCCGTTTTGTTTTTTTCTTATTGTTTTGAAAGAAGCCGTTTAAAAGTACAGGAGGTTTTTATTAGAAAGTAAGAGGACAGCAAGAAAAGCATTAAAAAAAGCAAAGTGAAGCCGTGAAAAACGAGTCCCAGATACCCGGACAAACCATAGTCCATTTGCTGGCCCATGAGTTGGAATGTTACCGATTTTCCCTGTATTTTGAAAAGCCAGTAGCCAAAGGGAGTGAATTGGATCAAACCCAAAAACTCTGGAAGGTTTTGGAACCAACTGAAAACCACTCCATACGGCGGAGCTAATCCCCGGTAATTCAAGTCCTTCCAAGGCCACAGATTTGCTGATGCAGGGGCTACCCAATAGAGAAGGCTGAGCCAAACCACCTGGTAGAGGACCAAAAAACGCAGACTGATAGAGTTCAATACCCTTGTGAAGTTAAAATCCATCTTTAAAAGCGTGAAGAAAACAAGTGGATAAACTCCAATGAGATACCGATAGCCAAACGAACTTCCATGGGTAGGCCATATGAGCGCAATAAAAAAAAGAATCCCAATAGCGGCTATTGCTTGTTGAGACTGTCCATCGAGTCCTCTTTTATTTTTGAAAATATAAAGGATCCAAGCAAGTAACAAAGGCTGGGTCCATACAATGCCAAAATCTGTTCTAAAAAAAATGAGTAATGCATTATACCAGTCAAAGTTCTTAAGTAAGAAAGGTAAATGGGTTGAATGGTAGCTTTTAATAAAACCTATATAGCCAAGTATCAATGAAAAAAAAATCAGAAAAAAAACGATGAAATAAAAAGCCTTTTTAGTTCGCTTGTCCTCGGAAAGTCCAATCATGAGTGGAAACAGATAGGGGAAATCACTTGGTCTCACCGTACATAGTAAAACCGTAGAAAAAACAGAAGCAATCACCCAGCCCTTAAAAAGACAGTATAAAACTAGCGTGCCTAAAAAAAACTCGGCTGAGTGGACTAGTAAGGTGCGAGTAGCTGAAAAAAACAATACTGGAACCGAAAGGATTAAAAGTATGGAGATGAGATCTGATTGCGGTCCAGCCTTTCTTTGAAGAGCTTCTCTCATTAAAAAAAGAGAAGCCATCCAAAGGAAAAGGCTTTGAAGACCACAAAGTGCCGCAATCCAGTTTTCAGAGGATTCTCCAAAAAAGGCCGCCAGAATTCTTCCCAGAAAAGCAGCGGGAAGCCACACGATAGCGATTCCCGGAGGGTGGGAACTTCCCGAACATCCAATAGCATTAGCACCGACAAGTTTTTCTGCCCAAGAGAGGTAACAGCGCTCATCAAAAGTACCGGATAGTCTCAGAGCTATTCCAAATCTAAACAAAAATAAAAAAACGAAAGATGAGATCCAGAACACGGCCCATGGAAAAGCTGATTTTGTGTTCTGCAAGCTCAATTTTATTTGCATGCTATCATTCTACTGGGTAGTGACTGTGAGTCCATTTTTATTTATTATGACAGCTCATGACAACGCTAAGTGTACTTATTCTAACTCATAATCGACCTCACGAATTGAGTCGATGCCTTTCTTCGTTGCAAAAGGAGAAGATGCATCTCACAGAAATTATCATCTTAGATAACGGTTCTGAACCGCCCATTGAGGAAGTACACTGGGCAGGTTTTCCGCAGATTAAATGGATTCGTTCAGAAAAGAACATCGGTGTAGCAGCGGGCAGAAATATTTTGGCAAGTCACGCTATTGGAACCTTGCTTTGGTTTTTAGATGACGATGCCACCTTAGGGACCCAGGAGGCATCAACACTCATCCAAAGGTATTTCGAGAAACCCTCTGTGGCAGTTGTCTCCTTTAAGGTACTGAACGAGTTTACCCATAAGGAGGAAGTTCATTGCATTCCCGATCGGAGAAAACGCCCCACCCATGCAGATCTTCAGGCGGCCTATTTTGTGGGGTGTTCCTTTGTAATACAAAAAAAAGCATTTTCACAAGTGGGGGGATTTTGGGCCCCCCTTCACTATTCCTGTGAAGAACTCGATCTCAGTTATCGTCTCATCGATTTGAAGTATGAGTGCATGCGTTCCAACAGCTTGGAGGTGTATCATTCGTATAGACCCAGTCGGGAGCGGACTTCCTCCTGGATCTATTTCAATGCTCGAAATCGTGCTTGGACTGCCCTCAGAAATCTACCTTTGAGGTATGTGATTTCTCAAACAGTGCTTTGGTGGACCTACACTGGTTGGATTTCGGTGAGACAAAGGCAATCGAAAGTCTTTATGCTTGCAGTGAGAGATTGCGTCAGGGGAGTGAAGGATGCCTATAGCAGCAGAAGATTAATTTCTCAGGCAACTTGTCGACGTGTTGCAGAGCTTGGTGGAAGAATCTGGTATTGATTCCTGAACAGAACTTTACAGCGATATGCCAACCTTTTACCCTAATAAAATGGAGATATTGGTCACTGGTTCTGCGGGATTCATTGGCTCTCATTTGAGCCAGAGATTATTAGCAGCTGGGTTTCGAGTGAGTGGCGTTGATTTGCTTGGCGCGTCAGATCCCCTTCTGAAATTCCTTCAAGAGGGAAGATTAGCCCAATTAAGAAAATTTAAGCATTTTAATTTTTTAAACTGTGATATCCGCGATCGTTCTGCCTTGAGTTATCTTTTCAAAAAAAAATCTTTTTCCCAAGTCATCCACTTAGCAGGTCGTGCCGGGGTCAGAGAGTCCTTTGACAAGACCGAAGAGTACCTTTCCATTAATGTAAAGGGAACTGCTGAGGTGATTCGATTGACCAAGGACCATAAAGTTGGGCATTTTATTTTCACTTCGAGTAGTTCCGTGTACGGGGAAGTGAAGGGCTTGATGAGTGAATTCTTTCCCCTAAAACCGATTTCTCCTTATGGAAAAAGCAAACTCTTAATGGAAAAAAAACTGCTGACTTATGCAGATAACTGCTTACGCATCACAGGATTTCGCCCTTTTTCCGTTTACGGTCCTTGGGGACGTCCCGATATGGCCTACTTTAAATATACCCAACAAATGACTCAAGGAACTCCAATTGAATTATACAATCAGGGAGCACACTTAAGAGATTTTACATTTATTGATGATGTTGTAGAGGGCTTATTCCGAGCTACTTTAGCCTATGAGAGGAATCATATTTCTCATGTCTTTAAAATGTATAATTTAGGGAAGGGCAAACCTGAGCCTCTCCTGCAGCTTGTTAAATATTTGGAAACCAATCTGGGTATTGAGGCTCGATTGACTTTTTCGAATAGACAACAAGGAGACGTAGGAGAAACCTTTGCAGACACCTCAGAACTTCAGAAAGATTTTAAGTTCACACCTCAAATTACTTTAGAAGAGGGAATAAAGCTTTTCATTCAATGGTGGTCAAAAACATTAGGCTTAAAAGGCAATCAACGTTGATTTTTCAGGGGAGATCTGGAGATGGAATCAAAAACATAAGCGGCTACTTCTCTATTTCCGGCCGCACTTAAATGACCCCCATTTTTTCTTACCCAGAAAGAATGATATTTTTGAGGATCTACTCTTCCAATTTGATACAAGTGTTCTCGAGCATCCACTATCAAAAAGCCTGAGCTTTCGGCGCAGGACCGGATCTTTTCAAAGCTCCCTAATCGTGCTTCTGATTTAAAATAATCTTGCAAGAGAACTATTCCGAATCGTCTTTTACTTTTGATTCTTGACCCGAGATTTTCTAGCAAAACACAGGTGATCGTCTCACCATTAAACGAAGTCTTTAAATGGGGTGCATACTCCTCTTTGGGAACAATGGCCCACCACCAATCATTTGCAAGTTTTCTAAAAACGAAATCAAAAAAGTAGCTATAACCTAAAATTTTTCTAATAGAGTCTAAGCCATTATAATTATAATTGGGGTCTATAGCCTCTGCTTTGAAATAAGTGAGTTGCCCTTGTTCTAAAGTGAAATAAGGCTTGGGAATGAGCTTTTTAAAAAATGGAGTCAGCATGAATTTCCGCTCATTTCTGGCTACCCCAACTGGAGTGATCGAAAGGATAACTCCCTTCAAATCAAGAATGTGTTCAAGTTCCAAGAATCGAAGATAAGACTGATCAATTCCGTATGAGCAAGCCCCCCCATTAAAGACCGGCTGTCCCAACTTTGCTTGAAGATAAGAGGGCCAGGTCTCAGAATCACTGACTTCATCGCCAAAAGTGAGTGAATCTCCTAAAGCTAAAAAACCAGGCTGTTTTAGGATATCTTTGCCCTGACCATTACTTCTTAAGCCGTTTGCCAAAGTTGAAACATAGGTGAGTAACTGAGGCTCTCTTTTTCCAGGCACCCAAGCACTCTGATAAGAATCTGTTCTCCAGCCCAAAGAGTTGTCCAATTTGCTCAGGCAGGGATTAGGCCTTCGACTCACTTGTCGGGTGATTTGGTTCTCAAAAAGAAGCAGCTCTCTTTTTCCTTAATCGAAGCAGACCTTCTACCAGAAAAACCACGGTGAGGGTGCCAGCTAAAAAAACGAGTGCTTTTTCTTTCATCGATTGTCTGAGTTCTTATCTGAATCCTATGATATCAAATCAGATGGGTTTAAAAAACGAAACTTTGAAATCATCACATTTTAAATTAAACTACGCATAGCCGAGAATAAAAAGGTACGATTTGAAAAAGAAAATATTCTCTTTTCTGATTGGAACAGGCGTCAGCCTGGTCTGTGGGGAGTTAGTCCTGAGATTGCTTTTTGAACAAGGAGCCAAATTTAATAATATACCTTTGAGAGATCTGAAGCTTCAGTTTTTCGAGAAAACAAGCCAATTCGACCCCGTTTTATCTTGGAAGCCAAAGGCCTCATTTAAGAAAATTGAGTCGAACCTATTGCCTAATCCTATCGGGAGAAAGCACTTTCGGAACGCTTTGACCACTATTGAACATGGGATGCGGATCACTCCAAACACCTGGAATGTTCCTCTCAATTCTAAAATCCGGATTCTTGCACTAGGAGATTCGTTTACCTTTGGTGGGGAAGTACATAACGAGGAAACTTGGCCCGTTCATCTGCAGGCCTTGACGAGATTTAAGGTCTTTAATGGAGCCTTCAATGGGTTTGGTTTGGACCAGTCGCTGCTCAGTTTAGAACCTTTAATTCAGCAAACTAAACCTACTGCAGTGATACTTTCTCTCACCAATGAGAACATCTATCGAACGGTAAAAACTGTGAGAATGAAGTCATTTACAGGGCAGCCGGTACCTAAACCCTATTTTGTGTTTCAGGGGGAAAGGTTAAAGTTAATGAATGTTCCGATTGAGGACGTCGGCCATCGGGAGGTTGAAAGTAGGTTCAAAGACCTCCTGGGTAGAAGTGTATTAGCTGATTTTGTGATGAGTCAGATCGCTTTTAACTATTGGTATGGGGTACAATGGGCGGAAGATTTTCCGAGAAAGTACTTCACCCGAGAGGATCCTGTGAAAGTGAGCTGTGCTATTCTGAGCGAATTTCAAACATTATCCAAGCAGCATCACTTCATCCCTATCGTTCTAGGGCAATATTACTGGCGGGATACCCGGAGCAAAGCACCACAGGATGTTTTCACCCAAAAAGTTCTTGAGTGCGCTCGAATGCTTCAGATAGCTACAGTCGATTTATGGAAGGGACTGGAGAATCTTAGGCAGGAAGATCCGGATGAATACAATACCCTGTTTTATCCGGGACATCACATGACCAACCGTGGGAATTTATGGGTTGCAAACCAGCTAGCCCCAGTGATTGAAGAAAAAATGAAACAATGAATCCTGCTGAAAAAAAAAGACAACTGATTGATTCACTTCCCACAAGCTACCCTGCGGAGCTGCGTGGTTTTCTCAAGGAAAACTTCAAGCCTCAAATTGCAGTGCGAGGTGATCCGTATCCCCTCTCTCCGTCAAATCTGGAGCAAATCAGAGTTTCCTATCCGGGTTCGTTCCTTGCTCTCAATATTGATTTTCAAGATTCTTTTTTCGTGAGGGAGGCTTACGGAGTCTACCCCTATTCCGTTAATCATCGGAGTTCCTATTTAAGTCAGGGTTGGAAAAGCCTTTGTCTCCATGGACTGAGTGCTGAAAAAACTCAAAGTTATCAAACCTATGGGTATAACACCCAGGATGAAGCTCCCTACCAGTGGACTGAAATGTCCCAATTAGCTCCGCAAACTACGCAGTTTCTAAAAGAAAAAATACCAATGAAAAAATGGTATCGAGTTCGCTGGATGTTTCTAGAGCCGGGGGGGTACATTCTTCCCCACAAGGACTATGAACCCAGTAGGGACCAGCACAGTCCTAGAATGAATGCGATCAATATTGCCATTACTCATCCAGAGGGGTGTCTTTTTGTTGTTGAAAACGAAGGCGAGATTCCTTTTAAACCTGGAAAGGCTTTCTATTTCAAGGGCGCTCAATCTCATGCACTCATCAACCATTCAAAAGAGCTGCGAATACACATGATCATCCATGGAGCTCCGGATGAACCAGCATTTATTCACCTCCTAGAAACCAAATGAGAATGAATCTTATTTTTGAGCGTTTTAAAGAGGACAGGGTCCGGCAAATCCTTGAAAGCATTCAGACGAGCATTTTTTTTGTGAGTGAATTTCCGAGTCAGACTCCAGAGGATATTCAAAACTTCCTAACTCATTTTACGGAGACCCGTATACGAAAAGTAAATTATCTAGGGAATCTGCGAATATCAAAATACCTTCCGGTCAGTCGCTTTACAAGTTTTCGGGAGGCCTTTCAGGCGAGTTTGTCCAGCTCAAAAAAGTTCATTCTCATTCTTTCGCCGGGTCAGTGGTTTGAATCTGAATTTTTTCTTGAGCTGACGGAGGCATTGAAGCGCTGGAGAAACGGTACTATTTTCATGGGGCATATTTTGGATCATTTTAAACGAAATCAATATTTGGATCTCCATCCGATGAGTCTGGTGATCAATGTCGATGAATTTAAAGAGGTATTTTCAGCTCCTTGTCTGGAGCGCTGTTTTCGCACCCCATCTTCTGAGAAGGAGGTGTTTGAGACCTTTCTTCGGTCCAAAGATAACCATCATGATAATTACACCCCCCTTTGGATTGAGCCGATACCGATGGGGCACCATCAGCTGTATGCTAGGAGGTTTAGTTTTCTTGTTGAGTACGCGCTAAAAAGGGGAAAGAAAATTGAGAGTTTTCCCGAAGTGCTGAGGAGTCTGAAATTTTATTGCTATCCTCAGTTTACACATCAGGCTATTCGGCAGGTCATTTCAGGAAAGGGGGAGTTGATATCTTTAGAGGATTGCTACCACAAGCCAAAAGTGTATGAGTGTTTGATGAACTACTTGAAAGATAAAAGAGATAAGCAGAGCGAACTATATTGGACTAATAATGAACCAGTTTTTTGTCACGATTTCAGAAGACCCTTTGATCGATTTGTAGGTTTGGCTTCAGGTCTCAAGCTGTTCCTACAGTTTGCACTTTCGCCAAGAGTACCCTGCGCCAAGATTCTTGTTTTTGATGAGAACACCTATCAGCTGGAGTGGTTCAAAAAAATTCTCTCATTTGACAGGCTAACTGATGTGTTTAATTGGACAAAAAAGCTACATGGAGAAAAGCCAGAGCTTTTAGAAAAATTTCTGTATCCAAGAGTGGTATTTCAAGGAATGACCCAGCCAGGAAAGCCGGAGAGAGTTCATTTATTGAGTCTACAACCTGAGTGGGAGGAGTTTAGGAACTGTACATTTCAATTTTTAAATATTGATTTCTTAGTGGACCAAAGGGAGGTCTTCAAGTTTATTGAGGGCGCCGACCGATGTCATGTCTGGTTGAGTAACGTGTTTGATTACCACTGGAAAATGTATGTCTGGGGCTATCCCCATCTAGAAGAGAAATTCTATCGTTTACTGAAAGAACTGGGAAGTATGGTTCCGCCATGCTTTACGGAGATCTATCGTCCTGCAGGTGGCCTCATTCATATGTGGAGCGATGACTTTCAGAGCTTGAGAGGTGGCATCCACACTCTGTCTAAGTGAGCTTCCGTTCCACCTTTTCCTAATTCATTGATTAATTTCAGCCGAGAGGGGTCATTCACGGAAGCCTTGGCAAGCTGCCCTAAACCATTACTAATATACAGAGACTTACCGTCTGCGCTGAAATTTAAGCCATTCGATTTTTTAAAGTCTACATGGGAGCGATATTTCCAATTCACTGAGGAAAAAACAACGGTGAAATGACCCAAAGGCATTGAGACAAATACCTGTTGGGTGGGTTCATCGTATGCAATGCTTAAGAACTGACCTTTGGTTCTATTTTGAAGATTTTCTGGTAAGGAAAGATGTTGAATTTCAAATTTGTTTGTCAGTAAATAGATGTTTCCAGAATCATTCGACTCCTCCTCTTGGGGCTTGGTCGCTAGAATCACTTCGCCCGATGGTAAAACTAATCCGTGGGCAAAACCATCGAAGAAACCTACCTTATCTTGTGTGGGCATTGCCATTTTCGGATAAGTTTTCCAGAGTGCACATGCACCAAGGATATAGACGAGGGAAACTTCGTCCCCACATAGTTCCCATCAGGAGAGGCAAGTTTGCTACCGCTGTTACATATAAGAATTTCATCCTTTCCCGGCATTTGAAGGATTTCATGAGGGGAATATCCGTGAGAGCTTAGGGTTTTGACTACTTTCAATGTATTCACATCCCGAATGGTAATGGTACCTTCAGCGGAGTCTTGTCCAACTTCAGAAACAAATAAAAAGGGCCGGTTCTCTTTGCGTATGATTTGTCCGTGACCATAGAAAAACCCACCCGGTGCTGGATGAAATAGACGAGTGATTGATTTTTGTGAGAGATCAATTTCTGCGGCCACTTGTGCCCTTCTTGGAATTGCAATCACTGAGAAAGGCTTTTTTGGATCTGGATGCTTGAGGACGCTGTGCGGAAGGAAGGGAAGGTTGATTTTTCCCTCAAAGCCAGATTCTGTGAAATAGCAAAGAAAAGCACTATGATTTTGATCCACCGGGGTAACTGCACCAATCCGTCGTGTTGGCCTCAGAGTGGCAGGATCAAGATACAATCCATTTAAATATACCCATTGGCCCGATGATGATGGTTCCTGAAAGCCTGCGAAAGTCTTCAGCGCTGGAAGCCCCGCCATCGTGGCAACCTGCAACATCGAAAGTTGTAGAAATGTTCGACGAGAAACCATAAACACCCATTCTCTTCATCGTACAAAACCCCTTAAATTTTAACATATTTGTAAGTGCTATTGGAAAATAAGAGGCGTATTGGGTTCAGTCATCTTTTCTTGAGCCGAGTTTTCTCCAATTGTGAAGATTTCTTCACAATTCCTGCTTTATTTGTGATTCGGTTCCAAGGTAGGAGAAATGACAGGACACCGATAAAACCCAAGAAACTAGCTTTCATCAGCAAGTCGGTGATGAGATGAAAAAAAATAGCCATTGTGACCAACACCCATTGAAGCTTCTGATTAAAAAGCCCCAAACCAAATAGCAACTGAAAACTCAGTGTACACCACGCGAGAACCATACATAAAATGAGATCGTTGGATACCCAAATTCCAATAGGTCGAGCATTGATGAGAGCATCTTGCTGAATGTAAAACATGAGAGCTTTCCCTGAGAGCCAATCGGTACTTGAATGGCTTAATTTAGCTAGCCCCGAACTGAGATAGATGACTGATAAGAATGAATAGATAAAAACGAAAAACCACCCAAAGGAGTTGGTTTTAAGATGGCCTTTCGTGGGATGTTGATGAATGTTCTTGAGAAACTGATCCATAGAAAAGGTGTCTCCGCATGGAGTGAGAGCGAGCAGGAAACCAGCTAAGATAGGAAGTGCCTGATCATGATGATAATCTCCGAACGAGTAACAATAGCTCACAATCAGAGTTTGGGTAAAAGCAAAAACAAAAATACTCTTTCGGGTTTTGAATCCCAAAATACTTCCGATGCCACTGAGACTTAGAATAATGGGAAGGAGCCACCCGATCGAATGGGTTGGGTCAATCAATGGCGTTCCAAAACTCATTATTTTCATGAGCACGATAGGTTTGAAAAAAAAGGAGGGAAATTTGGTAAGCTCTTGGGCGCGCTCTAGCATTGAAAAAGTGTTTCGGAATTGAAAAAGACTCCATAAAATTCTTCCAATGGCTAGAGCTTGGAGTGAGCCACTCTGGTGTCCTAGTTGCCATAAACTACCAGAGGTGGATGAACTTTTCATGAGAGTCTTCTTTCCATTTTTGATCAAAAAAGATCCAGCGTTCCTTTTCAATCCAGCTTGAAACAATCGAATAACCAGTTTGAGATTCCAGAAAGAGTTTCAGTTCAGATAGACGATCGGGCCCAGGGTGATGCTGAACAAGACTTTCAAGGATTGAATTGAGCTGAAATCGAGTGATTTTTCTTCCGATATCTTTCTCACGGAGCTTTCTAGGATTGAGAAAGGTGGGTTGGATCCAAAGTGAATATTTAAATTTTTCATCTCTAAACTTGGGAATGGGCTGATCATACAAGGAATAAGGAATCCAAGGCCAGTAATGTCCTTCCCAAACCGATCCGAAAAAAGCTTGAAATCTCCAATGAGGAAGCTTCCACAGTGGAAAAATGAGTGCGGCTTGAGAAAGGATGATGAGGCCGAGACCGGATAAAAAAATGAAACGCGCAAATTTATGGAAGCGATGCTTAGATAATGGTATTTTCATGAGAATGCGTTCCAGTAGTCCGTTAATTTCAATTCATTTAATCAATTATAACTGTCAGCCCTTTTTGAAACAGGCCGTAGAATCAGCTCTGCAACAATCCCTGACGGACTTTGAATTAATTATAGCGGATGATGGAAGCCAAGATGAATCTCAGAATCTCATAAAAAGC
>RFNT01000223.1 GCA_009927045.1 bacterium | reverse complement strand
AAGAACGGAAATAGTTGGTAGGGGCATCCTTCAATGTTATCAGGTTTGTTGTTGGCTTGGCAAAGTCTTGAACTCGAGAACGGAATCAAAAAGGCTGTTATTTTCTCGCAAGCTTTTTTGCCTCCCCAATCACCTGCTCTGGAGTCCACTCATTTTCCTTAAACTGCTTAATCTCCTCGAGATCGGGCCCTACCAGAATTGTCTTTAAATTGTGAACGGTGGTGTTACCAGAGGGCCAACCAGCAACATTAAAAAAAGAACCAAAGTTCGTGAGTGCTTGAGCATCTCCGGTGACCAGAAAGGTAGATTCGGGCTCTAGCGCGAAGCGCTTTCCATAAGCATCCAAAATCGCGGGCGTATCTCCCACCGGATCTAAAGTCACAATCAAAAGTTTCAGGGGTGCTTTCAAGGATTTTTTCCAAAGATCCTGCGTTTTTTTATTCAGGCGCATAGTAAGCGGGCACATTTTAGGCATTGGGCAACTGGAGAAAACAAAAGAAATGAGGATGTAAGACCCTTTGAGGGAGTGTGCTTGAAATGGGCGGTCTTTTTGGTCCCTGGCATTTAAATTGGGAATAGGTGCTGATAAAGAAACGGACGCGGCACCCCACAAAAGACATAAACTCATCAAGAAAAAGCGCATAGTTCTCGTATATCGCGGCGCGAATCGATCGACAAGGTTCAAAGAACTGGAAAATGTGCGATAATGAGGACTTTCGATGAAAATACTCCTGCTCAATCAAACTTTTTACCCGGATAACGTAGCTACATCTCAACAACTGACTGATTTGGCTGCTTTTTTGGAGGGTAAGGGCCATCAAGTTTCAGTTATCGTCGACCATCGTGCGTATGAAGATCGTCGCAGGAAGTTTCCACTCCATGAGGTTTGGAAGGGGGTTCACATTTTCCGAGTGCGTTCGACCGGCTTTGGAAAATCTAGGCTTCGTTTCCGAATCGTAGACAGTTTCACCTTTCTTTGCTCCTTGGCATTGAAGCTGGTGAGATTCGAGCCGCAAGACGTGGTGATTAGCTTTACGTCGCCACCGCTAATTGGTTTGTTCGGAATGGTTTTTTGTTGGATGAAGGGCGGAAAATCTGTTCAATGGTTGATGGATATCAATCCTGATGCTGCCTTTGAAGTGGGCTATCTCAATCGTCATTCCATCCCAGGACGGGTTTTGAATTGGATTTTTGAAAAAACGTTGCAAGGTGCATCGTCAATTGTGGTGCTCGATCGATGGATGAAGGAACGAGTGGTTCAGCATGGCGCAGATCCGAGTCAGGTGATGGTGGTTCCCCCGTGGTCTGTGATTAAACCCAGAGAATCCGGACATGAAGAGCAGGTCAAACAGTTTCGATCGGAGCATGGTTTATCAGACAAGTTTGTGGTGATGTATTCTGGCAACCACAGCGTGGTCCATCCTCTGGATACGCTCCTTCAGACCGCAAAACGACTGAAAGATCGAACTGACATAGCCTTTGTTTTCATTGGTGCAGGCCTTCGAACAAAAGATGTTAGAAAGTGGAAAGAGGAGTTTGGACTGGAGAACATTATTCAGCTCCCACTACAGCCCCGAGATCGCGTCAAAACTTCTTTTGGATCTGCCGATTTGCATTGCGTGGTGATGGGGCCTGGCATGTCGGGTCTGGTACACATTTCAAAAGTTTACAGCGTGCTTGCCGCTGGAAAACCGTTTCTATTTGTCGGACCCCGGGACAGCCATGTGGGAGATTTATTATTTGTTTGTCCCTCGGGAACCCCAGTTGCTCATGATGACGTGTCTGGTGTCATTAGGGTCATTGAGGAGGCTCGGCAGATGTCTCAACAGGACCGAGATCGAATTTGTCATATGAATTTAGATTATTTAAAGAAACACGATCCACAACTTACTTTGGAAGCCTTTTACGATTCGTTCATTTTAAACCACGACACAGCAAGTGTAGCCACTTTGGCCGCGGATACTTCAGGGGTTACGGATTAATCGCCTTCTCTGACTAAGTTACGATTCCAAGAAGGAATTTCCACCACCAAATCCTCAGTGCCGTTAGGAACGCATTGACAGGCCAGTCGAGAGGAAGGTTTCAGATCGGGAGCCAAGTCCAACATATCATTTTCAGCATCTGTAGGTTCGGAGCAGCTAGCACTTCCCGACTTGATCCATACATGGCAAGTGGAACACGCGCAGACACCCCCACAGGCGTGGTCTACATCGATACCATGACTTAGGGCGATATCCAGAACGCTGCCCGGCAGACCCGTACCAGAAGTTAGGCTATCTGGAGAAACCTCCACGGTCTTTCCAACGTTTGCAAAGGTGACCTTAAAGGTGCGAGAAGGTTTAGTAACCTTGGGTTGTGGAATGTAAGGATTAGTACCGCCCATAACAATTTTGCAATGTACCCGAAGAAACCGCGGCGCGCCAACAAAACCTTTCCCAGTACAAGACGCACGGCCATTGTACAAATTGTCAAAAGGCTCTATCATTAAGGTATAAGACAAGTTTTTCTAGATTACTCAATCCCAACAAATCCAAAAAAACAGGAAACACTTTTAGGAGGATAGTTCCTATGAAAAAGTTTTTAGTTCTTTCACTAATGGCTGGCCTAGTGATCCCTGCTTGGGCAGATAAAAAGGGCGCTTTTTTGCGTGGGGGGCTTGGATTTTTATTTCCCGATGCCAACAGTTTCGTGAACGGTGGACAGATGGCGCTGAATCGGGGAGTTGGTCTTGAAGCCAATTATTCCAAAATGGATAACACTGACACTCAAGAAGGAACAGCTTCTTTCGTGTGGGCCGGAGGGGGGTCTGGTTTAGGTTTGGGAGTGACCCGAATCGGCTCTGAACTTGATAATCCAGTCACTAGTTTGGATGTCCTACAAGCTCAAGCGGGCGCTTCCTTGGTGAAGGACAGCGTAACGGTCGGCGCAGTTTATACACGTGCTCTTGAAAATGTAGTTGGCGCAGACTCTGTGGGCGGGCAGATAAACTTCAATTTTGGTCGTCACGGTGAAGGGTGGGTCATGGGGTTGGGAGCAACTACCACCCTGGGGAGAGATACGAACTCTCAAAGTGGAAAAGTGGGTTTAGGGTATGCCTTCAAAGGGGGCGTCATGATGGAGGCTTCCTATGGAATGGATGACCTAGAGAATGCCGGACAAAATCACACGGTGTCCGGATCTTTCGTTTATAACAGTTCCGCCTGGTACGTGGCTGGCCAATACAACGATGTGACCACGGGAGGCCTCAAGGCAAGCACGGTAGCTGGGCGCTTAGGCCTTGTATGGAGAAAGCTTGATCTCTCCGCTCAAATGACAAAAGGCACCACCGAGGGTTCAGACACCGTCTACGGTGGCACACTTCGTTTCGTGTTCTAGAAAAAAATAGCGAAGTTTAAAAAAGAGAATGCATGAGCATCCGTAATAAAATAATGGGCGCTCTTTTGCTTGTGCTATCGTTCTTTGCGATAGCTTCGCTCTTTCAGTATGAGCGAATGAAGCAATCAAATCAGCGATTAGGTTTGGTGAACGACCTTTTCATGCCCTTTTCTCGTCAAGTGGCTCAAATCCAGAGCAATCTACAAACACTATCAGACGATATGCGCCGATTTTATTTTGGCGCACAAGGTGCCGAGGATACAGGTGCGCTCCATCGCATGGGCCGCGATCTGTACCCGTTTGTGATACAAAAGAAGCTCGCTCGAGCTGCAGAGATCTTGGCAGAAAACAACACCCACGACGCTTCTGTTAAGCCCTTGGTGGATGCCCTGGAACGAATTCAAAAAGAGTTCCAATCTTTTTTAACTACCAGGGACCAACACATCTTTGAAGCCAAGTTAGAGCAAATCCGGTCGGGATTAGTTGAGCTTGCAAAAAGGGCTGAGGATGAATGTCAAGTGATCACGTTGGCGGTACAAAAAGAGGCCCGGGAAAACGTGTTGCTCTGTTTTGCGTTAGCAGCGGCGGTTTTAACTTTGGGAGGTGCAGCCCTGTGGTTGAGCTATCGCGTTTTAAATCCGCTTCCGGAATTGATCACGAGTTTAAAAAAGATATCTACGGGCGATCTGGATCAAACCCTTAAAATCGAGGGGAACTCCCAGGACGAAATATCGGTCCTGGCTCGAGAGTATAACCGCATGCTGTCCGCTCTCAAGGAGCGCGACAAGCAAATCCAGCAACAACAAAAGGAGTTGCTGAAATCAGAGCGGTTGGCCGCCGTTGGTGAACTTTCAGCGGAGGTGGTTCATGAAATACGGAACCCACTGAACTCAATCTCACTCAATATTGATTGGTTAGAAAATGAATTGCTGGGATCCAACAATGAGGTGAAGGAAACCCTATCTGCAGTTTCTCAAGAGATCCGTAGGCTCAATGACATTACAGAGCGGCATTTGGTGAGGGCACGAGTAGGTGTCGAAAACTCAAAGATGACTCCGGTGCATGAGCTCATCAATGAAATAGTCCACTTTGATCGAGATGAGAGCAGCCGAATTGATATTAAGACCGATTTCTGGCCCGAGGAGTTGTTCATTCGTGGTGATAAAGCTCGATTGAAACAAGCTTTTTTAAATGTCGTGAAGAATGCGAAGGAGGCA
>RFNT01000001.1 GCA_009927045.1 bacterium | reverse complement strand
TTTGCCTTCAGACAATGAAACACCATTGGTCTCTGCTGTAAAAACAAAAGTACGAGAAAGGGGGGGAAGAGAGCACGCGTGGTCTAAATCGGCATATTCAAAGCCGGTTCTCAGCCCCACCGAGAGGAGTTCACTCCCCCAACACAGCGATGTCGAAAACAACAGCAATAAAAATTTACTCATGATGTTCCCCCCGTTTGAATTACTTAAAATTTAATATGAAGCTCCTTAGGTGACAACGGTAAAAGGGAAGCTTAGTGAAGGCGAGGGGAATTTGATATGATAAGCGAATGTTAGAGCAACTCCTTCAAGAATTTTTAATTATTTTTGCTGTTTCCACTGCAGTTGCTGTTGTTTTTCGCTTAATGAAACTTCCCAATATTGCAGGGTTCATCATCAGTGGCGTGATTGTGGGTCCCTCCGGGTTTGGACTGATTTCGGATACCGCGAGCATTCAACAAATCTCTGAGTTGGGGCTTATTTTCTTGTTGTTCAGTATTGGGGTTGAATTTTCCTTAAAAAGTCTCATGCAGATGAAGCGGGTTTTGCTGGGTGGCGGGACATTGCAAATGATGCTGGTGATTGTGGTTTCCATGGGCATATTGAAACTCTTGGGGATTCAGGACTTAAGAAAACTGTTTCTGATGGGGAGCATGCTCGCTCTGAGCTCAACCGCTATTGTGTTGAAGGCCCTCCATCAGAGAAGAGAAGTAGCAACCCCGCATGGAAATTTAGCGGTGGGAATTCTGTTGTTTCAGGACTTAATGGTTGTTCCGCTCATGTTATTGGTTCCTTTTTTTGCAAGTTCCGAATCAAGTGCGTGGGTGATAACGAGTTGGGGAGGTTTTCTTTTAAAGGGGTGCCTCATCATTACCCTGATTGTTGTGGGCTCTCGTTATGTTATTCCTGCGGTATTTAGGTTGATTGCAAAGGGCGGGGGTCGAGAACTCTTCATCATCGCTGTTGCCCTCCTCATTATTTTTTCCGCTTGGCTGGCGCACACCATGGGATTGTCGTTAGCTTTGGGGGCTTTTATTGCAGGGATTCTGATCGCAGACAGTCCCTTCAGCCATCAGGCTACTGCAGATGTCGTGGCTTGGCGCGATCCGCTGGTGGCTATGTTTTTTGTTTCTGTTGGCATGTTGTTAGATCTGAATTTTTTTCTTGCGCATCCAGCAAGTATTTTGGGTGCAACTTTAGCTTTGATGTTAGGAAAAACAGTCCTCAATTCTTTGGCAGGAAGTTTTATAGGAACCATGCAACGAGCGAGTGTGGTCGCTGGTCTGATGTTGTGTCAAGTGGGAGAGTTTTCATTTGTGTTAGCTGACAGCGCCGCTAAAGCCGGCCTGCTGGCAACTACCGAATATCAGTTTCTCCTGTCAGTGATTGTGTTGAGTCTTCTCATCTCACCTCTCATCATCCATTTTACTCCAGTGCTTGCTCCCCGCTTGATTAAGACTGATGTAGTCGGGCAGATGATCGAGCGATTAGCCAAGGAGCGAAATGAGCAGAACATACAGGCCAGTGCTCATCAAGGAGCTCTTCAGGATCATGTGATTATTGTGGGGTTTGGAAACAATGGCAGGAATTTAGCAGCAGCTCTGCGGCTTCTTGGAATTCCCTATCGGGTCATTGAGAGTAACGCTGCCACCCTCCGGGAGTTTCCCCAAGAGCCCATATACTTCGGGGATGGGGGAACTCAGGAAATCTTAGAAAAAGTGGAATTGACCACTGCTCGAGCGGTTGTGATTACCATTAACGATTCGGTCTGGATCCATAAAATTGTTTCGGCCGTTCGAAAAATGCGACCTGAGATTAAGCTGATTGTAAGACTTCAATATTTTCTGGATGCTTCTCGTTGTGGAGATATAGAAGGGGTCGATCGGGTGATTGCAGAAGCAGAAACGGCCAAGCAAATTGTAAGGAAAGTGTTGGGTTTCTACGGAATCACCCCGACAGAGATCGAGTCTATTATCGGGTAAAAAGGAGTTCTTATGACAGTTTCAGGAATGATAATGCTTTCCGTGCTCACTTTGAATATTTGGGGACTCCCTGGAGTAGGGCCGTTGGGCATGGCCCCTAAAAAGAAAGAGCGAATCCAAGGTATTTGTCGGGAGTTGAAACGATCTGCTGCTGAGAATCACGGATGGCATATCGTATTGCTTCAAGAAGTTTGGCTGCAAGAGGATAGG
>RFNT01000244.1 GCA_009927045.1 bacterium | reverse complement strand
GTTCAGATTCACTTCACCGACTTCAAAAAACACAATGCTTTTGAAATGGGTGTTGAGTTGATGGCAACACTTTGGAAACTCTACCCGGAACAGTGTCAATGGAAGCAGCCGCCTTATGAATATGTAGAGGATCAGCTGCCAATCGATGTCATCGCTGGAACCGACCAGTTTCGAAAAGCCGTGGAATCGGGGAAAACCCAGCCTTTTTTAGAGCGTTCTGAGGAAGAACTGACACGGTTCAAAAAGTTACGTAAGCAGTATCTGTTATACTAAAAGAGATTGGAAGAAAAAAAATGAATTCAAAAACCTGGATATTCATTTGTGTCGTTGTCGGGCTCTTCTGGTTCACCTGGAGCGCCTGGAAAAAAACGCCACAATCCGATTCGAGCAGCTCTGTGACAGCGACTGATTCCAGTATTAAAATTTTGGACCCAAAATCCCTGGCTCAATCTGCCGGAGAACAAGAGCACTACATGAAGCTGGTCGCTTGGGACCAATCCGAACGAAAGATCAATTTAAAACGTACCCCAGTTTCGATAGCTAATGGGGAAGCCACTTTACAAGTTGAAATCACTACCAAAGGAACTTGTTTTCCTGGGGATGCTAACGCCATCGAGATGGACCTGAAAGCTGCGCCCAACCATAAACTGATGGCCACTATCGAAGATCTTTCTGATTCTGGAAAGTCCCTTCACTGGGATCTCCCCGACGGGTTTTTGACCCAAGGAATGGCTAGCAAGAACTTCAAGTTGCCAGTGGGAAGCCATCCGACACAATATGGATTTTACCTATGTACTGCAGAAAAATCAGACAAAACCTGTCAGGGCAAAACCGTTCGAGACATCAATGAAATTTTCACTGAACATGTGAGAAAAGATGCCAACGCGGGAAAAGAATTGCGAACCATTTTCTTTCAGTATTTTATGTTAGACGAACGAGGAGTAGCTGCCTTTGCAAGCTACAAAAATGAAGACCAGAAGTTTGAAGAGTTGAAGCAGTATGCAAAAGAGCGGGGAGTTGAGGGACGCAATCTTGCTAATGAAATTGACGGCGCCAAAAAGAAAATGAACACCTTGCTTTCTTATCCTTTCGTGTTTGACGGTAAGTCCTTAAAAATTGAACTGCCACAATATAATTTGGCAGCTTGTGGCGAACAAGGGAAGTAGAGGGCTCGTTATGACAAGAACTTTTTTCAACAACAGAGGCATTACGGTCATTGGAGCCACCGTGGCTGCCGCCGTGCTCGGAGTAACAGCCGTCACCGCAGGGATTCTGATCGCGTATGCTAATCGTGCGAAACTGCGAGCTGAAGCTAAAGTTTCAGTCATTGATAATGAGAGTGCTTTGAGTGAAGTCGTTGTGGCGAGGATGCTAAAAGCACTTTCACCCAGTGTGGGAGAAGGTACTTGTCTCGACAGCTCAAACTTTTCTACCGAATTTAATAACGGGACGAGTGCAGTTCCGTTTCCCGACCCTTCTGTTGCTGTCACACTGGTAACGACCGGGACTTTGTTTAACAACCTCAATCCGGCAAAGCTGCCTGACGGTGCGCCCGCCTGGTTTTCAACAGCCGCTGCCAGCTGTAATCAGAGCCCCAAAGTTCCAGCTGCCAACAGTTCCGCCGGTGTCTATTTATTTTGCGTTAGAATTAGCCGATCTGCTGAGGCTATTGCAAAAAGTTCCACCAACTTTTTGGACTCCCAAATTGCTTTTGCGCAGTTTCGAGTCGAGCTGAGTTCTCAAACTCTGCCGCATCAGCAAAAAGTATTTGGGATTCCCGGCCCCAACAACTCCACACTTCCTGCTATTCCCTGTGCCGACTGGCGCGATGCCGCGAAAACACCCCGGGATCAGCGACAGATTAAAGCAAGCTACCGCATTTTTTGGAAGCGGTCTTCCGATAATCAAGGTTACTATCAGTACATGGGTTCCAAAATATTGAATGTCGCAGAGATGCGGGGAGTATAGAAATGAGCAGTACACGACGACGCTCTCAGGGTGTGAGTCTCATTGAATTGATTGTGAGTACTGGGATTGCTGGATTTGTTGCGCTGGTGGCGATTGAAGTGAGCCGACAACGGAACGCCTCTTCGCTAGCGCAAGAGCGAACCATGCAAACGGCCTCACAAGCACGACAGTTTTTTGATTTGCGTGGAAAAGCCTTTCGTGCGGCTTCTGATGCCACTCTGGGCCCTGAGCTTGCTAAATTAACCAATACTCAAACTGCGACTTATTTTGAGTCTTTGGCATTAGCAACTTCAACCGCCGGAGCTGGTTCATTTACCGAGACCCTACAAAACGATTGCATTGTTCCCTCTCAACCACTTCCCTTTGATTTGATCGCAAGCGAGCGTTCACTTTTGGACAGTTGTTTACCGACGAAATGTAGGTGTTCTAACAATCAGGGAGCAGCTTGTACTTCAGTACCTCGGGTGACTATCACTCGAACGGGACAACCCACTCCACTGCAATTTCCTGCCGGAAATGGAACCGGATTGGATGGTCAACCGATTGGAGCAGCTCTGTGTATTCAGATCAACGGCACTGCGGGCAACTACCGAGATATCACGCTGCAAATACTCTCATTCATTCGTACGGCAGATAATCGTGTGAAAATGATCCCCTATCAAGCTGCTTTTCCTCGACCTAAACAAATCAATACCAACTCCATTCGGGTGATTGGAACCATTAGAGAGTAACTGTTCTTGTCTCCAACGAAATTAAATTCCCATCAGCCCTGGCAATGGCTCACGAACCTTTTTAAAGAGAGCATTCGACAACACAATCAGCGAAAAATTGGTATTGAAGTGGAAAGAATTGGCTTGTGGACAGATGGCAGTCCCTTTACCTACCATGGGGGGACTGGAAAAAATCAGAAATTGGGAGCTCGAGATCTCTTATTAAAGCTCCATGAAATCTACGGCTGGAAAAAAGTGGAGAGCATCCCTGGAGAGCCCATTGGATTGGAATTGCCCAATGGAAAAGTCTCTTTAGAACCAGGAAGTCAGTTGGAGTTTGCCGTTTCTCCTCAAGAGAATCTAAAAGAAGTGGCAATGCCTTGCGGATTTTGAAAGCAAGGTAAATCAGGCCCTTAAAACTTGGCAGGGATTCCGATTTATTGGCCTTGCCACCAATCCAGTGAACCCGCTCGATCAGCTGGAGGTCATCCCGGCCCCTCGCTATCACATTATGACCGAGGTTCTGGGCAAGACGGGGACACTGGGGACCAG
>RFNT01000214.1 GCA_009927045.1 bacterium | reverse complement strand
CTTTCGTGGACTCTTTTTGGAGAAGCTGCTACTTTCCCGCCGCCCTATGAAAGTGCTTTTAGTCACTCCACCGATGACCCAAATCAATACGCCCTATCCGGCGACTGCTTATCTTTCGGGCTTTTTGAAACAAGAAAAGTTTTCTGTGAGCCAACGTGATTTGGGCCTGGAACTCTTTCTGAAATTATTTTCCAGAAAGGGGTTAGAACCGGTAGTGAAATCTTTAGAACCTGAAGAAGCCGCTCAGTATTTAAACACTGTAGAGCCAGTGGTTCGTTTCCTTCAGGGAAAAGATCCCACGCTTGCCTATTCCATTTGCAGAAGGGGCTTTTTACCCGAAGGTCCACGCTTTGATGTGTTGAAAGCGTGGGAAAAAAATGGAGATGGGGAACTCTATTGGGCTTTTGGAGCACTTGGAAATGCGGATAGAGCCAAATACTTAGCGAGTTTGTACATTGATGATTTAGCCGATCTCATTCGGGAAACTATCGATTCCCGCTTTGAACTTTCTCGGTATGCTGAGAAGTTAGCAGCCAGTGCGCCGAGTTTTGATCCCATCTTAAAAGCGTTGGAAGGGTCTCCCACTTATGTGGATAGTGTCTTAGATGAACTCTGGGAAACGGTTTTGAGACAAGAAAAGCCAGAAGTGATCGGTTTGAGTCTTCCATTTCCTGGCAATGTTTATGCAGCGTTTAGAATGGCTCGCTTCGCAAAAAAAATCTTCCCCCGCATTCGTATCGTTGTGGGCGGTGGCTATGTGAACACGGAACTGCGAGAACTCCAGGATCCGCGAGTTTTTGACTTCTGGGATTACATCACTCTCGATGATGGCGAAAAGCCATTCCTCACTTTGCTCCAGAACTTTCAAAGCCCCGAAGCGCCGCTTCGGTATTTGCGAACTCTCGTTCGAGAAAATGGGAACGTAGTTCAAAAAAACGAGAGTCTCCATGATATTCCTTTGAAAGATGCCGGCGTGCCTACGTATGATGGCCTACTTTTAGATCAGTACTTATCGTTGAATGAAGGCCTGAATCCCATGCATCGGCTTTGGTCGGATGGGAGATGGAACAAACTCACTTTGGCCCATGGCTGTTATTGGAAAAAATGTTCATTTTGCGATACGAGCTTAGATTACATCAGTCGCTATGAGCCTCAAGGCGCAACACTCATTGTGGATCGGATTGAAGCGCTCATCCGAGAAACCGGGGAAACTGGTTTTCATTTTGTTGATGAAGCCGCTCCTCCCAAAACACTCATTGCCCTGGCAGAGGAACTCCTTCGGCGTGGTTTGAAAATCACGTGGTGGGGGAATATCCGATTTGAAAAAGCTTTCACTCCGGAAGTTGCAAGACTCCTTGCCCGATCGGGATGTGTCGCTGTGAGTGGCGGATTGGAAGTCGCTTCGGATCGCCTGTTAAAACTCATGGAAAAAGGAGTCACGGTGGAACAGGTGGCTCGAGTCACAGGGGCCTTCAGTGCAGCTGGAATTTTAGTGCATGCGTATTTAATGTTTGGATTCCCCACCCAAACGCTCCAAGAAACCATCGATTCTTTAGAGCGTGTTCGCCAACTCTTCGAAGCAGGGTGTATCCAATCAGCTTTCTGGCATCGTTTTTCCGTTACCGCGCATAGTCCCGTCGGTAAAAACCCCAAAAAGTACGGCATTATTTTAAGAGAAGTGCCCAGCACGTTTGCGAAAAATGATATCGAGTTTGAAGATCCCACAGGGTGCGATCACAATGCGCTTTATCCAGGACTTAAAAAAGCAGTCTACAATTACATGTTGGGATTGGGATTAGAAGACGATGTGCGAGCGTGGTTTGATTTTCAGGTGCCCAAGGCCAAAGTCAAAAAAGACCTCATTCAACGGAGCTTTTCTCGTGCTTTTGATTCGGGCAATAGCCCGGTCGTCTACTATTCTTAGGAAATGCTCTACAAATACTGGGGCGCCGATCATACACCGAACACAGCCGCTCTTTGGTTAAAAATACACAATCATTGTTGGGATGTTGATAGAGTTTAAATAATTGCGTTCGCGCATTGAAGGATTGGATGACTTTCTTTTTTTTGAGCCGCTCCACATGCTTTTCAAGAGGCCCTGTTACTTCGTGATACTTCAAAAACCCCAAATGAAATAATTCCTCAGCAGTTACCAGAACGGGAAGGGTGCAACAGCCCGCAAAGCAGCCTTTGCAGAGTTCGGGTTTGAATTTGACCCAAGTCGCGGGTTTATGAATTTCAACAGGCTTCTTAGGCATGGGGCACGTAAGGGCAAGAGCCTGGCTTGGGCCCAATTTTTGGAAACTGCCTACAAATTTCAGGACGATTTAAGTAAACCGTACAGCGTCGGTCATCATTCAAGAAAATACAGTCTTTATTTTTTTTCTGCGCAATCACAAACACCATTTTTCGAGGATGAAACTTTTGAATCAGTCTCTGCTTTTTGAGTCGCGTTGCTATTTCGGAAAGATCTTGAATCGATTCTTCGGCACTGACTAAACCCAAACGGATGAGATCCGGCAGACTCACTTCCAAAGGCATGTCATGGCAGCAAGTGGCAAAACACGTTTTGCACAAACTGGGCTTGAAGCGCGTCCATTTGGAAACAGGAACTTTCATCCTGGGGGCAAGCATAGGGCGTGTGAAGAAAAAACACAACTTGCCGGGAGTGTCCCAGCTGGGTAAGACGTCCGGATGAAAGTCCGCGACCACTTTTCTACTCCGATTGCCGAAGGGACACTCTCGGGTGCATCAGCGCTCATTAAATCGTTACTGAAAGAGATTGAATCGGCTCAAAAAGAAGACCGGTTAGGGAGAGAGTGGTCCGACGAATTACCGGGGGGGCTATACATCGTATGCTTCTCTCAATAATCTCCACCATCGCTACCCCAGCTTCATGGCATTTGAAAAAGCGTTGCAAAAAGAAGCTGAAAGCTTTGCAAAAAAACTCCATTGGAATTTAAAAGGGCTTTCCTTGCGCATGACCGATTGCTGGGCCAACGTCATGCCAAAGGGCACCTATCACACGCTTCATTTGCATCCGCATTCCGTGCTGAGCGGAGTTTTTTATTTAACTACGCCCCCGGGCAGTGTGCCGCTGAAATTGGAAGATCCCCGAATGCCTTTTTTCATGAACGCCCCTCAGGGAAAGCCCATGTACGTTGAAGTTCCAGCCCGTGCTGGGCAGTTTGTCATGTTTGAAAGTTGGCTCCGACATGAGGTGCCGCCCAATCAGTCCCAAAAACCCCGGGTAAGTATCAGTTTTAATTACACTCTTGAGTCTAACGACGAGTGAAAAAAACAGATTCGTTTCATTGACCGCGCCGCTCGAGGCAGCTATACCCTAGCAGTCTGATTTTAAAAGGAATCCATGCGGACTCATCGCTTTGCTCTCATTGCTCTTTTGGTTGTGAATAGCTTATCTATTTTTGGATACGCCACGTTCAGCCGAAACACTCAGCTCTTAAATCAATATCCATGGGCACAACCCATTTTTGAAAACGCTTATTGGGTTTTTGCGCGCTTACAAATTGTCTTAGCGCTGTTTGCAATGGTGAGTTTGTTACAAGCCAAAGTTCGTTATCAATGGTTGCCCGCTTTTGTTGCAGCTGTCGTTATTAGTCTCGGGAGTGAGTTTTCAGGCACCACTTGGGGCTTGCCTTTTGGAAGTTACGAATACACGGATCTCTTGGGACCCACTCTGTTTGGTCGCGTACCCTATCTCATTCCTCTCAGTTGGTTTTTTATGGGCATCGCTTCTTACGCGATTGCTGCTGCTCTAGGCTTTTCGGAGAAATTTTCCTGGGCCCGAGCCCTCGTCGCCTCTTGGATTCTTGTCAGTTGGGATCTCACGTTGGATCCAGCAATGAGTCACTTAGCGCCTTTCTGGACTTGGAATGAAGCAGGGCCTTATTTTGGAACACCTCTGTTGAATTTGGTGGGATGGTATTTCACTGGTTTTGTGATCATGGTGAGTTTTGAGCTTTTGAAAGTCGCTCATTGGATCCGGAAAATTCCAACCAGTGATTTTATTGCTTTCTACATGGCGAATCTCATTTTGCCTCTAGGAATTGTCACTGCTGCGGGATTGTGGGAAGCTGTTCTAATCTCGGTCGCTTGTTATGCCGTAGTCGGAATCGTCTGGATGCTCCGCCATTCTCTACAATTGAAACATGCCTGAGTTTGTCCGTTACAGTCCGTGGACTCGAAAGTGGTTTGATCACTATTTGAAGTGGAACTTCAAAAAGCACTTTTCTGAAATCCGCTGCCAAGGGGTAAGCTCACTCGTCTCGCATTCTGGTCCCTTACTGTTTGTTTCTAATCATGTCAGTTGGTGGGATGGGTTTTTTCTGTTTGAACTGCAAAGGCGTATTCGCCCAAAAGCGCAGCTCTACACCATTGCCCTGGAAACGACAGTGAAAGCAAATCCCATTCTTGCACGCATGGGCGTTTTGCCGATGGAACCGGGGAATCCGAGTTCGTTGAAACGATTACTCTCTCATTTGAAACATCTCAGAGAAACTCTGCCTCCGGAGCAATTGCTCGTAAGTTTTTTTCCTCAAGGAAAAATTACGCCCAGTTTTAAAAAGACATTGGGTTTTCAGCGGGGAGTGGAACTGATTGCCGAAAGTTTAAATCCTATTACGCTCGTGCCCGTCGGAATTCACATCGAACCCATGACGGGAAAAGGGCCTACTGTATTGTTGTCGGTGGGAGCCGGGCAAACTTGGCAAGCAGGGCTGGGAGCTTCCGATTTAGAAAATCACGTTCAAGCGGTGTTGGGGGCATCCATCAAGAGCTTTATGTGAATGGCGAAAAAGTCAGTCCCCGTTTTTGAGAGGTGGCTGTGATGTCTGTTCTTGCAGTCAGCTGTTTGTGGGGCAGTGTGGGTGTTTTAGGAGTTCTGGTCTCCATGGCGCTTTTCAATTTGCTCACAGCACCTCGGATGCATCAGGGGAAGCACAGTGCTTTTCAACCTGCAGTGAGTCTTCTCATTCCTCTCCGCAATGAAGCGCATCACGTGCGAGAATTGATCCAGGCTCTGAAGCGCGTGGAGTATGCGCCTTTAGAAATCCTTTTATTGGACGATGCTTCTACGGATACCACGCAGGCCGTATTGCGCGAAGAAGCCACTGCTCAAATGCAAGTGCTTGCTGGAGAACCCCTTCCCGAAGAGTGGGTGGGAAAATCGTGGGCCTGTCATCAACTGGCTCAAAAAGCCACGGGAGAGATTCTCATTTTTTGTGATGCCGATGTCCGCATGTCGGCTTCGAGTGTGCAGCATACAGTGGATTGGTTGGAGCACACTCAAAGTGGCGCAGTCACTGGGTTGCCCTTGCAAGTCTTTGGCTCTTGGTTTGAAGCAGCTGTCATTCCCTTCATTATGCATTTACCGATTGCGGGGTTAGTGCCTCTGCGGTTCTTATCTTATTCGCGGCGGCCTTCTTTGGTTGTTGCCAATGGCCAGTGGTTTGCGTTTACACGAGCTGCTTATGAAGCCAGTGGCGGCCACGAAAACGCGGAAGTAAAAAACACCGTCTTAGAAGATATGGCGTTAGGAAGAGCTGTCGTGCGAGCTGGATTTTCCGTACAGCCCTTGGTGGCGACTCACGACTTAAAAGTTCGGATGTACGATTCCTGGAAAGCTTTGGAATCCGGATTTACAAAAAATCTGTACTTGCTCTGTGGGGGAAATAGGGTTGCGGTGATTTTAGTCATGAGCTTCAGTGCGCTCGCCTATGGAATGCCTTTGGTCCTGGCTCTACAAGAAGTCCCGTGGGCTGGACTTGCAGTGGGCCTTCTTTTGCTACTCCGGGGACTCGTGGCAGTTCTGTTTAAAACGGGCTTCCAGAGTCTGTTGTTCCATCCCCTGGGAGCTGCCCTCTACGGTTACTTGCTGTTGCGGTCATGGGCAGCCCAAAGCTTCATAAAGACCAGTTGGAAGGGCAGACCCGTGCTTGCTTCCTAACCCATTGAAATCCCATAACAAATATTATGCGACACTCAGGGGTTCCTAGCAAATCCTGTGACAAATTCTGCATCTTGACATAACGCGTAAAATATCCGAATTTTCAGGAGAAAAAGAAAGGATCTCATGCAAAGGGCTGAGTACTTTATCAATTTAGAGCGGTATCCCATCCACCAACCGGAAGCAGCGGCGACTCAGCAACTGCTAGCGACTTGTCAGGCTCAGATGAAACAAGCGGGCGTTTGTGTATTGCCGGGTTTTTTGTCCCTCGAGGGACTGACGGATCTCGTGAACGAATCGAATCAACTCGCACCTCAAGCTTTCCACAGCGCTGTGAAAGGCAATGCCTATTTGGAAGAAGTCCCGGGAGATCTCCCGAAGGATCATCCGATGCGTTTGGAAGACACAACTGCTCTTGGCGTTTTGGCCTATGATCAAATTCCCATCGAAAGTGGTCTAAGAAAAATTTATCAGTGGAAACCGTTTGTTGATTTTGTTGGCCAAGTGATTGGACGCGGACCGCTCCACGAATATGCATGTCCTCTTGGCGCTATCAATGTTGCTGTGATGAAAGATGGCGATTACTTACGTTGGCACTTTGATCAAAGTGATTTTGTAGTTTCCATCAATCTTCAAGATCCCAAAGCGGGTGGGGAATTTGAGTATGTGAGAAACATTCGCTCGAAAACCGATCCTTGTTACAAAGAAGTCCGTGAACTTCTGCAAGGGGGTAGAAAAAATGTGGAAGTTTTGGATAATCCGCCCGGCTGTTTAGTGCTGTTCGAAGGCAGATATACCATCCACCGAGTGACTCGCATTCAAGGAGACGTGCTACGATTGATTGCGCTTTATGGGTATGCGCTTGCTCCCAACGTCACCAGCACCGATTATTTAAGAAAAATACGCTACGGAAGAACCCACTGATGTTAGAAATCGCTAAAAAGCCTTTTGAAATTACTGAGCAAGCGATCCGTTCGCATGCGTTTTCTCATCGCACTCTGAAGGATTATCCCATTTGGCTCGAAGCTTTGTTGGACGTGAAAGCAGCAGCAGCGCGTGCCAATGCAGCTGCTTCGCTTTTGCACGAAACGGAGCAAGCCCTCATTGAAAAAGCGTGTGAAGCGCTTCCGGCTGCGGAATATCGGGATCTCTTTCAAGCCGATGTGTATCAAGGTGGCGGTGGCATTGCAGTCCATACGAATGTGAATGAAGCTATCCAAGCCTTCACTGTGGAAGCGGGAACGCCCTTAGAAATCAAAACTCAAATCAATGCGAGTCAGTCCACTTCAGATGTGTTGGCAACTGCCATGGCTATTGCATTGTTGCGGCTCTCCAATGACTTAGTGGAAGCGCTCACCGCTATTGACCAGACGTTTCTTTTAAAGGCGCAAGAAGCCGACGGTATTCGTGTGATGGCGCGTACTTGTTTGCGAGATGCCATGCCTGCTCCACTCAATCAATTATTTGAAGGGTATGCCCGAGTCGTGGCTCGACAAGCCGCAAGCATTACGCACGCCACACAAGCTTTGGAAGAAGTGAATTTAGGAGGAACCGTCATTGGTTCTGGGGAAGGGGCTCCGCTCACGTATCAAGGGCTTGTGATTCCTTTTTTAGCCGAGCGCACGGGACTCCCCCTGAAGCGCCGAGAAAATCTTTTTGATGCTGCTCAAAACGCAGATGGGGTTGGTCGATTAGCAGCTGTGCTTTCCGAAACAGCCACCACTTGGATCAAAATTGCAAAAGATTTACGTTTGATGGCTTCAGGTCCTTTGACAGGCTTGGATGAGATTCAACTCCCGGAAGCGATCCCAGGCTCCAGTTTCTTTTCGAACAAAGTCAATCCCACTTTGCCAGAGACAGTGCTCCAAGCCTGCTTCCTTGTGTTGGGAAATTATCGGGTGGTTCAAGCCGCTGGAGAACATGGAGAACTCTATTTGAACGTCTTTGAAAGCTGTGGTGCTCTTAAAACCTATGAGTCTTTGGATTTACTCGCGCGTGTGCTTTCCAAGTTTCACGATTACTGTCTTAAAAATTTAACGATCAATGCCGAGCGCTGTGAGCACTGGGTATCCATTTGGGAGAATCACCATGCCTAATCCGAAAGATCTTTTGAGTAAAGCCCGATTGGCTTGGGCTCACGAATGGTTGAAGGCGCCTAAGACATTTTACTCTGGCGGGCACTTTCTTTCGGGGGATTCCAAAAACACTTGGAGAGTGATGAACCCGAGTACCGAGCAAGTGCTGTGCGAAGTGCCGATTGCTGATGAGAAAGCCATCAATCATATTGTAAACTCGGCTCAAACCGCATTCACAGCGGGCACGTGGTCGGAAGCTTCTAGAAAAGTACGACGAGAAGCGCTCATTCGCATTGGGCAACTCATTCGAGAACATGGTGAGGAATTAGCGACTCTAGAATCACTTTGTAATGGAAAATTGTTTTCGGAATCGCTCATTGATGACGTTCCTGAATCTGCAGATGTTTTTGATTACTATGCCGGCTGGATCGATAAACTCTATGGCGATACGGTTCCTGTGGATCCGGGCTTTCTCAATTACACGCGTCGGGAGCCAGTGGGCGTGTGCGCTCTCATTGTCCCTTGGAATTTCCCGCTTCTCCTAGCATGTTGGAAAATTGCACCGGCACTGGCCATGGGCAACACAGTGATTGTGAAGCCCTCGGAGTACACTCCGCTCAGCGTGCTCCGCTTAGCTGAAATCATTCACGAAGAAGGAAACTTGCCTCCGGGTGTCTTCAATGTGGTGATGGGAGATGCACAGACTGGTAAATTGATTTCCGAACATCCTGGAATCCATAAAGTGTCCTTCACCGGGAGCACTGCAGTGGGAAAAAAAGTACTCACGGGAGCAGCCCAATCAAATTTAAAAACAGTGACACTTGAGCTTGGTGGAAAATCTCCGAATATTCTTTTTGCAGACTTGCCAGACTTAGAAGGGGCCATTGAACGTTCGTGTACCGCAATGTTCTCCCACAAAGGAGAAAAATGTTCTGAGCCGACTCGAATCCTGATTGAAGACAGTATTTATGATCAAGTGGTTGCGGGGCTTATCAAACGAGCTAACGCCATTCGTTTGGGAGATGCGTTTGAAGAGGGGGTCGATCAAGGTCCTCAGGCTCATCAAGCTCATTTCAAAAAAGTGATGGAGTATATTGAGCTGGGTAAGCAAGAAGGGGCTAAACTCGTTTGTGGTGGAGTTGCTGAGCAAAAAAATGGCAAAGGCTATTTCGTGAGACCCACGATCTTTTCTGAAGTGAAACCAGAAATGCGGATTGCTCAAGATGAAATTTTTGGGCCCGTTTTAGTGGCTATCCGATTCAAGACCGAGGAAGAAGCAATCCGAATTGCGAATCAGACGCCTTACGGCTTAGCTGCAGGGCTCTGGACCGCCGATCTCTCACGAGCGCACCGAGTAGCGGCCCGATTAGATGCCGGTATGGTATTTGTGAACCGATACGGATGTTACGATTTTGCAAGTCCGTTTGGTGGCTTTAAGCAGAGTGGCTGGGGGAAGGAAATGGCGCTGCATTCATTAGATGCTTACACCAAAACAAAATCCGTCTGGATCAAGCTGTGAAAATAAAACCGTTAGTGTTTTTTCCTCCCTTCGGGTGTTTCGTTCTGGCGTTGCTCCAAGCAGTGGGGCAGGGAGATTCCTTTTTTAAAAAGCTGCAGGGCGTACAAAGTGCGGCGCTCACCCAGTTAAGCCCTCTCTTTTCCTGGGGCACGTTTGCTCTACTCTTGGCGTGTGGAGTTGTTTTTATTTCTCCTTTGGGCCGTGTGAAAATTGGTGGGAACGAAGCGAAGCCTATTCTTTCCAAATGGCGGTGGTTTGCAGTTACCCTTTGCACGACCGTTGCTGTGGGGCTCGTTTTTTGGGGCACTGCCGAACCGCTCTTCCATTGGCAAGAGCCCTCCCAATGGTTACAGGCCGGGGATCCTCAGAGCAAAATCCGATTTGCACTATCTTCTTTATATTTTCATTGGAGCCTCACTCCGTATGCCATTTACGCTGTCCCAGCGCTCGTCTTTGCCCTGACTTATTACAACCACAAAAAGCCTTTCAGTCTTTCAGCGCCCCTCAGTCCACTGTTCGGGGAACGCCTTCAAGGAAAATGGGGCCAGTTGATAGATGCGGTTTGCTTGTTTTCACTTGTTGCTGGCATGTCGGCTTCGTTGGGAACTGGGGTGTTGACGATCTCGGGGGGGATTCGAGAGCTCACGGGGATTCCGCACACTACGCTTCTCCTCGCTCTGATTTTGTTGATGATTGTAGTCGCTTTTGTGGTCTCTGCTATTACCGGAGTGACTCGAGGGATTCGTTTACTGTCTGAGATCAATGCACTTACATTTTTTATCCTAGTGGCCATGGTATTTGTGTTCGGCCCCACACGGTTCATCGTGGTTTCTGGGCTGGAGTCTCTGGGAACATATTTTATGGAGCTCCTTCCCAGAAGTGTTTATACGGGTTTTTCCGGTCAGTTGGATCCTTGGGCAAAAAATTGGACTTTTTTTTACTGGTGCAATTGGCTTGCTTGGGCGCCAGTCACTGCACTTTTCTTGGGTCGGATTTCGGTGGGGTATACGGTACGAGAAATGCTCGTGACAAACTTACTACTCCCCAGCGTGTTTGCTTGGGTTTGGATGGCTGTGTTCGGCGGTTGGGCGCTGAACATCGATATGCAAACTACAGGTTCTGTTTTCCAAATGATCCAGACTCAGGGGCCGGAATCGGCCCTCTATGCGCTATTTAGAACGCTCAGCATTCCAGAGACCCTAAAGACATTAAGTATTTTCTTGGTGGTGGTAACTGCTTTTCTTGCCTATGTGACTTCGGCTGAAGCCAACACCTCTGCAATGGCTGCAATGAGCACTCAGGGCATTTCTCCTGAAAATCCGGAAGCGCCACTGGGAGTGAAAGTGCTGTGGGGCGTGTGTGTGGGGTTAACTTCCGGAGTGATGATTGCCCATCAGGGCATGGAGGGCATTAAAACGCTCTCAGTTCTAGGAGGGGTTCCCAGTTTGTTTTTGATTTTACTCATTTTGGGATCCCTCCTCAAACTGACGATCCAAGAGGTTGTGAGGAAAAATACAAAAACTTAACTTTGTTTTTCCTTCATCTTTTCCATTCGTTTTTCCATGCGCTCTTTTCTTTTTTCCATACGTTCCATTTTTTCATCGCGATGCCATGCTTTCATGGATTCCCGACATTGCTTGAGAGCTTCGGGGGAAGTCGCATTGGAAACACAGGTTTTGTGTTCATTCATTTTGGTAATTTTTTCCTCAATGTGTTGAAGCATTTCGGATTTGTGGCTTTCAAAAGAAGGCTCATTGGCAACACAACTGAGTGATGCCACTAAGCCCAAGACGATCAGTGGGCGTTTCATGGGTTTCTCCTTGGTTAAAAGCGGTAGTTTCCGGAAAGAGAAGAAGTCCAACGGTCGTACTGGAAGTTGGCATCGTTAGAAAGGTTTCTTCCGTAATCCACTTGAGCCATGACGGTCAGACCTTCCATGAGTTGATAGCCTCCAGAAACGCCTAGGGTCGCTCCCTGATCCGTTCTGCCACCAGAGGCTCGATTGGGATATGAGGAAAAAGTAAAATTCAAATTCTGTGCAAGAAAGAGAGACGGTGTCAGGTACATGGCGTTGGTCAAATCCACGTTCCAACGAGAACCTGAAAATTCGGTGCCATCCAAGCGCATGACCGTGTGTGTGAGTAAGAAAGCAGGGGACCAATACGGATTCATTTTGGCGCTGGAAATATAAGCGCGTAAGTTTTGTTCCCAGCCGGAACGTCGTGCATTGGAATTCAAAGACGGATCCAAATAATTTTTGGTGGGCTGAGTGAAAGCCTCTAAACCAAACCAGTAGTCTTCATTGATTTTGGATTTCAAGAAAGGTCCAAAAGAAGCAGCTAAGCTGAAGGGCCGATACGCATTCTCTCGGTATTGCATGATGCCTGAAGCACCCACTTTGATCCCAATCTGTTGTTTCTTCAAGAATCCGCGAGTGATGAATTGTGAGATGTCATGAACAAAAAATTGTCCGCCCGTTGTGTCTCGATTGAAGTTGTGGTTGATAGCGCCTTGATAAGTTCCCAAGTATTGCCAAGTGGTGACTGGAGAAGAAGCGTATCGCAATTTCCAGTTGAGACTTTGTTTCAAGGAGCCACTTGTGGCAGTGTTGGCTGCATCGGAAGTCGTGGGCATGAAGAGGACGTTGGAATCATAGCCAGAAGCTGTACCCACTTCACCCATCCACGCAGCTCTATCAAAAGAACGCAGTTCCTGGGCTGCTGTTTTTAAAACTTCTTGTGCTAGAAGTTTTGCCTTTTCAGTGGCTTGATTGGCTTGGGCAAGGTCAAGCTCAGCAGATTCCTTGGCTTCTACATAGGCGCCAAGTGCATCGGTGACGCGGTCTTCTTTCTTAAAAGCTGAAGCAATATAAAACTGAGAAGCAGTTTTGAAGACCGGAGATTCTGAAGCTGCTTCAAAGTGTTCTCGACTGGTTTTCCAGTTGTTTTGTTCCCACTCCAACTTTCCTAATGTGAAGTGGCTCGCTTCCACATTGGTTTTTAATCGAATCGCCTTTTTCAAACCAGTTCGAGCAGTTTCTGCATCGCCCATTTGAGCAGCCACACTGCCAAGTTCAAATCCGTAGAGTCCGAGTTTTTCTTCCGCTCCCCATTGAGGTGCATTTTGGAAGAGCTCGGCATACACACGCCCCGAAGCTTCTAATTGGCCAGTTTGTTTGAGAATGAGCGCCTTCAGCTCCAAAGCTTCCACTTGTTCAGGATTAGTCACTAAAATTTGATCGAGCCATTGAAGGGCGACGTCCATTTGATTTTGCTGATAGGCCATGTTGGCTTGAGTGAAAGCAGATTCGTACTCGGGGGAAATAGCTGCAATTGATGCGACACAGAAAGAAATCAGGAATAACGCAAATAGTCTCACTGGCTCTCCTTAGATTGTCAGGAAATTATATAAAAGATAGAATAATCTGCAAATGAACATCCGAATCTTTCTCAACATCCTTTTGGTGGTCTTTTTTTTGGCACTCTTCACACAGAAATCTCTCGGAGAAGTGCGCGGTTCTATTTGCGCCCGAGTCGCTGTGAGTGTGGGGACTCCTCGGGATCAACTCAATCAACAACTCACACCGGGGCAAGTACTGTTGCAGGGGGCTCGCATCCGTACCGGTGAAAATGCGTATGTGAAATTGATCCTCAGGGATGAATCGATCTTGGATATTGGTCCCTCCTCCTCCATCAAATTAGTGTCCTGTGAAACTCCCAATAAAAAAGTAGATATCGATTTGGAATTGGAGTTGGGAAGTGTGCGAGCCAATGTCGTTAAGCCCGAACGCCAAGCGAGAAAAGATTTCAAACTCCGCACGCCCACTTCGGTGCTGGGGGTGCGTGGTACTGAGTTCTTTGTGAATTGGCAAAAAGATTCGTCGGGAGTGGTCTCTGAGCAAATTGGAGTGAGCAAAGGACAAATTGAAGTCGCTTCGCTGTTTGATCAAAAAGCCCCGAGTATTCCACTGGGCGCTGGGACTGAGTTCAAAGCCGAAGGAAAATTGAAAAACGAAGGGGGGCAAACCAAAATAGAAGTGGTGACGCCGCCTCAAGTGGATCAGTTCTCTGCTCAAGAGCAACGTCAATTTGAAGAAGGGACCAAAGTAGAACAAAAGCCCTTTGAGCAAGCAGTAGAATTGCCGCCCACCAATACTGAAGCTAAGAATGAGCGAGGACAAGAAAAAGCAGAAACTTTTTTAGTAGCCAAGCTTCAAGAGAAGGCTCCGGAGCGTGGGCCGAGTTCGGAATCTCGACCCAAAACAGAAAAAATGGAACCCCTGGGTGGGCTCCCTCAAGGGGGTGAAAAAAAAGAAGACCCCAGAAAAAACAATTTGGATGCATTGGCGCCGGGCAGTGGGGGAGCAATCCCTCCACGACCCGGAAATATTGGCAGTGATGTGAATTTGAATGGTATTCCTATTTACACCACCGTGACTGCCATTTGGGCGGTGAAATCGCCTCCGCCGACAAAGCCATAAAAAAGGGGAAACGTGCATGCAGGCTTGGATAAAAATCGTGTTAGTTTCTGTTTGTGTTCTTGCAGGCTGTTCACTCCAAATGGAAGAGCAGAGGAATTCGGTCGCGTTGTTTGCGGTACGGCCGGCAGTGCCCTCGCCCGGAGAGGTAGTTCCCAATCCCATTCAAGATCCTTTGGAGGTTTCCTCTGCCGATTTTGAGAAAATGCAAGACTATCGCTTCGTATGTATGCAAGTGATTGGGGCTGATGGCAAATTTGGAACTCCCATTCAAGAAATGGTGAGCGAGGAGACTTCGGAGAGCATCACAGGCCTGGCTGCTAAGTTCAGCATACCAAAACTGTGGGTGGGAAGAAAATATTCCTTTCGAGTCTTTGGATTTGAAAACAAAGTGGAAGTTTGTCCTTTTGAGTTTAAAGGGCTTTCGGATTTTGCTCAGTTAGGCGTTTTGGATAACTATGTAGTTCCGGATAAGCCTTCGGAAGTGAGAATTCCGGTGAACTTCTGGGAGTCGTCTGAAATGTCGCCACCGCCGCCACCGTCGGGGACGCCGGTGCTTACGATTACGAGCTTCACTCCCAATCTGCAGACGGTTGAGTTGCCGAATCTTCCAGTTGGTTTGACTGTTGTTGCTAATGTTAGCCCAACCACTACTTTGACTTACGAATGGTATGCAGGCTCAGGAAGCGGAGCTTGCCAAGGAACTTATATAAACACAACCATGAGCCCTGTTCTTTATTTAGGAACACCAGCTTCTGTGGGAACTTTTTTCTACTGCGTAATAGTCAAGGCAACCGGTGCAACGCCTGTTTCTAGTAGTTGGGCTCAAGTGAACGTTACGAATGGGGTGAACCCCCCGCCAGCTACAGAGGTAACAGGAATCAATGCCCAAATTGTTTCAGGAGGGATTCAATTAACTTGGAGTCCTGTTTCGGGTGCTCCTTCTTACTGGCTCAGTCGGAGCGAATCGACAGCTCAAACATCGGTACCAGCACCCCCGCCATGTAATAGCAGTATGCAGGCCTCCTCATCCAGTTTTACCGATACCCAAGCACTGACTCCCGGCAATTGGTACAAATACCGAGTTTGTGTGGTAACAAGTGGAAATTCTTCAACTGGGGCAGTTCTACAAAACCCTATACAATTTCCTTCAACCACGAATTTGTGTCAGGGGGACCTTTATCAGAACGCTCAAAACTATAACTTAACGCTGAATTATGAATGTCCGGGGCCGCCGGGGCCGGCAGGGTCGGGGCCAACCACTCTGCGTCTGCAATATGCCAACGGCAGTGATGGGTTTATGGTTTGGCGGGAATGGCCATCGTTGACTCGCATTCTCAACGCTACTGGCCTGGTAGCCAAGGGATGGCAAAAAAAATTGAACGCGGCTGGAACTGAATTTGGCGGAGACTTAACGGATTCATCGGTCATTTCACAAATCGCTGGCAGAGCTTGTCACGACACGGTCTATAAACCTGGTGAATCGAACCCTGGACCTGGCTGTTTGTATTATGATGCTGGGAATGCGGCGCAAGCGCTAAATGCATCTGGAGCTGGAACTCCAGTTGAGGGGATCGATTACTTGACTGACTGGAATAATTCCGAATCAGGTGAGGGTAACTCAGCTTCCTTTTTTGAAGGGAATATTTTTACTTGTAACGTGAAAGGTATGCGCCTTCCGGTGATCTATGAAACCACAGCAAGTGTACCAGGTGCCTCAGAATTGCCTGCAACAGGCGGGCCGTCTTGGCCTTTGGAGCAGCGGGGAGTACCGGCGCACTCATCAGGCCCTACCTGGACGGCCACTGCTCGAAAAAACCCCGGTACGGATGATTCGAACCAATACTTTACCTGGACAAATGGCCAAAACAACTTTAGCCATTATGGATTTGAAAAAGTCGTCCGCTGCGTGCTCCCGGCCTTCCATTAAAACCGATAATTCCCGCTGACGTTCACGCCCACTCGGTCGTAACGGAAAGAGGGATCGGAAGATAAGTTCCTTAGGTAATCTACCTGAGCCGTGAGTGCTAAAGCATCGGTCCACTGATAACCCGCCGATACGGCTCCTGTGAGGCCCGTATCACTGCGCGAGGAGAGTTCTCGCTCAGAAAACCACGCTCCCGAAAGCCCTACGCTTTGAGATAAAAATACTTTCCTATTGAGAAACATGGAATTCACTCCGTCCAAGCTCAACTTACGGCCTCGAAATTCAGTTCCCTCAGGCCGCATCAACACACCCGATAAAAACACCGAGGGCGACCACAGCCGCTCATTCGATTTACTGGCCCAATACACCCGCACCGTTTGTTCCCAACCAGACCGGTGAATATTCGTCGGGAGCGAATCATCCAGATAATTTTTAGTAGGTGAGAAGAACGCTTCGGCGCCTAATTGACCCCGTCTGCCCAATTTCCAATTGGCGAAGGGTCCTATCGTTCCTGTGAGACTAAACGGCCGATAAGCGTCCGTTTGGTACTGGAAAATCCCTGAACCCGCTACTTTCAATCCATAGGACCATGTTTTTAAAAAACCTCTCGTGATGAAGTGACTTAAATCATGTGTGAAGAATTGTCCGCCTTTAGTCTCTTGATTGAAGTTGTAATTGATACTGCCTTGATAATTGCCCACGTATTGAAAATACCGAACGGGGGAAGAAGCATATTGCACTTGCCAGTTCAGAGATTGTTTAAAGGAATCTAAATTGGAATCTTGTGCGGCATCCGTGGCATTAGGAATATACAGTACGTTGGAATCATAACTCGATGTGATTCCCACTTGAGTCATCCACGAGGATTGATCGTAGCTTCTCAACTCAGTTTCCGAGTTCTTGAGCACTTGACGTGCCAACTGCTGGGTACTTGCGGTAACGAGGGTGTCCTGACCTAGTTGCGAGAGGGCACTTTCCTTGGCCTCTACAAACGACGTAATGGCATCTGAGATTTGATTCTGTTTTGTAGCAACTTGGGCCAAGTACCAATGCGCAGTGGGTTTCAATTGAAAACTGTCCACAGCTTTTTGAAAGTGGTGCCGGCTTTCTTCCCAGCGATTACCCTCAAAAGCTAGTTTACCCAAAATAAAATGGCTTTCGTTTGGATTAACGTCTAGTGAAATGGACTCTTTGAGAAATTGCTCGGATCTTTTTTTGTTTTTTAAAGCATAAGCAACGTTTCCTAGCTCAAACGCATAGAGTCCTCGCTTTGAATTTCGATCACCCGCTTTGGTTCCATTATAAAGCTTCAAGTAAGTGTTTTTTGCATCAATGAGCCGATCAGTAGATTTATAAGTGAGCGCTTGCAACTCCAAAACTTCCGGTTCTTCTGGAAGAGCTTTCTTAAACTGGATAAATGGGTTTCAGCGCTTTTCCAATCCCCCATTTGAATAGCTGCGCTTGCGCGAGTAAAAAGCCCTTCCCATTTTGTGGGAACAGCACACCAACTCACTTGAGTGATGAGTGAAAGAAAAAAGAGAGAGGCTAGAGCCGTTCGTGGCATTGAGTGTTCCCCCAGTGATGAAGTTCGAATTGCCAATAGCTGTTACAGACGTTAATTTATATCTCAATGACCTTACTTCGAAAGCTCTTCTTTGTGTCGTGCAGCGTCAGCTTTCTGGCCTCTGCTGCACAGTCGCAGTCTTCTCCAAAAATATGTGCTGAAGCCGTAGTTGTGATTGGCAAAGTGACCGAAGAGCCCAGCGGGAAAATGGTAAGAGTGGGTGAAAAACTAGCTGAAGGGGTCAAATTAAAAACTAATAGTGATGCTTTTGTAAAACTGCTCCTCAAAGATAATTCCGTTATTGATATTTCTCCGCAGACTCAATTTTTTTTAAAACAATGTGCGGCCCCGGAATTAATAGGGATTGATTTAGAATTGGAGTTGGGAAGAGTTCGAGCCAATGTAAATTCAGAGCCCGCTCAGCCTCGAAAAAAGTTTCAAATGAAGACTCCTACTTCTGTTTTAGCTGTGCGAGGCACAGAGTTTTTCGTCAGTTGGGGTAAAGACAATTCCGGTTCTGTGAACGAACGCGTGTCGGTCAGTGAAGGCCAAGTAGAAATTCGCTCCTTGTTCCAGCAGAATGCGCCCCCCACTTTACTTCAAACGGGAACTGAATTTAAAGCAGAGGGGCGGTTGCAGAATGAGAATAAACAGCTGCCCCGTATTGATCAATTCAATGCTCCCGAGCAAAGACAACTGGAGCAAGAACAAAAGATTGAGGCCGAACGACCCGAGCAACGAAGTCAGTTCAACTCTAGGAGGGGCCCCGTTGAGGGGAATGCCCCTCAAGTCAATGTAGTGAGCTTTCAGAGAAATGCTCCCGATACAGCCGGTTTTCCAGTGGCCATTCCTGTGAAAATATTTGAACAGATCATTTTGGGCGCCGATTCCAATTCAAGAAATGGGAATGAGCAGGCGATAAAAAAAGTAGGGGATGTTATCCAAACAGTTCTAGAAAAAGTGGCAGATGTTTACCAGCGAGGTTCGAAGAGAGGGCTAGCATCGAGTTCAGATTCAGGGTCGGGAGCAGCAGGGCAAAGTACTGGGCAAGCCACTGATCAAACCACCGGTCAAACTTCTGGGCAAACGGCAGGGCAGGGCAATAGTTCGGTATCGAATGGAAGCTCCACTTCAACCGGAGGACAAACCGGGACAGTCATAAACAGTCAGAATGTATTTGTTTCAAAAAGTGTATTTATGAAAGTAAAGCAGTGAAGATGAGATTTAAAACCGTTTTGGTGTTTTTGATTGTGTCCTCTATTTTTTTGACGGGCTGTTCTTTTGATCGGGATCCGGGCATGGGTCAAAACATGGCTTTTGATCTGCAGTGGTTTTCTGATTATGATGCCATCGGAGTTGCAGCCTATACTGCGTTTAGACAGAACCCTTGTATTGTTCTTCGTTACTGTGGCGACCAAGTCGGATGCAACGAAACACCACCCAAAAAAATGGATTTCGATTTGAGTGATAATGAAGGGGATATTAGTTTTGGTGTGAATCTTGCCTTAAGAAGAAACTATCGGTTTCAATTACTGGGTTATTCGGATACCGGAAACTCCTGCAAAAGCATGGGCTCTCAGCCTATTCAGTTAGGGATCAGTGAAACCATTTTAGTAGCCCTTCTAAGTTTTCCTTACCGCGTGACTCCTAACTATCAATCATCTGGTAGTTTTGAAAAAATCAATCGCCCGTGAATAAAACATTTAAAAGTGCTAACTTTTTGGGGCAACTTGGGTTGTTGCTTCTGCTCTCCGTATTGTGTTTCCCGGGCCCCCACGGAAAGTGGTTCACTCCTTTTGAACGGCTCGAGTTTCAACTGCGTGATTTGAAATTTCGAATTCGAGGGCCCCAGAAGCCCTCAGGAAACATCGCTGTAGTTGCTATTGATGACGCTTCTTTAAAAGAGCTTGCTCAAGGGCAATGGCCCCTCCGGCGAGATATCACAGCACTCATTATCGACCAAGTCTTTCGGCTAGGGGCCGAGAATATGGGTATTGATATTTTGTTTCCAGATCAAAACTTAGATCATCCCAAATCTAACTCAATATTGGCGGCGGTTCTAAAAAAGCATTCTGCCCGGATTGCTTTAGCGCGAACACCGGATTTAACTCCCATTCCTTTATTTTCTGAAGCCGTGGGAACGATGGGTTTTGTGAGTGTTTTTAAGCAATGGGATGGGCTCGTGAGAGAAGTCGACTTTTTTGCTCAAATGGATGAGAAGCCAGTGCCTTCATTACCATTAGCGGTGGTAGCCACCCGACTTCAAAAATCGCCTCAGGAATTGGTTCAGAAACAGGGAGGCCCCATCGCTTACTTAGGCCCTCGGGAAACCTTGCCTTATTTTTCGGCGTGGGAGCTTTTAAAGCTAGATCCCGCTAGTTTTTCTCCAGAAACACTTCCACTTCGCGGAAAGTCGGTGTTATTGGGAGTCACTGCCACAGGAGCGTATGATCAAATTGCCACACCCTTCGGACCCGTTGTAGATGGCGTTGAAGTCCAAGCCACGGTCGCGGAGCAAATTCTTGAAGGAAAAATTCCAGTAGAAAATAATTTACCGGTCTGGTTCACCGTTTTGGGGGTGAGTCTCTGCCTTCTGCTCCTTGTTCAGCAACTGAAAACAAGTTGGGTCATTGCTGTTTTATTGATGAGTTTGATTGGGTACGCCAGTATGGATTTATTAGCCTTTAGCCAAGGTTTTTTTGCTCCCACACTTTTATTTTACTTAAATACGCTTTTAATCGGCATTTTGACTTTGGCCTCTCGATTTTATGAAACGACTCAACAGAAAAAGTTCTTAAAAGATGCCTTTTCCAAATATTTAGCCCCGGACGTTATTAAGATTTTGCTCAATCAACCTCAATCTCTCACTCTGGGGGGCGAGCGCAAAGAAATCACAACACTGTTTTGTGACTTGCGAAATTTCACCAGCATCAGTGAGCGCTTAGAACCTGCCCAACTCACCCAGCTTTTAAACGAAGTATTTACGGTTTTAACAGACGTTATTTTTAAATATCAGGGCACCGTAGATAAATATATTGGAGACGCGCTGATGGCCTTTTTCGGAGCCCCGCTGGAACAGCCGGATCATGCACTCCGAGCGTGTCTGGCTGCGCAGGAAATGGTGCGGGAAATTCGAAAGAAACAAAGCTATTTCAAATCCAAGTACGGAGTAGACCTCAACTTAGGAGTGGGAATTAACACAGGCATTGCCCACGTGGGCAACATGGGGAGCGAGCAACGGTTCAATTACTCCGTTCTGGGCGACTCTGTGAATATTGCTGCTCGTGTAGAGTCCTGTACCAAGGAATATGGGACTACCATACTGACGACCCAGGCCACTCTTGATGCAATATCCCAGGAGGCGCGAAAAAAATTGGCTCATCGCAGCGTTGCCCAAACGTTACTTAAAGGAAAATCAGCTTCCATCGAACTGTTTGAGATCTCCGAAATCTCCGTCTCCGAATAAGATTTTTACGCTCACTCCCACCTTTCGGGTTTTTCTATAATGAAGAGAGTTTTTCTGTCTTTTCCCTATCTCAATTTGAAGGAGTTGTTTTGTGAAGAGCTTCCGCTTTCCACTCTTTTTTTTATTAGTGCTATCGGTCATTTTGGTTTCTGTCGGTGCTTGCCAAACCTTCCTTGGAACTCGGCACTTATCCGGCGGAAGGGCGTTTCCCATTCGACTCGATTTTCTCAATCAAACTGATCAACTCGTTCCTAAAAGTGAGACGAGCTTTTTATTCCCCTGAAAAGCCAAAACTGTGTGCGGCGCTTCGAGGAAACGGCGATAAGGTCTTGGCCCATTTGGCAGCCATGGCTGGCCTTGTAGAAAGAGTGGGCGTGGTCGATGGTATCGCTGGAGCTAGCTCTTCAACGGTTTCCATGTTTCTCTATGAAAGTGCTCTGATGAATCCCCTCATTTGGGATTGTGCGGGTTCTCCGTGTGATGATGCCACGGTGAGGAGCCGTCTCGCATTTTCTTTGAAAATGGGTGATGTGGTAGTCAAGGGGTTTTTGAATAATCCGTTAGTGAAGTCTTTGCTGGATAAAGATGGCCAGGAGCCGAGTCCAGAAGCGAAGCAGGGAGAAGAATTTCTAAAATACGGTTTTCACCCAAAAACACGAGGGCTCTTCAAGCGCCTCAAAAGAAGGATCATTCATCGATTTGCTTGGCGGATTGTTTCCAAGAAATTCCACCAATTCACAGCTATGGCTGGAGCTGATTTTTTGAATAAAGAAGTATTAGGGGAAATTGAAGACAATCTCATCCAGTTACCAGCTCAAAAACGTTGGGAGCTGATGCGATCCATTGAGGGGTTGGAGTTTAATAACACGGATGTGTCCGTTCTCTTTCGTGAGGGACTTCTCAATTTTTCCCATCTCTTCAATCGAGTAGGGCTAGTAGCCGATTTTCTGGCAGGTCGAGGAAATTATCCAAAAGCGCAAATGGCAAAAGTCTTAGGAGGGCAGTGTGTTGCTCAATCCATTGGAAAAAGCTGGTCTGAGTTTGTGGGCACACCCCTTGGCAAAAATTGTGAGAAAACCGTTGGGAACTTGATGCAAAACTATTTCAATCGATACCGAGGCTCCGCTCCCATAGCAAATACTCGCTTAAAAGACCCCATTGGAGGTGCTTTGAAGGCAGTGGTTCCCGTCTCCGTGATTGTGAATGGGGGCGTTGAGAAAGTACAACGGGCTTTTCGAGAGTATCAACTGCTGTATGAAACGAATCTTCCGGATCCTGCTCCTGGTCGCTTCGAAGCTGCTTTCAAAGCATGGACTGATAGAACTGCTCAAATCAAATTTGACTTAGATTTTGATCGCGAAGTTCTATATGGATATTGGGGCCGGTACTCCGACCTGAAAAAAATTGCGACTCAATGGCCAGTAACGGATGAAATCAAATCGCAAAAGTTCACTCCGCTGGGAACTTTATCCTGGAAAGATGTCTTACTCGGCTCTCCTGTGGAGCCGGGGCTTTCAAAATTAACTCCTCTGAAAGACACCGCGGATCACCGGGCAGCGGGCGTGTCTGGCTATATGGCTGGGGGTTGGGTGGAACTCCATCCGACACAAGTGACTCGAGCTATGGGCTGTGAAAGAATAGTCTATATCACTCGGGAGTGGCCTGAAGATAACGAGTACGCAGAAGGTTTGGTGAAGCTGTTCAAAATTTCTGAAGAGAAGCGCAAAGCCATGTATGACATCAATAGTCCGTCGAGTTCCTTTAACCAGTCATTGAGAGAAGCGGACGGAATCTGGTGTTCGGATTGGGGAAAATATAAGCTCTTTGATCTCGATGCGATGACCCAACAAGCCTTTCATTCCCCTGTCTATATAAGAAATGGGGAGGACTCAGTATTGAACCGAGCCGCTCCCCTATTACAAAGCTAC
>RFNT01000261.1 GCA_009927045.1 bacterium | reverse complement strand
GCAGGGCAACTCACATCGCCGCTCATGGGGCGCTTTGGAATGGCTTTGCGCTTAGAATATTATGCGCCGGAAGATCTCCAAATGATTGTGGCCCGTTCGGCTAAACTCCTGAATTGCACCATTGATATGCCGGGAGCACTTGAAATCAGTCGTCGAGCTCGAGGAACACCTCGAATTGCAAATCGCCTTCTGAGGCGGGTGCGGGATTATGCCGATATCAAAGCCAATGGGGCCATCACGCAGAAGGTGGCTAACGAAGCCTTAGCGATGCTCAACGTAGATGAGCGCGGCCTGGATCAAATGGATCGTCACTACTTACGAGCGATTGCTGAGAAGTACAGCGGGGGACCCGTAGGTATTGAAACACTGGCTTCTGCTCTCAGCGAAGAAAAAGAAACATTGGAAGATGTGTATGAGCCTTATTTGATCCAATGCGGGTTTTTAAACCGCACGAGCCGTGGACGCGTTTTAACGGATTTGGCCTACCGCCATTTGGGCTTGGAACCTATTAAAAAGACTGGGGATTCTCAGCTCACGATTTTCTAAAAAATTAGGGTCCCAAACACGAGTGCCTGGAACCCTATCCTTAATTTTCCCTGTTTGTTCGAAACCAAACTAACTGGAAAAACAAAATTTTTGCCCTCAACCAACGTACCGCAGGGCAAACAATCTGATTACAAGTCTTATGCCATGAGTGCTCTCGGCTAAACCGGAAGGGACTCAAGGAAAAAGGTCCCGGAATTGTCGCTTTTAGCTGTCCGCTGCGTCTTTTTACGGCAGCGGCTTTTTCCCTTTCTTCAGCTCTTGCTGGGTGACTAAGTCGCCTGTGGGAATACCGTTTGCCACCACCACATGAGCGAGGGGATCTTCTGTATCCAACTCAAAGTTCCACACATCTTGTGGACCTTGGTATTTCAGCTTTTCGACCCGAGTGACTCGTTTACCAGGGCCTTCACCCATCAGTTGGTCGCCTTTTTTAAGAGCTAGTGCTTGCACCCAACCTCGTTGCGTAAGGAACGGATGGTCTTCCGTCACTTGAATGCTGTTTTTTCCCAGCTGGACTTCGTAGAGCGATTTCTTTTCGGGGCCTTTCACCACTTTTCTCACACGGACACCGGTTTGGTAGTGCGGATTAAACACGTAGTCGTCTTCGCTGATTTTAGAAACTAATTTCTCTTGTCCATCGGCCATTCGAATAGGGGTTTGTCCCGTAAAACAGCCGCCAGTTCTAGCACTTACTTTGCGAAGAGCGCAACTTGAGTCTCGGGCATCTACGGCGACCCAGAAAGTGCCGTAACCAGGTAAAGACCGATAATACTGATTTTCGGTGGGATGATACCAGGTGGAAATACGTACATCTTTATCAACAGCTGGGATGGGCTCAGAAAAATAAGAAACCATACAAAGATTACTTTCTCCAGCTCCACTACATGCCTGGTACTCCATGTCATAGCCCGCCACCGACCGAGTTTCATCCTTCCAACCGCTCGTATCCCAATCTCCAACACCATGACTAAAATTGTATCGATTTTGGGGCAGTTCATAACAGACCGAGTCTCCCCCGTAAAAACTCTTCACGATAGTACCACTCGCATTTGTTATTCCCATCCAACCGTTTCCTCTCAGTTCCAATTTGTTCCCTGCTCCGGAAGTATTCGACTGCCAAAGAGTTCTTGTTCCCGAGCTGTCGTAAAGTACCAAATTGCCGCTATCTAACATTTTCAAAAAAGCACCCGTGTTACCATTAGTATTTGAAACAAACCGATCATCGCCCTTCCAGGTTTCTGTCCAAAAATACTCATTCTTAAGAGCTACATTTCCTCCCGACTCCATCCTGAGCCGAAACCGACACTTGTTATCAACATCACAGGGCATCCCTGCGACACAGGCCCCTGCATCCCAACTGCCCGCTTTCCACCCATGCGTGAGGTCTCCATTCACTTGGAGCTGATCACCACTTTTTAAAGTTTGCCCCGGATATAAATAAGCCCTGACTGGAGTCGTGTAAGGTTCGCTCACTTTCATCCAGTTTCTGGAAAAGGAAAGCGGGTCCTCATTATAAAAAATGGTCTTGCCCCTTTTTTGCGCCTCCACTGCCCACTGATTTTTGGTAATAACAACAGCTTGATGATTGGGATTATTAAAATCACAGACTTTTCCCAAAAGAGTCGTAGGCCGAACTGTGCCATCAGGGCCTACTACTTCGGCAGAGATGGATTGCACATTCACTTGCTCTGCTCTTTGAAGAGTTACGGTGGTCAGTTTGCTATTCGAGAACGATGCCGCCACAGTGCCTGAAGGGAGCGTAATAGCGCCACTGAAGCTGCCCTTATTATCCCCCGAGCAAAGACTGTCATTGACATAAAACCGGAGATTTCCAGTGCGGTTAGCTGTTAATTGGCTGCTACTTCCGACAAGAAAGAAGGGAGCCCCGAGGCCTAACTGCCCGAGTAGTGCTCCCGAGGGAAAGTTTTTTCCGTATGTGAGCTGATTGGGGTCGGTAACGCCCGCGAGAATGGGAGCCACACAGTGAGCCTCTAAACCAATTCCTTGTGCCCAAGCACCTCCTACAAATTTTTCAGCCACACAGATTTCTCGAATCCGAGTCACACACGAATCGGAGGGTGCGCTCTCATATAGGTCCGTGTTGATCTTGGATTTACAATCAAGAGGGATCGCATTGACTACCTTTGAATAATTCGTTTTGAAAGCATCGTTAAGTCCCGGATGCTTACATTCTGGCAAGTCGTTTCCTGCAGAAACTCCATTGGCAGTTGTGTAGAGAGGACTCGCATTACCTCCAACAGCATATTGGATTTCACCACTTGTCTGAAGCTTTAAGGTTTGGCCCTGCTGAACGCGCACTCCCGTAACCATGCCAGCTACATTAGCAGCTATCTGCATGAGCACTGGAGAGCCGTCGGTACTGTTCCCTACTGGAATCCCTTCAATCTTTGCCGAAGTAACGGGTCCACCATTGCGACAATCTAAAGTGACTTGAGTTCCTTCTCCTGCCAAAATATTAGTTTGTGCTGCTGCCAGCGTACAAACTGGAGGGGCAAACTCAACTGCGACTTGTAACTGACAGCTGAAATGGTCTGAAGCGTTGGCTTTATAAAACCCCACGTCACTACGGACCCCCATTACTTTACTAAAAACATCCCAAGCTACAGCCGTGGGGCTAACCTTTCTAGAGTTAGCGTTTCCGACTGCCACAAGAGAAAATGTATGAATTTTCTTGAATGTTCCCAATTCTACGGTGTTAGATTCGGCATAAGCACTGGCGGGCAAAGGTTGTTCACCGGAAAAGCTATCGAAAACACTTGAGCCTTCACGAGTAATGCTATCTACTTCTAATTGAAACTGGACCCTATCTCCCGGACGAATTTTTCCCGAAGTGACCCGATTAATTTGGCATTTGGGTTGGGGGGGCAAGGGAACTGGCATGCTCACTTGTAAGCTACCCACCTGAGTGATGATAGAACCCAGTGCTTGAGGATGTTCGGGATGCGGTTCAAACTCTTTGAAGACAAGCTTTTTAGGCTCGAAAAGCTTTTGTTTCTCCGCGTCGCTCTGAATACCTGCAAGAAGCTCTGTTAAACTCATGCTGGAATTATTCATCAGTTGATTCTTTTGAGTCTCTGTTAAAGCCTCTTTATTCAAAAGACTAATAAAAGCTTGCTGCTCGGCCATCGGCTCAGGACGGGTTTCTAGCGATACTAAGCGCGAGGGCGCAAGGCTAAAACCCTTGGCACCTTCCATACAATATTCAGAACTAGATAAGGCATCTGCGCTCAAGTAACTCAAATGGGGCGGGTCTAATTGAATGGATTCGGCAGGATTACAACTCTTCCCTTTTTTCCTAGAGATTTCAAAGAGAGGGGCTAGCGGAGTAGCTTTTGAACTGTCCGTTTTGACCAAAACAATTCTGGGTTTTGCGCCACTTCTAGGAGTCATTTCATTTTGAGACGGATACGGGCTGAAATACCAAAATGGTTTACCATCCTTGTCGATTAAAAAAGTGGACCTCAATAAATCAGCGGCTTCTAAATCCTTAGCGGATTCCCCGGCTCCTTTTATCGC
>RFNT01000167.1 GCA_009927045.1 bacterium | reverse complement strand
GGAGGGCCTCGAAGAGGTCCAGAAAAAAGAAATCCCCACTCCCTTTGGGAACCCTACTGGTCCGATTGTCCTGGGAAAGATCAAAGGAAATCCAGTTGCTTTCTTAGCCAGGCACGGGCAGAAGCACCAGTTTCTCCCGAGTGAGATTAATTTTAGAGCTAATATTTGGGCCTTAAAAAAAGCAGGAGTTCGCCACATTGTAAGTGTTTCAGCGGTGGGAAGTCTGTCTGAAGAAATTGCTCCTGGGGATCTTGCAGTCGTAGGGCAGTATATCGATTGCACTCGAGGAAAAAGAGAGAGCACTTTTTTTGGAAAAGGAGTGATTGCTCATGTGTCGATGGCAGTTCCGGTTTGTCAGGAACTTTCAAAGATTCTTTTTGAGGTCGCTCAGAAAAAAACCAAGAGAGTTCATTTTGGTAAAACTTATGCTTGTGTGGAAGGCCCCCGATTTGGCACTCGAGCCGAAAGCCATTTTCTGAGAGCCTCCAAAGCTCAGTTGGTGGGGATGACTAACGTACCTGAAGCTTTTCTCGCGCGGGAAGCCCAAATGGGTTATGCCGCTTTAGGTGTTGTGACTGACTATGATTGTCGGATGGAGGATGAAGGCTCTCATGTTTCTGCCGCTCAAATGCTTGAGCTCTATCGTAACAATCTAAAAACGGTACAGAACATTCTATTGGATTTATTCCTTCCTGCTTCTGTGAAGGACTGTGCTTGTAGGAGTTCTTTGAAGGGGGGGCTTTTAAGTGATCCGAAAGCTCTTTCCCCGGAAACTAGAAATTGGCTTGAGGTCTTAATCCATTGAGCCCTTTTCACGAACTCAGCATTGTGATTCCTGTTGGAAAAGAAGAGACTTCTGTTTCGAAGCTTCTGGAACAATTAAAGCCCCGCTCCAGTGAAGTGGAAATCATCTGTGTGGGAGTGAGTGAAAAACCAAAGGAGCTTCCCCCTGAAATAAAATGGCTCAAATCAGAACCCGGCCGAGCTCAACAAATGAATCGGGGAGCTTTAGAAGCTCGGGGTTCATTTTTATGGTTTTTACATGCAGATTCTGAAGTGGCTGAGATTCACTTTCAAGAAATTGAGAAAGCCATGAAGAGCCATCCGGATTCTCTATCGTTTTTCACTTTAGCTTTTCAAGAAAGACACCCGGGACTCTTCCTGAACGAGCTGGGGACTCGGTTTCGCTCCCGAGTGTTAGGTCTTCCTTTTGGGGATCAAGGATTTTTGATGTCCAAACAATTATTCTGGAAGTGTGGCGGCTATCCCGAGAATACTGCTTACGGGGAAGACCATTTACTGGTTTGGAAAGCCAAAAAAACGGGAATCCGATTGAATCCCTTTTCAGAAAAACTAAAGACGAGCGGTAGAAAATACTTTAAGCAGGGCTGGCTTAGGACTACCTTTCAGCATCTGTTTCTCACTTATCTTCAAGTCGGCCGGGAACTGGTTAAGAAACGGAAAGGTAAGTGTGCTGTGGCGGTCTTTGTGAAAACCCCAGGCCTTTCTCCTTTGAAAACCCGTTTAGCTGAAGGGGTTGGCAAGGCTCGGGCCGAAGAGTTTTATTTGGAGTCTGTGAAAGAAGTGGAGAGGGTCTTGAAGAGTCTCGAAAAAGACTATCAGGATTTTGTGCCTCTTTGGGCGGTAGCAGAGGGAGAGGGAATGAGTCACTCTCTTTGGAACGGATTTGACCGGCTCTTCCAAGGGACTGGGAGTTTAGGAGACCGGCTTAACCAGGTTTATTCAACTCTCATTGAAAAATATGAAGCCGTCATTCTGATTGGGGCTGATTGCCCTCAGATCCAAAAGAGACAGTTTCTGGAAGCTCAAAGACATTTAAAAAACAAGAACTGTGGTTTCGTATTGGGACCAGCTTTTGACGGGGGGTTTTATCTTTTTGCTGGAAAGAATCCCATTCCCAAAATGATTTGGACTCAAGTTAAGTACAGTCAAGGCACCACCCTTCAGGAATTAAAACTGGGATTACAAAATATGGGTTCTATTGACTTCCTGGGGGAACTTCGAGATGTCGATAATGCAGACGATTTATTGCACTATTTAGAAAGGAAAACTCTATGAAAAATCTTCTCGTTGGGATTATTTCTTTTGGGCTTTCGGTGAACGCATTTTCATCGAGCTTTGATTTGAGTTTCAAAGAATGGACCGATTGGCTCAAAACCTATGCTCAAGTGCAAGGGCCTGTGACCGCGGTAAACTATAAAGAAGCCCTTAAAAAAAGAGCAGTCATCGACAGACTGGCTCAGCAAATTGAAAACCTAGATAAAGCCACCTATCAAAGCTGGGATGAAAAAGACCAATTGGCTTTTCTCATCAATGCTTACAATGTTTTTACAGTAAAGCTCATTTTGGATCATTATCCGGTCAAATCGATTAAAGACATTGGAAGTTTGTTTAAGAGCGCTTGGAAACAGAAGTTTTTCAAATTGTTTGGGGAAGAGGAAACTCTCGACGGGATCGAACATGAGAGAATTCGAAAGAATTTCAAAGAACCCCGCATTCACTTTGCAGTGGTGTGTGCTTCAAAGGGTTGTCCTGCTTTAAAAGGAGAAGCTTATACTGGAAAAAAACTAGATGAACAATTGGAAGAGAGTCTTCGTCTTTTTTTGAAAGATACGAATCGAAATCGATGGGAAAGTTCCAAAAGCACTCTTTTTCTTTCAAAGATCTTTAAATGGTATGGGGATGATTTCAAAGGTTCTGCCGGAACCGTTCAAGCTTTTGTCGCTTCCCGGATGGGAAACACTCCCGAGGAAATTAAAAAAATCCAGTCTTCTGAATTAGAGTTTCTCGAATACGATTGGAGTCTCAACGAGACTCCAGAGAAAGCTCTTTAAGAAGAACTTCAAAAGACGACCGCGTATCGTCTCCATCCGATTGTAACCATAGCGCATAAGTGTTGATGGGGCTGGGGCTCTTCCAACTCACCTCAAAGGCCCCGGGATGAGATACTTGTAAAACAACTTCTTCTTCCAATAATTCTGATTTCGGATGTTTTCTTTTAAATCCCACCGGAAGCGTCTGGCCTACAGTCAGAAAGAGGACTCGTCCCAGTGAGTAGGGCTGACTCCTCTCCGAGACTTCTTTAATCCACCGAGGAGCAAAGAGCTTTTGAAACCAATTCAGTTCCTGTTCTCCTGAGCTTACCAATCCCACTCGTAAAGGAAAGTCATCCGAAGAGCCTTGTCCTTCTTTATCTTGGGAGCTGATGTTTGGAATTCCTAAGAGCTCGCCTTTTATCCGCACTCCCGTTACTGCAATCAGTTCTTTCAGCCGAAAAAAAAGTGGGCTACTCGATTCTTTCACAGAAATATGAAGGCCTGAACCAGTAAATTCGACGTCATTTCTTTTTGCGTTAGAAAACTCTAAATGTTCCCAGCCTAGCTTTTGATTGAGCGGGAGTGTCAAAATCCCAAAAAAAGCTAGGCTCAAGCAGCGAAATTTCATAAGATAATCCATTCTAATGGAGCCCAAATGAAAATGAGAACCTTTTTAGTCCATTCTTTAGGATTTGTTTTGGTGAGTCTACTCACGGCGTGTTCCTCTCTGGTGCGAATGCCTGAAGAAAAGGCAGTGCCTTCCCATGAAGAGGCCCTTAAATCCTGGGCGCGCGTGTTGAATCAGTTCGTTAATGAAAAAGGGGAGGTTAATTTCAAAGGGCTTCTAGAGAAAAGAGGGGATTTAGACAAGTACGTGGCCTATGTGGCCCAAGTAGATCCCCATCAAAACAAACGAATATTTCCTGATGATTCAGCTCTGCTTGCTCACCACATCAATGCCTATAACGCAGTTTCCATGTTCAACATTTTAGACTCAGAGCTTCCCGAATCGCTCTCGGGCCTCAAAAAAGTAAAGTTTTTTTACTTTAAGAAGTTTGTGATTGGGACTCAAGAAATGTCACTCTATACGTATGAAAACGAAGTGATTCGAAAAATGGGGGAAGAACGAGTTCATTTCGCTCTCAATTGTATGTCAAAAGGCTGTCCCAGGTTGCCTAAGAAACCTTTCACAGCAAAGAATCTATCAAAAGAATTAGAGGATCAGGCCCGTTTTTTCTTTAGTGAAGAGCGCAATGTGCAGGTAGATGAAAAAGAAAAGAAAGTACTTCTTTCTGAAATTTTAGATTTCTTCCCAGAAGACTTTCTAAAGAAAGAAAAGACTTTAATCGGATACGCCAATCGCTATCGAGTTGAAGGGAAATCTCTTCCTGAGGCCTATAAAATCGCTTTTATTCCCTATGACTGGCGAGTGAATCATTGGTCACTCCACTAGGCTTCCCCCGCAACTGGAACCACTTCCAGCGGTGCAGCCAAAGCAGTGCTGGTTGATAATAATCGTCTCTTCAGAAAAAGCTTTCCAGTTTATTTCAGCAACATGAAGGCGCCTTTGGGTTTGACTCAGAACCGGTAAATCGAGCTGTTGATTAAAATCACAATCGTATACATAGCCATCCCAACCAATGGATACCGTATTTCGACACATGACCCCTTTAGCAGCTTGCGGATTGAAAGCCGCTATGAGCTTTTCTAGATAGCTCTCAAGATTTCCACTTTGCTCAAGATATTCCAAAAATCTCGAGATGGGCATATTGGTGATGACAAAGAGCTGGTTGAATTCAATCCCGAAAAGAGTTTTCAGTTCTCGTTTAAAATCAGCTTCGAGTTCCTCTTGGGCACCCGGCAAGAAAGCTCCAGTGGGATTATAAACCAAGTCAAGTTGGAGGCCGGTTCCTCCCTTTCCATAGCCCACTTCATTTAGCATTTGAAGTGCTTTAATAGATTTATCAAACACCCCATCTCCACGTTGTCTGTCTGTATTTCGCTTGTCGTAATAGGGAAGGGAACTTACGACTTGAACTTGGTATTTCTTAAAGAACTCGGGCAGGTCGTAATAACTGGGATTAGCCAGAATAATGGTCAGGTTGCAACGGACTATCACTTTCTTGTCGAGCTTTCGAATTTCCTCAACAAACCAACGAAAATCCGGATTCATTTCCGGAGCCCCACCAGTGAGATCAACAGTATGAGCGGAACTTTCTTTCAGAGCTTTCAAGCACTGAAGCATGGTTTCTCGAGTCATGATCTCTCTTCGATCAGGTCCTGCATCCACATGGCAATGCTTGCAGACTTGATTACACATTTTTCCCACGTTCACTTGGAAAATCTCTAATGAAGTTCTCTTAAGTGGAAAAAGTCCTAGTGGCTCGAGTTTTTTTCCGAAAGGAGTCAAGGTTCTTAACTTGGGACTTCCTTCATTGAGAATTCGGATTTGCTCTTCCCCTTTTGCCAAGGGAGAGGCTTGGGAAAAAAGAGATTTAGTCATGGTAAGTTTACTTTTTTAACATGTTTCATCATTTGGGTGGCATGAACCAAGCTCGCTCCTCCTCGTATGGCGCAAGCTACGTGCACAGCTTCCATCATTTGCTGTTCATTTGCGCCTTTTTCTAAACAATCTGTGGAGTATGCATCAATGCAGTAAGGACACTGGACGACATGAGCTACCGCAAGGGCGATGAGCGATTTTTCTCGAGCCGAAAGCGCCCCTTTTCCAAATACGGTTTGGTAGTACTCGAAAAACTTAGCCCCCATTTTTTCTTCAAACTCAGTTACTTTTCCAAAGTTTTTTAAATCCTCTGGATCATAGTAGTGATTGTGCATAGTTTTTTCTCCAAATTGGTCTAAAGTATAGCACATGGAAGATCTGTTTATTCCGGTAAAACCAGAAAAAAGCTATCCCTGGTACTTGCGATTCGTGTTCCTCTTGCAAAAAAAACGTTTCGGAGAGGTTTTGATTCCCACCCTTTTGTGGAGCCGTGTGCCAAGCTTGAGTCTTGCTTTCCTCCTTTTTTACTTTTTGTTTCAAAGAAAAAAATCTTTTCTCTCACCAGAACTTCAGAGTCTCGTGATGGTGAGGGTTGCCCAAGTTCATGAATGTGCTTTTTGTATCGATTTAAATGCTCTGTTTCTGACTGAAAGAGCCCAACACCATGCAAAGCTCCAGGAGGTGGCTAATTGGAACTCCAGTTCCGTTTTTTCAGAGAAAGAAAAACTAGCTTTGGAATTTGCTGAGGCAATGACTCAAACGGAGTGCAAAGTCAGTGACGAGTTAAGAGGAAAGTTAAAATCTCACTTTTCGGATGAGTCTCTGCTTGAATTGACGGCCCTCATTGCTTTTCAGAATCTGTCTGCTAGATTTAATTCGGCTCTGAAACTTCCATCACAAGGGTTATGCAAAATATAATTATTTGTCTGATCTCTATTTTAAGTTTTTTGGGATGGGCCGAGGGAATGCCTTCAAAAAACTGGAAAAAGCCCTCCCGGGAAGAAATAAGAAAGCGACTCACCCCTCTTCAATATGAAGTCACTCAACAAGAAGGAACTGAGCGACCTTTCAAGAATGAATACTGGGATAATAAAAAAGAAGGGATCTATGTTGATGTAGTGTCTGGAGAACCCCTTTTTTCATCCCTCGATAAGTTTGATTCCGGGACGGGTTGGCCCAGTTTCACAAAACCTTTAGTGGCAGCAAATATTCAGCTTAAAGAAGATAAAAGTCTTTTCCTGACTCGAATTGAAGTGAGAAGTCATTTGTCCGACTCCCATTTGGGGCACGTTTTCAACGATGGGCCCCAGCCCACGGGAAAAAGGTATTGCATGAACTCTGCAGCTTTGAGATTTGTTCCCAGAGAAAAAATGGAAGCTGAAGGTTACGGGGAATTCTTAAAACTTTTTAAAAAGTAAGGCCATTAAATAAGTCCCTAGCGATAGTGTGGATTTTCAATTTCAAGAAGTACGCGAGGCTTTTTTTGTGGGGGTGAGAAAAGCTGAAGGGAAATGAGGAAAGGGGAAGGATGGTGAAAGAGTGTAAAAAATTAACCGGAGGAGGCATTCTGTTTTAACGTATTTAAATGACGTTCGACCTCTAAGTAATATTCCCTTGTTTTTTTTAGTCTAGTTACCTCGGTAAATAACATTGATTCAAATAAATCTGTAAATGATGTACCTACTAATTTGAAAGGAACATCCGTCATGTCTTGGTTTTTTCTAACGTCTTCGAGCAGACGATCAAAAAACTTTTGTGTTTCATCCTGTTGATTATAAGATTTTCTGAATGATTTGAGATTACCTTTTTTCTCACGAAGTTCTTCATTAACATTTTTAAGTGCCTTCGAAAGAATAATCTGTGCAATACCAAAAAGCGGTTCCTTCTCCAGTGCCTTTTTGCATTCAAGATAGGAGGCCCAAGAGTCAGCGGTTTGTTCAGTACCCAGTGAACAATAACAGTGTTAACTAATTCGAATTCCAACCGCTTTTCGGAGTGGGTTACTGTCCCGGATTCTCTTACCATTTAGCCTCCAAAGGTTATGTAATACATATCGGGTGAAATCGTGGGACTTTC
>RFNT01000171.1 GCA_009927045.1 bacterium | reverse complement strand
CGAAAAAAACGCATTGCCCGCATCCACAAACAAAACAGGGCCTCTTTGCTTGAGCTGGAGGAGTCTTTCAGCCATTCTCCCCAGCCCCCCAATATCGGGGTTTTGACAGCCACAAGGATCGGTCTCACCTTGTCGATTCGCGGTATAGGCGAGGGTAAAATTTGCGCTGAGTCCCTCAATAGAAACCCAGAGGCAAAAACTTAAAATCAGCAGTCGCAGCATCTGGTTATTGTAACCTGTTTTCTTGCGGTTCGCTGAGTGTTCCAGTACCTTTAATAGGCCGTTGACACTGGCTTTTCCGCTTCGTGTCGTTACTCGTGGAGCAATTGCATGCGTATTTTTGGAATCCCTCTTTTCATCGCCTTGGCAGGGATCGGAGCCTTCGCCAAAGTCATTGATAAAACCGTGGTGGCCATTAACAGTGATATCATTTTGGAATCGGACATCGACCGTTTTCAAAAGAAGCTCCAGTCCAAAGCCTTCCAGGAACTCTTTGGGGGTGTTGATCCAAAAGCAATTAAAAGCCGAGATACCGTGCTTCAATTGTTAGTTGAGGAAACCATTGTGGATCAGCAAGTGCGCCGTCTCGAGCTCCAAGCGAACGACCAAGAAGTTGAAGGACAAATCCGGGCCATCCTGAAAAGAAATGGAATTACTCAAACCCAGTTGGGAGAACGCCTCAAACAACTGGGAACTAACATGGAAGAGTACAAAACGGGAATCAGAAGGCAAATTGAACGCAGAAACTTAATCGACCGTGAAATCAAGCCCTCTCTGGAAGTGACAGAGGAACAACTTCGCCACTTTTACTTGCAGGAGACAGCTTCAAACGGAAAAGATGTTCAGTATCACTTGGCCCATATTCTCTGTTCAGATGCCAAAAAGGCGCAAACTCTTTTTGAGACCCTACAAAAAGCTCCAGACAGCTTTGAGGCTGTGGCTCGAGAATATTCAGAAGACTCCTCCACTGCCACCAGCGGAGGGGATTTGGGATTTTTGTCTTTGTCTGCTCTATCCTCTGAGCTGAAAAAAGCGGTTCCAAAGCTTGCCGTCGGAACTGTTTCCCGTCCAATAAAAACATCCGGCGGTTATCATCTGCTCAAGGTGCTTGATACCCGTGCCTCTGACTTTGCCACTTTGCCCAAGGAAAAAAAGGAAGCCCTGAGGGGACAAATGATCAACTCAGAAGTTGAGAAGAAAATGATGCTGTGGCTTGAGAGAAAAAAAGCTGAGGCACACATTGTTCGCATGGGAGAAAAACAATGACCCTCAATGAATCCATTTTTCGAGAATATGATATTCGGGGACTGGCTGCATCGGACCTCTCCGATAGCAACGCGTATCTGATTGGAAAAGCAATCGGCACTTTTGTTAAGCGTCGCGGGGGCAAAACCCTTTCCATCGGAAGGGATTGCCGCCTTTCGGGTCCGCGAATTCAGAAAGCGCTCGTCTCCGGCCTGAATGCGGTGGGAATTGATGTGATTGATATCGGCCTTGTCCCAACTCCTGTCCTTTATTTTTCGGTGTTTCATTTGGGCACAGATGGTGGCGTTCAAATCACTGGGAGCCACAACCCCCCGGAACACAATGGATTGAAAATTTGTGTCGGCAAAACGACGCTTCACGGATCCGAAATCCAAGAGTTGAAGTCAATCATTCAACAAAACAATTTTGAAACGGGCCTGGGTACCGCTCGAAGCCAAGACATAAAAAAAGACTACTCTAATTATTTGAGAAAAAACATTCGGGGACCTCTCCCACTCAAAATCGTCGTAGACAGCGGCAATGGAACAGCGGGCGTGATTGCCCCCGAACTGTTTAGGGCCCTGGGGTGTGAGGTAGTAGAGCTCCTCAGCGAGCCCGACGGCAACTTTCCAGTGCACTCTCCGGATCCCACTGAAAAAGAGAGTCAGGAATACTTGGCCTCTGCCGTTTTAAAACACAAAGCGGCTGTAGGAATTGGGTTTGATGGCGATGCAGACCGTGTAGTTGCCATAGATGCCACGGGCCGCGCCCTTTTTGGCGATGAGCTTTTGGTGCTTTATGCCCGAAGACTTTTAAAGGATCATCCCGGTGCAACGGTGATCTCAGAAGTGAAGGCCTCTCATCGTCTATTCCAAGATGTCGAGCGACATGGGGGCAAAGCCATCTTGTGGAAAACTGGGCACAGTCTCATCAAGGCAAAAATGAAGGAAACTGGAGCATTGTTGGCTGGAGAAATGTCGGGGCACATGTTTTTCAAAGACCGTTACTTCGGTTTTGATGACGCAATCTACGCCGCCGCGAGGCTCCTCGAGATTTTGGCTGAAGAGAAAAAGACCCCTTTAGAGCTGCTGCAGGATCTTCCCCCCTCCTTTTGCACTCCCGAGATTCGAAAAGAGTGTAATGAAAAGACAAAGTTTGAAGTGGTGGCCAAAGCCAGAACTCAACTCGAGGCTCGGGGCTACAAAGTGAATGCTATCGATGGCGCTCGCGTTGAGTTTGAGGATGGCTGGGGTTTAGTCCGAGCCTCCAACACTCAAGCGGTATTAGTGCTTCGGTTTGAGGCGACCAGCGAACGACGTCTCCAACAGATTCAAAATGAAATTGAAACAACCGTTAATCAGGTAATCAACTCCCTTTGAGCCAAAAAGAAATCATCATCAGAGGGCCAGAGAACACAACCTCAAGGGTGTGAATCTCAACATTCCCAGGAATCAGTTGGTGGTTGTCACCGGCCTGAGCGGCTCTGGAAAGTCCTCGTTAGCCTTTGACACTATCTATGCAGAAGGTCAGAGGAGATATTTAGAATCGCTCTCCGCCTATGCTCGCCAATTCCTGGAACAAATGAACAAGCCGGAGCTGGACTCTATTGAAGGGCTCTCGCCCTCAATTTCAATTGAGCAAAAAAACACGTCGCGAAACCCCCGCTCGACTGTTGGGACTGTCACTGAGATTTATGATTTTTTACGGCTGCTCTATGCAAGACTTGGGACCGCCCATTGTTACCAGTGTAATCAGCCCGTGAGTAGTCAGACATTAAGCCAAATTCGGGATCGCCTGATGAGCTTGGAAAAGGGAACCCGCTTTTCAGTACTCGCGCCCATTGTGCGAGGTAAAAAGGGAGAATATCAAAAAGAACTTCAGGAGTTGCGTGCTCAAGGGTTTACTCGAGTAAAAGTCGATGGCGGGGAATTGAGTCTTGCCGCTCCCATCAAGCTGAAGAAGAGCTTTAAACATGACATCTCAGTTTATGTGGATCGTCTCATTATAAAAGCCGGAGTGGAACATCGCCTTTTAGAGGCCTTGGAAACAGCGACTGGGTTGGCGGATGGTCTCGCCGAGATTGAATTGGTAGAGCCGCTCTCTACACAGCTATTTTCCACCCATTTCGCCTGTTCCACCTGTGGAATCAGCTTTCCGGAATTAGAGCCACGAAGCTTTTCGTTCAATAGTCTTCATGGCTGGTGTGAAACCTGTGAAGGCCTTGGCACCGAAAGCAAAGTGGACTCCAGTTTAATTGTTCAAAACCGAAAACTTTCTCTTCAAGAAGGGGCGATCACTCCTTGGGCGGGAAAGCCCAAGGCATGGCTGAGACAAGTGCTCGACCCCATCGCTGAAAAGTACCGATTTTCGTTGGAAACACCGTTTGAAGCGCTCCCACAGAAAATTCAAGACTTACTCCTTTTCGGAAGCGGCAAAGACGAACTCGAATTCAAGGGCGGAAAGGGGCGGTCTTCTTTTCGTCAGAAGTTTGAAGGAGTGATTCATTGGTTGGAGGAGAAAATTTCAGAGGGCGTTGAAGAAGAGTCTGGCGTTCTTCTCTCGGATTTCCTTACCTTTTTACCCTGTCCAACATGTTCAGGAGCTCGCCTTCGAAAAGAATCCCTTTTTGTTCGCTTGCAGGGAAAAAACATCTCTGAGTTTTGCCGCGCCACGGTCCTTGAAGCCCAAGAACAAATACGGGCTCTGACATGGAATAAGTCTCAGGCCCCAGTGGCTGATCCCATCATGAAAGAAATTACTTCGCGACTCGATTTTTTGGAAAACGTGGGCCTCACCTACCTCACTTTAGACCGCTCGGGCAGCTCGCTTTCCGGTGGAGAATTCCAACGGATCCGATTAGCGACTCAAATTGGTTCACATTTGGTCGGAGTTTTGTACGTGCTCGATGAGCCCAGCATCGGACTCCACCAAAGAGACAACCAGCGGTTAATTCAAACACTAGAAAAGTTACGAGATCAGGGAAACTCTGTCTTAGTTGTAGAGCATGATGAAGAAACCATCCAACATGCAGATTACGTCATTGATATGGGTCCTGGTGCCGGGGTTCACGGAGGTGAAGTTGTATTTGCCGGAACCTCTAAAAAACTTTCCCAGACTAAGAAATCCTTAACCGCCCAGTACTTGCTGGGGGAACTTAAGATTCCGGTTCCAGAAAATCGCCGGCCCTGGGAGCGGTCCCCAGTATTGGCTCTGAATCATGTCACGTCAAACAACCTGAAGGATCAATCTGTACAGTTTCCATTAGGAACGTTCATTTGCGTTTCTGGTGTTTCTGGCTCCGGCAAAAGCACCCTCATTATTGACACTTTATTACCAGCTCTTCAGAAACACTTTTCGGGGCGTCCGTTGGCCGGAATGCCATTTGAATCGCTCACAGGGTTGGAACACATTGACAAAGTGGTTTATGTCGACCAAAGCCCAATCGGGAGAACGCCCCGATCCAATCCTGCTACGTACACGGGCGTTTTCACTGAAATCAGACAGCTCTTTGCACAGCTCCCGGAGGCAAAAATGCGCGGCTATACTCTGGGGCGCTTCTCTTTCAATGTGGATGGGGGTCGGTGCGACACGTGCAGCGGAGACGGCACGTTGAAAATTAGTATGCACTTTCTACCCGATGTTTTTGTGCCTTGTGAAATTTGTCAGGGCAAACGGTATAACCGGGAAACCCTCGAAGTGCTCTATCGGGGGAAGAGTATTGCAGATGTATTGGCGATGCCCATCGAAGAAGCGGCTAGTTTCTTCGAACGAATCCCTTCCATTAAAACTAAGTTTCAAACGCTATTAGATGTGGGGCTGGGTTACATTCAAGTCGGACAAAGCTCTGTTACTTTATCTGGTGGAGAAGCCCAACGGATTAAACTCGCGAGAGAACTAACAAAAAGAGCGACTGGAAAAACAGTCTACATCTTAGATGAGCCCACAACCGGACTGCATTTTCATGATGTCCATAAGCTCGTAGAGATCTTGCACCGACTCGTGGATCAAGGAAATACGGTCATCGTAATAGAACACAATTTAGATGTTTTGAAACAAGCGGATTATTTAATGGATCTCGGGCCCGAGGGGGGAATTCACGGAGGCCAAGTCCTGTTTCAGGGGCGGCCCGAACAGCTGGTGGATGTTCCTCAATCCCATACTGGAAAGTTTTTGAAGCCGCTCTTGGCAAAAAAAAAGGCGCCGTAAGATCCTAGGATCTTACAGCGCCCAAGAACTCACTGAATTACATTTTCACGAAGATGATAGCCACTGTGAAAAGTACGAGTGTTTCCACGAACACCAAGCTCAAAATGAGTTGTGTTCCCATTCCTTTTTGGGCGCCAGGATTTCGGGAAACGCCATCCATATAGGAAACAGCGATTTTACCTTGAGCGGTGGAAGCAGCGATCACTGCCAACGCAATACCGAACGCTCCGGCAAATGCTTTAGCCCAGTCTCCACCCATTGCTGCGCCAGCTGCTTCTCCAGCTTCAGCAGCAAAAGTGCTGATTGAAGAGAACATTGCGCCTACTACTAACAACCAAGATTTCTTTACTAGATTTGTTTTCATTTTTTTCCTCCAAAAATTTTAATGATGGTGTTCCCCTTCGTGTCCGTGATCCTCGTGTTCGGTTGCCATTTGTAGGTATACCGAAGTGAGCGTTGCGAACAGGAAGGCCTGAATCGTACAAACGACGATTCCAAAAATCATTAATGGGATTGGAACCAAATAGGCTGCAATGGAGCCAAACACGCTCCCTAACATATGATCGATTTGAATGTTGAGGTTCAAGCGTAATCCCAGGGTAACGGGTCTAAGCACGTGAGAAATAAGTTCGAAGAATGCAATGGGTATCCCTGCTGCTCCCATGCCCATCAAAAAGTGTTTCAAATATCCGACCAGCCCATGCGCCTTGATCCCGTAAACGTTATAGTAAACAAACGTTGCAAGACCCAAAGCGACGGTGGTGTACAAACTTGCACTGGGTGAAGCAGACAGCGGAATCAGGCCCATCAAATTAGAAAACCAAACAAAAATGAACAGGGTCGCAACAAAAGGAAAATGCTGATCCGCACTTGAGCCCAAAGAACCTTGGCACATTTTATATAAGCCCTCGATCAAAAGATCTAAGAGCGTAGAAAGCTTAGCTTTTGGAACAGGCACCAAATAGTTGGAAACATTTCCTTTGAGCGCTGCTCTGCCAGCAAACGCCAAAACAGTGATGAACAAAAATAGAACAATGGAAGCATTGACCCCGATCCATTTGGGATCATGGGACAGGCCAGGGATCAGAAGAAGCCATGAAATAGGGCCGTGATGTTCCATAAAGTAAGGCCCTGTCTTACCTGCTCATCCTGGGGATTTCAATAGTGATTCTGGCTATTAGCCCCCGGTCCTGGCCCGGCGCGTCTAACTTACCAAACATACCGAATGGTGAACTGGCCCGTGAAAGAAAAGGTCTGTCCACCGATTCCAAAGGTTGAACCATTAAAATCGCCTGGGTTTTTTGTAGTGACCGATGTTTCTGGTGTCGGTGCGGGTGGAGTGACTACCCCGTTATTAACCTGCGTGGTTTCTGAACTACTTCCGTGGGTTACTGCCACGGTCTCCGCTGGGGTTCCAAAGCTGGTCAGTACCCCCGTTGCAAAGCCTAAAGCCAGCTGGGGAAACCATCTCAGATAAAACTCGGACCCAAACTTAGGCCCTATAAAAACTTGGAGGCGCCCTTTTCGGGTAGTATTTCCAAAGTCCGCACTTTCTTCGATGGAATAGGTGTCGGAGTCGCTGATATTGGTCGTTGTCTTCGTAGAAGTTCCTGTTGTGTAACTGGCAGACGTCGAATACTGAATAGCTCCTGTCAGCCCCCAATAAATTTGTAGCCAATCTGATTGATGGATTTTGTCGCGATACGTGAGCCCCAACAAAAAGTTATGCGGGTTTTTCGTTCCTGAATAGGCTGTGGCCTCAGTGAGGCTTTGGTTTGCGGCGCTGGTGTTGGACTGAGTTACGGTCAATGTTTCTGTAAAAGAGTCGGCTGTTTTTGAATAGCCAAAAAGATATTCAAACCCTTTCGTAGCGCTCGTCCAGTGGGTATAGGAAATGGCATTCGTACCCAAAACCCCAAATGAACTGCTTGAGGTCTCAATTCCCAAAGCTTTTCTCTGTTGTTGGGGCCGCCAAGAAGGCACCCAGTCGCTATCTTTCATTAAAACGGGAGAAGTTTTCAGGGTTCTTCCTTCGCCTTCGGCTCGCTGTTCTGGGTTCGATGTCAAAGCGTCTTCATTGATGACTCTGCGGCTGGGGATTCTTCTTGCATCCTCAGCAACTGCAAAAAAACTAACCAACAACAAAATTAGACTGATTTTTTTCATAAGCCTCATTTCTCCTCGTCAGAGTTGCGATTATACCGATTTGCCAAAACCATGATGTACCAAAGCCCCAATCCTAACCCCAAGAGCACTCCTAAAAACATCAACCAAGGCTTAGTGCCCCAACGTTGATCGAGCCGATAGCCTGCC
>RFNT01000028.1 GCA_009927045.1 bacterium | reverse complement strand
TCTGTCGGATTCGCTCCCGCAACCTTGAGCGGAGTCGGCGCCACTAACCCATTCACCGGTGCCGCGTGGGATCTGCCAACCAGCACCATCCCCGCATCATGCACGCTGCGATCAAGGGGACAATCAAGCAGCCGAACCGGTCTACCCGGAGGCCCAGAGTCGTACATGCTTGACCCGTCCTCCACCGTCCTGCCTGCCTGGTGTGCAGAGTCATACGCTGCCTATCAGGCGACGACCACCACCGGAACACCCACCGTTTTTGGGGGCTTGTTCTTGGACAACATGCACACCACCGCCGTCAAATGGACAAGCGGGTCACCTAGCGGCGTTCTACCCACGCCACTAGGCAGCAGCACCGCTTGGACTCTCGCGAACTGGAACACGTACAACGCGGCGTTTTCGCACAACTGGCCGCACGAATCCAACCACCGTTCCTAGGTGGCAACACTTACCCGTTGGACTACTCGTCAACGTCCAACGCAAACGCAATCCGAGACGTGATCATCAGCTATGCCGCTAGCGGCCTCACACACGCCATGCTCGAAAACGCTTGGACAAACTTCCCAAGCGCTGGTGCATCGATGTCGTACCTGTCACAAGCGAACTTTGTGCGCGCATTGCAGTTCACCGACGACTTGACGGCTGCTGGCATTGGACGCATCGACGTGGTTTTATCCGGTAGGGATTATCACCCGGCCTTAGACACTGCAGGCGCTGAATATGCCGCGGCCATGAACCTACTCACCCAATCAAGCCGGTTTGATGTCTACACCCGGTTTTGCAACTCAAACTCGTACGACTCCTCAGACGCCGCTGGGACTCAAGCAGTCACCTCATACGGACAGTTGTGGACATCAACCGCATGGTTCCACGCACTCGGTAGACCAACGAGCGCACGATCCGTCACGGGAACGGCCGGCGTAACCAGCCTCGTTTACAGCAGGACGTACCAATTCGGCTCTGTGCAGGTCACCGTCCCTGTCACTGGCAGCCCGACTGCCGTTGTGACACGGACGCAGTGATGGCCC
>RFNT01000032.1 GCA_009927045.1 bacterium | reverse complement strand
TGGCGCTACTGCTTTGGAGGTTTGAGCCGCCACTAGCAGAAACAATGACTCGATAGCGGTTGTTGTTCTGGGTGATTTGCACTGGGTTTATCTGATATTGATTGCTTGTGGCTCCTTCGATATTGCTAAAGGTTGCACCTCCATCTGTGCTGACTTGCCACTGATAAAGAGGAGCAGTGCCGTCATACACTCCTGCCACTACTGAAAACTGAGCAGATTGTCCTTCCCATTGGGTGACTGAAGTCGGTTGCGTTAAGATGTACGGAACCGCTGCGTAACTTCTGTACCTGACAATCACTATTCCAGAGCCTCCATTCCCCGCGTTCCCGAAGGTATTTCGTCCGCCACCACCACCGCCGCCAGCTCCAGTGTTCGGTAAACCGCTAGTTGCGTTGGGCGCTGCATCCGTTCCACCCATGCCACCACCGCCCAAACCACCCGCTCCGCTATAGCCACCGCCGCCGCCGCCTGCCCCATAGTAGCTCCCAAAATAAAGGGCTCCAGGGCCGCCTGCCCCACTTTGTACACCAGAAATAGTATTCCCTCCCAACCCGCCTGCACCGCCGCCGCCAGCCGAAGGACCACTGGCATGCCATAAACCTCCACCCGTGAATCCCTGTCCAGGAGTGCCATATCCACCAGTAATCGCGTTGTGATCCTGTCGGCCAGCACCACCGCCGGAACCACCCGCCCGGCCCCAGGGGTCACATCCCCACTGGCATGCTGAGCCGCCGCCGCCGCCACCTATCGCCACTAGAGCACCCAGGGAGGAATTAGCTCCATTATTTCCTACATACATACCGCCAGTTCCTGGATTGGAACCCCCTGCCCCCACAGTGACGGTTTGGCTCGTACTGACAGAATACCGTTCATTATAGAGAACACCGCCACCGCCGCCGCCACCAGCCCCCATTCGGCTGCCACCGCTACCGCCTCCCCCGACCACGAGAACTTCGAGTTCGCCCGGAGAAGTCACGGTGAGGGTTCCGCTGGACCTAAAAGTATGAGTGATGATTCCATTCGAATCGACTGTTCTCTCTCCACCCGTAATCACAGGAATTTGAGGTAAAGTGAGAGTGGCTGGATTGGAGTACGCAAAACTGTTTGCATTTGCAATTCGAGCTCGATACCGACTGCCATTATCTGCGCCGAGCAATGTGGCCAAACGCAAAATGGGAGTATTTTGTCCCAAGAGTGTCGACCAAGTGCTACCGTTATCTCCGGATTTTTCCCAAGTGATGGCACAATTAAAACAAGGCGAAGCGACACTAAAAGTGGCAACGCCCGCTGGTGTTGCAGTTACATTTTGCGGATGACCGCTCACAGTGGGGAAAACTTCGGACTCCATACGAACCCCAACCACTTTACCGCTGTTAACTAATGAGGATGCTGCTAAATACACTCTTCCAGCTCCCCCAAGGTTTCTGGAACCGGGGTGATCCGTTGAATGAATAGAAAACTCCCCTAAAATGACATATCCCCATTCCGGGCGAAATACTCTCCAGTAACGAGCCCTGATATTGGGAAAATAGTCTTGGTAGCGATTGTGAACCACTCCTGAAATGGTCACAAAGGTAGTCCAATTTACATTGTCCTGACTGTACTGAAGACGAGCTCCGTTGACGTGGTTCGTCCAATCTCCATAGCAGTTATTGGCACCCAGACGTACGCGTTGAACGGTATACTCAGCGCCTAGGTCCGCATTCACAGCTGCATTAGTTTGGTTTCCAGTTCCCACCCCACTGCTAAAACTAAAATCCATCAAGCTGGTATCGGTGTTTTGGGTGTTACAATGCCAAGCAATAGAGCTTTGAGTCATCGTGAAAGGTATTTGACTAAAACCCCCACCGGCAGCCGAAATGGTACCCGAGTTGGCGATCGATTCTCGAGCTTCTATTTTTAATGACCCTCCACTACCCCCACCTCCCCAATAGCTTCTTCTATCTCCGTTACTTTCAATGAACCCCGCATTGATAATTTTCCGAGCATTGATCACCAAGGCTCCACCCCCAAAGCCCCCTCCGTGCGAACACGCAGAACCGCCACCGCCGCTCCCCAGATACAGTTTTTGCAGAAAGTCGCTTTCCCCATACACTTCGCCTGAGGGTGAACTGGTCGCCCAACTTGAGGCCCAGGAAGCAGGCTTGGAGCCATAACTGCCGCCGCCGCCGGGAATCCATCTGTAATAGCAAGCTCGATTATTTTCAGATTTCCCTGCTCCTCCTACGCCATACCCTTGCGGAGAGTACCCATGCGCCAAAGTTCCGCTACTGCCCGGTCCAAACCCGCCTCCCTCATACCCTCGACCAGACATGGTGACAGTTCCCCCTGCTTTTACATCCAGTGTTCCTCGGACATTTAGAACCAGAGTCCCATTGCCTGTAACGGGGCTTGCGTTGTTCAGTCGAAAATCATTTGCAGAGGAGTTACTGCGCGAAAAGGCAGGTCCGGTTAAAACGCCGCCACTGTGAATAGTGATGTTTCCAATGCTTCCAACAAAACTGGGATCAATTCTCACGACACCTTTATCATAAATAGTAATGGAGCTGTAGTTGACGTTATTGATCAGCACTACGGGATTTGCTTCATCACTCCACTGGGCCGGAGAACAGAGCGTTGAGTTACAATAGTTGATCCCAGCCCCATCGAGTGTTGTTCCCCAAGCAACATTTCCGTAGACCACTAGCACAGAACCTGCAAAAGGGGTGCTGGTACTTGCAGTCAAAGAACTTGAAAAATCACCAGCGTCATTTACTGCACAAATTCTAAAAGCATATTCAGTCCCATCTGTAACCCCTTGCAAAGCATACGAGCTACTCGTCGATAAAACGGAACTGGAAATCACTGTATTGGATTTACAACTCAGAGGAAGAACTGAGCCAAT
>RFNT01000017.1 GCA_009927045.1 bacterium | reverse complement strand
GGCGTAAGCAATTTGATGTTTTTGATTAAGAGCCCCTGCAGTCCAGCTCAATTGAATGGTAGTGCCATTGGTTGCAGTTGCAGTAAAGTTGAGAGGGGCGACCGGGGGATTGACCACCGTCACCACTTTTTGAGCAGAAAAAGAACCAAAAGTAGAGGAAACAGTGGTAGGTCCAGCAACAGTTCCCGTCAGTGTCACTGCGTTTTGTGTGTTACTCACACTGGCAATGGCTCTATCTGACACCGATTGACTGACCAGTTGGGAAACATCTTGAGTTTGCCCATTAGCAAACTTAGCAGTCGTGGTGACCTTCACGCTTTGCCCTAAAGTAACCGAGGACGGGGCAGTCACACTAATATCGGTGAGTCCCTTTGCAGCTTGAAACACTGCTGTTGCATTCACTGCACCGGTTCCGTCTCCTTTGTCGTAAGTCACCCGCAAATAATCAGCCACTACTTTTTGTTCAGTGGGATTAAAGTTAATCGTAAACTGACACGATGAAAAAGGAGCTAATACAGTCCCGCACTGACTCCCATTTTGAAAAAAGGTCGTTGCTGCTCCAGAAAAACTGCTCGGCATTTGAACATCACTAGGAGCAACCGCTGCAGGCGCAATAGTAGCAGCCCGTGAAGAAGGGTTTTTGACCGTAATCGTAATTTGTCGACTGCTTTCATTTGCTTCCAAATTGACCAACTCAGGCGAAATCACTGCTAACTTTGCACGCGAAGTGGTTTGAAACTGAAACGTAGCTAAAGTTTTTAAATGATAATTTGAATTGCTATCAGGGGCTTGTGCTTCACAAAACCACACGTCTTGCCCAGAGAAGTTATTCCCAAAAAGACACAGTGCTTTTCCAGTTCCAGAAATACCTGCCCGACTAAAAGTGCCTCGGCAAAAACCAGGAGCCGGTGCATTGAGTTCGCTACAATTGAGGACGCCAAACTCAGTGGCTTGGGAAAAATCAGCCGGGTCTGAGGCTTCATAAATTTTAAATTCAGTGCCTGCTGCATTGTTGGGAGTCGCATAAATAAACTTTCTCGTTTCTAACCACTTCTTATAATAATGCGTATAAAGTCCTGCATACGCTTGGCCACTCTTACTGCTGAATACTTGAGCATCCAGTGATTGCTGAGGCAAAAGTACCCCAGCTTGGTAATTTCCAGTAGACGACTTCCAAAAACCATAATCAGCAGTGAAGTAAGCAATGGCTGTCGTATCAAACACCGAAGGACTCTCAGCAGTTTTAGTGACTATGAGTTTGCCATTCGAACAGCTTGCTGAGCGTTTGTTATAAGTAAAAGCGGTGGAGTCAGCAGTGCTCTCTAAACTCCATCGCTGATTGCCTGTGAGAGCGCCAGAGGTGGGATTATAAGTAACTGCTCCGGCCGCAAAAGCAGAACTGCTTGAAAAATCTAATCCTGCATCGGGTGTTCTTGCCCGAACCAATAAGTAATTATAAGTTTGAGAGGCGCTGGGGCAAGTAGCGGGGCTTGCAAACACATCAAAATAAGTTTCATCTAGAAAACTTCGCATCAAGCGAAAATTTCCCAATTTCAAACCGCTTCGCTTTTGATTCACTCGAGATGAAAAAGAACCGCTACAGCTAGAAGCTGTAAACTCGACAAGCCCAGAATGGTGATTGGACATTTGTCCCTGACAAGACGCTCCCGACACAGTCGCTGAGTTTACGGAAAACTCACCCGCTGCGCCAATCTCCACATCTTGTACAGAGAGTACGCCCCGGTTGGTAGTTTCTGCACCTGCTGGACTGAACGCCAGAACTAAACTCAGTGCTAACACGGAGGCTCGGCAAGTTATTTGAAATGTCCTCATACGTACCGCCTTTTCATATTGCTTCATAGATGAGAATACTCCCATTAACGCGATTGGTCAATACACCGACGCAATCTCCCCAATCCCATTTTTACTCATCTTTTCGGCTAATTATCGATAGAGTTTTAATGCTCAAA
>RFNT01000180.1 GCA_009927045.1 bacterium | reverse complement strand
TTCGGAGCACTGGAGGATATCCGTCGCGCAAGCTCAGCAGTTACAACATGACATCATGGGATATCTTCCCGGATTCGCCACTCCCCGCATCGTGTGCGACGTACCCTTTGTTGGAAAACGGTGGGTCCATCAAGTCCACTCCTATGATCGTGTAAAAGGCATTTCGAATTGGACTAAAAACTATTTGACGAGCATTGAGTGGGATAAGCCGGAAGCCCTAAATCAACTCTATGAGTATTTTGATCCGATTGATACTTTGCCGGAAGAGGGTCAAAAGTTTTGGGAAAAAGAAGCCGCAGGTCAGAAAGCTTAAGTGTCTCCGAAATGAATGCCTCGATGTCGAGCCCCCTCTAAAAAGAGCGAATCGGGATTTACAAAACGGTTTTTGCCCGCTCCCGTTTCGAGAGGCACCAGTTCGACCGAGTCGTTTCGGTACGCCACCATTGAATCATAGTGACCTTCCATCAGCGCTTTAACAGCAGCCACTCCAAATCGACTAGCTAAAATGCGATCGAACCCAACAGGAGAGCCCCCTCTGAGCAAGTGACCCAAAACGATGGCGCGACATTCCCGACCTGTGAGTTTTTCCAAGTCAGCGGCAACTTGGTGCCCTATTCCTCCGAGGCGAATAGGCTCTGGGGAATCCTCAATCACTCGTTGAACGGTGAGACCGCCACCAACGGGCTGGGCTCCTTCCGCAACAACGACAATCGAGTATTTTTTACGAGTATGGTGCTTATCTTTTAGAAAAGTAGCTACTTTAGAGAGTTCAAAAGGAATTTCTGGTATCAAAATCACATCGGCATCGCCACCCAGGCCGGCGAATAGAGCAATCCAACCTGCATTGCGTCCCATCACTTCCACTACCATGACCCGATGATGGCTCTCTGCAGTGGTATGGAGTTTATCTAGAGCCTCTACCGCAGTACTCACCGCTGTAAAAAAACCAATCGTGAGTTCCGTGCCATTGAGATCGTTATCAATCGTTTTAGGAATTCCGACTACTTTGAGTCCTTTTTTTGCAAAACCGTGGGCCATCGTTTGTGTGCCATCTCCGCCGATTACAATCAATGCATCGATTTCTGCTTGTTTAAAATATTTCATGCATTGATCTGAGTGATCTTCGTAAGTCTTTTTTCCATTTTTGATAACGGGAACTCTGAACGGACTATCCACATTCGAAGAACCTAAAACGGTGCCCCCTTTTGAGAAGATACCGGTGGTATTTGATAAATCGAGAGGGACAAATTGGTTCTCTAGAATCCCTTTGAAGCCATTGGGTATTCCGACAACTTGAATTCCGTATTCTAAAATGGCACTTTGAACTACTGCTCGAATGGCCGAATTCAAACCCGGGCAATCTCCACCCCCGGTGACTACAGCAATCTTTTTAATGGCAGTAGAAGCGCTCATTTATATTTGATAGCAAAAGCTTGAAGGTCTGAAAGAAAGCCCACCTGTTCAAAATGAACGTCGATCAGCGCATCCGCCTTGAGCTCTTTGCCTCCTTCGATCAGTCGCTCCATCGCTCCTTCGTAAGAGAGGCTTCTTGCCTGAACCCGACCGAGATACTCATAGGGCTGACCAAAAGCCCGACTTGTCCAGATGACCTGAGGGGTCTTTGGGGCAGCAGAATCAGCCACATAGGCCGTTTTGGGTGATTCCACGACTTGGGTGCTGCTGCACCCAGTCAAAATCGCCATGATGAGAGTCCAACCGAAAAAAACCATGGTGCTCTTTTAACTTAATTCGCGAACAAACGGAAATAAAAATGTCGAAGGAAGACCCCACATTGTTTTTTTAAAACAGGAGAGAGTAAAATTCAGGCTATGGCTGATCTGCGTCTCAGAATTCTTTCCTACAATATCCATCAGGGGATTACCGTTCGACGGAATCGATTGAGCCTCACCATTTTAAAAGAGGCCCTTCAAGAGCTCAAACCCGATCTCATTTTTCTTCAGGAAGTGGCGGGGATTTCTGTGGAGCGTTTGGGAAAAATGTGGCCTGAAAAGGTGGAGCATCAGTTAGAGGGTTTAGCCGATGAGATGTGGCCTCATTATGCCTATCAGAAAAATGTTATTTTTTCGCGGCACCATCACGGCAACGCGATTTTAAGTAAGTATCCCATTGCTGATTTTTTATTCAAAGACATCACTTTGGGAAAATTAAAAAAACGGGGTGTGCTCCACGGAATCATTCAAATTCCGGCCAACGATCACCAAAGTGGTCTGGTGATTCATGCTTTGAATGCTCACTTAGGTCTTTTTCAATTTGAGAGAAAAATTCAAACAAAAATGTTGGTAGAGTATGTTAAAAAAACGATTGATGAAGAAGCGCCATTAGTGATTGCAGGTGATTTTAATGATTGGAGACAGCGCGTGACCAAAGAACTCACGCAACGATTGAGTGTTCAAGAAGCTTTCTATTCTGCTGGAAAAAACCATGCACGCACTTTTCCAAGCAGATTGCCCATCTTACAACTGGACAGAATTTATTTTCGACATGCGAATATGAAAAGCTCAGCTTGTTTGAAAGGAAAACAATGGAAGGTACTATCCGATCATCTTCCTATTGTGGCTGACTTGGTAATTCCGAGGGAGTAGGTTTGTTTTCTTGCGTGAGCAGTGCTTGATGATTGCAGCTCAATTGAAACCCCAACTTACAACTTTCCGATAGATAGGTTTCTGCCTCTGGCCTTTGACCTTGTTCCCAATAAACCAGTCCGAGTAAGTGAAGCGCTTCTAAACGTCTTTGGTTTTCAGGGTTTTTTGATAACAGGTTAATGACCTGCTGTAATTTGGGGATCGTCGCTAGATAATTTCTTTCATAAAAATTCAAATAAGAAACAGCTAGCAGTGCTTTCACTTCATTGGGGTTCTGTTGCAGCCACTTTTCCGTAATCCCTTTTGCACCCGTGAGATCTTGCAAATTCAACTTAGTCATGGCGAGTTCCTCCAAAACTTCTTGGTCATTAGGAACTAAGGCTAGAGCTCGTTCATAGATCTTCTCTGCTTCTTTAAGTTTCTTAAGTTGGGTGAGTGTGGCGGCTTCTAATCGATAACCGATCGAACTCTCGGGAGCGATTTCCGTTTGAAGTGCTTTAGAAATCACCATTGCGCGTTCAAACGAATGATTGAGATCAGGATAGTTCAGGAGCAAGTTGGCAAACTCTACGAAAAGTTCTTTTTGTTCTGGAGATTCTTTGATCAATTTATCGATCACGTTCAAATGCTCATTGGCCAACGTCATCAGTCCCGCTTGAATATAAGCTCGAGTCAATTTGAAGTGAACTAGCTTTGAGGGACTCTGGTGAGTTATGGCTGCTTTATAACTTTGTATGGCGGGTTCTAATTTTTTTAGCTGACTGTAAATATCTCCGAGCAGTTCTTCTAATTCAAATTGGTTCGGATTTTTTTGCAGAGTAGCCAGAGCATCGGTCAGCGCTGTTTTGAGTTCCCCTGATTCAAGAGATTTTCGAATTTTGGCGAGCTCCAGGTCCAAATCAGATTGTGTTCCTGCGGATTTCGTTGGGTTTGAGGGACCGCTCGGAGTTAGCCAAGTAAAAAGCAGGAACAATACCAGGAATCCGCCGACTGCAACCGTGAGCTGGCGTTGAAATTTTCTGGGACGAATAGTGTTCGGTCTTGGGGATAGGGGTACCTCAGATGCAGTTGAATTCTGGAGGGGTAACTGCTGATCTTGGGCTGTTTGGATAGGGGTTTCCGCTGTCTTCAGAATAGGTTCTTTTCGAATTTCTTCTGTAACTCCAGGAGCGATATTGATTTGACAGTCGAGTATCGTGTTCCCGATTTGAATTTTGTCCCCATCCTTCAGTTCACCTTGTGCCAGAGTGGTTCCATTGATCTGACACCCGTTCAAACTTTTTAAATCGGTAAACTGCAGTTTTCCCGTTTCGGGATCATACTCAATTTTTACGTGTTCTCGGGAAATGCGTGGATCATTGATGAGGATATCCGACTTTGACCGGCCCAACGTCAAAGACCCTGCACGAAGATAAAAGGTTTTTCCTTTATCGTTTCCCTCAATTACGACTAATCGGGGTGGATTTGAATGCAAGGCTCTCATTGCTTCTCTTTTCGGCTAAATCAGCCCCAACTTTCAGTCCCTACCAGTAAATGCAGTGAGTTATTGTTTTGTGCTGCGAATCATTGGAGGTAGGAGATAAAATAAAGAAACAAAAGAACTTTTTCGGGGCCCACCCCTTTCAGTAAAGGTTGAAAATAATTTGACGCAGGACACCTCCAGCAAAATTAAACGTGCCAGTTTTTTAATGGTGATGAGTATTTTCCTATCGCGTCTCTTGGGCTTTTTAAGAGAGTGGGCATTAGCTCGGATGGTGGGTGCGAGCGCAATGGCCGATGTCTATTTAGCTTCGTTCACCATTCCTGATTTCATCAATTATTTGATGGCCGCTGGAGCCCTAAATATTTCGTTGATTCCTGTTCTCGCTTCTTATTTGGGAAAGGGACAGGAAGATGTGGGTAAACGAGTGTATCAGACGCTTTCCACGGTACTGAGCCTATTGATTCTAGTTTTAATTCTCACCTGCCAAGTATTCACTTCGGAATTAGCTTCTTGGGTGGCTCCCGGATTTTCTCTGGAGCAGAAAAAAGTTCTTACTGACTTGATCCGACTCATTCTTCCCGCTCAGTTTTTCTTTTTTTGGGGAGGTTTGGCTAATGGGGTTCAACAGACCCATGGCATTTTTAAATATTCAGCCATTGCGCCACTTATGTACAACCTGAGCATCGTTGGGATCGGTGTGTGGGCTTATCCGCAGTTAGGGATTGCTTCTTTTAGCTTAGGAGTTCTTGTGGGCGCCTTTCTGGGCTATGGAGTGCTTCAAGTTTGGGGACTCTATCAGCTAGGGTATCCAGTCGCTCCTCGAATATTCTTTGATTCAGAAAATAAAAAAGCATTGAAAAAATATCTATGGATGAGCGTCCCCATTATGTTGGCATTTTCATTGGTAGTTGCGGACGAGTGGATCAGTAAGTACCTAGCCAGTTTTATGGCTGAGGGAGCGGTCAGTCGTTTGAGTTATGCACGCACTGAAATGAGGATTCCAATTGCTGTGATTGGCCAGGCTGCTGGAATGGCCAGTTATCCTCATCTTTCTCGGCTTTGGGCACAAAGTAAGTTTTCTGAATTTGGAAACACGTTCATTCGAGAGCTTCAAAAAATTTGGGCTCTCGGCCCGATTGCAGCCATCCTGATGTTCACACATGCTCTACCCATCACTGAATTCATCTATGGCGGAGGAAAATTAACGGCAACGGATCTCATGGAGACGGCCCAACTGCTCCGTTGGATGGGTTTGGGAGTGGTCTTTTGGATCCTTCACATTCTTCTTTCTCGGGGCTTTTATGCCACTCAAACGACTTGGATGCCGTCGCTTTGGGGTACGATCACAACGATCCTTTTTATTCCCATCTATGGGATCCTTTCTAAAAAATGGGGGGTCGTGGGGTTAGCCATTGCCGGATCGTTAGGCATTGCCTTCTACGTAGGTTCTTTAGGGCTTCTTCTGGGATGGCATCTCAAAAAACACCAAGCAGGAATTTCTTTTGCACCCCTTTGGAAATTCTTCGGGGGATGGACTATAGCACTCCTCGTCTTGGGGGGATTGGCCTGGGCGATTTCTCAATTGGGAATTTATCAGGGGACTCGCTTGAGCGCTTTAGCCGATGTGATTCTGGCCATGGGTGTATTAGGGGGGACTGCTTTTTTTCTTCTCAGAAAAATCTATGCTTCACTGACCGAGGGGCCTCTTTTTTGATTTATGGACGATATCTTCCGTAAACGGCCTCTAAGGTTTGAACGATTTCACCTAAAGTAACGTGCTCTTTCACGGACTTAAAAATGAAAGGCATGAGGTTTTTATCTTCCTGAGCAGCTTGTAGAAGCTCTTTCCGCACTTGTTCCACTCGAGCCGAATTTCGTTGAGCCTTGTACTTCTTAAGACGAGTTTTTTGTTCTTCTTCCACTTTGGGATCAATTTTCAGAATGGGAGTGTTCAGTGAAGCGCCTTCCTGAAAAGCATTTAAACCAACCACTACCCGCTGCTTTTTCTCAATTTCCATTTGATAGTCGTAAGCCGCTTGTTGGATCATGTCTTGTTGAAACTGTTGTTCAATGCAAGGGACTACTCCACCGCGTTTGAAAATAGTGTCGATGAGAGCTTTCGCTTCATTCTCCAAATGAGTTGTCAGGGATTCCAAAGCATAACTTCCCCCGAGCGGATCTATTAAAGCCGTGATTCCGCTCTCATTGGCTATTACTTGCTGAGTCCGCAAGGCCAAAGTTGCCGCTTCCTCGGTGGGAAGCCCAAGGGCTTCATCCCGAGAATTAGTATGAATCGACTGGGCGCCACCTAATACGGCCGCTAAACATTGAAGAGTGACTCTCACCACATTCGTATCTACTTGAACAGGAATGAGAGTGCTTCCTGCCGTCTGTGCATGGAATCGCAAAAGTAATGATTTTGGATTTTTAGGGTGATATTTTTCTTGGATCAGTTTTGCCCAAAGCTGTCGAGCCGCACGGAACTTAGCCACTTCTTCCATGAAGTTATTGTGGACATTGAAAAAAAATGAGAGTCGTGGAGCAAAATCATCAATGGAGAGTCCCCGTGCCAGAGCTGCATCTACATAAGTAAGACCGTCAGCTAAGGTAAAAGCGATTTCTTGAACAGCTGTGCTTCCAGCTTCTCGGATGTGGTATCCGCTGATCGAAATGGTATTCCATTCCGGAACCTCTCCACGACAGAATTCAAAAATATCGGTAGTGAGTTTCAAACTAGGCTTTGGCGGGAAGATATAAGTTCCTCGAGCGATATATTCTTTCAAAATATCGTTCTGAATAGTGCCCTTGAGTTTCTTTTTTTCAACTCCCTGTTTTTCGGCAACAGCTAAATAAAATGCCAGCAGAATACCAGCGGTGGCGTTGATGGTCATGGAAGTGCTGACTTGATCGAGGGCAATTTGGTTGAGAACTATTTCCATGTCCTCAAAAGAACTGATCGCAACTCCCACGCGGCCTACTTCACCCGCTGCCAATTCATGATCCGAGTCGAAGCCCATTTGAGTGGGTAAATCAAAGGCAATACTCAAACCGGTAATGCCTTGAGAAAGTAAATATCGGTATCGGGCATTTGAACTCGCGGCATCTCCAAAGCCGGCATACTGGCGCATGGTCCACGGTTTATGCGTGTACATGGAGGGATGGATTCCTCGAGTGAAGGGAAATTCCCCTGGATTCGCTGGAGAAAACCCCTGCAAGTCGTGTTGTGTGTAGAGAGATTTGTTTTTCACTGGGGGCAGTGTAGTGAAGACAGCCCAATAACACAAGCCTTGACCCGAAGCGTTAACTCTAATGGGGCCTGTGTTTTGCTTGAAGGGCTCCCCCTCCCATTGGTAGAGTGAGCGTTTTTTAAGGGGGCCCTCATGGCTAACATAGAAACCATTTTTCAGGGAGAGCACGAGCAAGTCGTCTTTTTCACTGATCCCGCTACTGGTTTGAAGTCCATCGTGGCCATTCATAATTCTCAGTTGGGGCCCGCTCTTGGGGGATGTCGGATGTGGAACTATGAGTCTCCCCAAAAAGCACTCGAAGATGTTCTCAGGCTATCCAAGGGGATGACTTACAAAGCGGCTGTGGCTGGTCTGAATCTTGGGGGGGGCAAAGCTGTTATCATTGGCGATCCTAAAAAAGATAAATCAGAGGCTTTATTCAGAAGTTTTGGTTCTTTTGTTGATTGTTTGGGGGGGCGATACATCACTGCAGAAGATGTCGGTACGGATGTGAACGACATGGAGTTTATTTTTATGGAAACGGACAATGTCGTGGGGGTAGCAGAAACCCATGGCGGATCCGGTGATCCATCCCCTTGGACGGCAAAAGGAGTCGTGGAGGGTTTGCGAGCTTGTGTAGAAGCCCGTTATCAGAAATCTGAGTTGGCGGGTCTCAGTGTAGCTGTTCAAGGAGCAGGGCATGTTGGTGGTCATTTAGTGGATTTTTTGGCAGCTGCCGGAATGCGAGTCTTTGTCTGTGACATCGATAAAAAGAAATGTGAGTTGTTGGCTGAGAAACATCGAGGGAAAGTCAGTGTGGTATCAACGGATGAAATTTATGATCTCGATGTGGACGTTTTTTGTCCCTCTGCCTTGGGAGCCGTGATCAACGAACAGACTCTTCCTCGACTGAAATGCGATATTGTAGCTGGCAGTGCAAATAATCAATTAGCAAATCCAGAGTGCGGGGATGAGCTTTTTAAGCGTAAAATTATGTACGCCCCAGATTATGCCATCAACGCAGGTGGCCTGATGAATGTTTCAATTGAGTTGGGCGGTTACGATGAGCGAAGAGCGAATCGCATGATTAGGAATATTTATTATTGCATGGGCGCCATTCTTCAGCACTCAGCTCAGGAAAAATTACCTGAATATCGGTGTGCAGATCGAGTAGCTGAAAAAAGGATCCAAGAAATCAGTCGTATTAAAGGCAGATACAAAGGGGAAAACAAACCCACATTTCACGGAAGGGTAACCCGAAGGTAGTGAAAGCTCGAAAGTGGATTCCTCAACGGTACCAAGTCAATAAGCAGATCCAAGCTATTTTAAAAAGCGGACATCCATGGATTTTTCGCAGTCATGTGAGTTCAGCCATTGAAGTTTTTTCAAGTGGGCAACTTCTCAAATTGGTGGATCATGATAATCGGACGTTGGGTTATGGGTTGTATGATCCTGAAGGACTGATAGCCATTCGTCTGTTAGGCGTTGGTATAGCGACTCCATCTCCCGGTTGGTTTCGAGAACGGATCCGTCAGGCACTTCTGAAGCGAAATCAGCTCAGAAAATATACCGAAGCATTTAGGGCCCTTCACGGAGAAAATGACGGTTTTCCGGGGATAGTAATGGATGTTTATGGCGAGACTGGGGTGTTGCAAACGTATTCTTCCAGCGTTGATTCCCTCGGCCGCTATTTGAGTGAGTTAGTAGCTCTGGAATTAAATCTCAAAAACATTATTTGGAAACTGCCCACCAAACGTACGGGTGTAAAAGAGAGTTCGACAGCCCGGGTTCTTAAAGGCCATTTGGCCCGTCAAATAAAATTCCGGGAAGGAAAAATGGAATTCAGTGTGCAGGTTGGAGAAGGGCAAAAGAGTGGGCTTTTCTGGACTTGAGAGCGTTAAGAAAATGGTTAGCCGCTCAGAACCTGAAAGGTAAACGCGTTCTCAACTTGTTCAGCTATACCGGGACATTAGGATTAGCAGCTGAAGTGGCCGGTGCCAAAGAAGTGTGGAATGTGGATATTTCATCAGGAGCGCTCGCTACCGCTGCCAAGTTTCATGTTCTGGACAAAAGCAAACATCGGTTCATTAAAGCAGATATTTTTGACTGGTTAAAAAATCTTCCCCCTAAAGAAATGTTTGATTTAATTGTCGTAGATCCGCCGCAGATGACAAGCCAGACAGCTCAAATTCCTGTGGCCTTGAAGGCGTATAGACAGTTGTATTCCTTGAGTTTGAAACATCTCAGTGCAAAAGGGATGATTGTGGGAGCTTGTTGCACGTCACGTATTTCTCGGGCCAAATTCAAAGAAACGGTCTGTCCCATTCTGATGCCACCATTACAATTGTTAAAATCATTAGAACCTGAAGATGATCACCCAGTTGGTTTTCCAGAGGGTGATTATTTGAAGATAATGGTCTTTGGCTACTGACTGAGTGATTCCATTTCTTGAAGCCAGTCTACGAGGGCATACTTGAGCAAGTAGATCAGCAGCCCCGTTAATCCGATGATAACTACAGTGCCCACTACTTTGATTTTTACCGACCATCTGCGGTTGGCCCAAAGCAGGGGCAGGGCAAAAGGACCCAGAAAAGCCGTGGCCACCATAAAAACCCAGAGGCTATCGATCTGTTTAATGTTGGGCTTCAACTTCATAGCGGATTAAAGCCAATCACCAGTTGAATCTGATACCAGCGCTGCTCTTTTTGCCAGAGATTATCGCCAAGCTCCATTGAAAAAGTAGAAAAATGGATTCTAGTTTGTGGGGGAAATTCCAAACTTGCTCCAAAGGTGGGATAACCTTGATGAATGCCCCCTCGAATTGCAGCTATTTTATGCCGTAACTCAGTCCCTAAATGAAAAGTTTTGAACAGAGGAAGCGAGCGGAACTGATTTCTCAAATCACTCGTAATGTTCAGGACTGTGTCCTTACCCAAACCATATTGGAGAGAGGCACCAAAGTTGTAAGAGGCCAGGATGGTCGATGGGGCTGATGCTCCGCTCACGCGAGTGAATCGGGTATTCCCTAAATCCTCAACAGTGGCTGCCAAGCGAATGATGGGCGATTGTTTGGTGACCTGGGGCAGCCGAAAGAGAACACCTAGCTGAATGGGAAATGCATAGCCAACGCCCAAATAGTTTTTTAGTGCATTCCAGGGATTGCTGTTAATGGTTAGGGCATCCAACCCGAGTTCGGAAATTAACTGACTGGTTGGCTTATCAATATCAATGCTGCTTCTTTGAACCGCACGTATGCCGAAACCAAAAGAAAAATAATCACTGAAGGGTATGCCAAAGCCAACGGCAATCCCCAGATCATTGAAGCCAAAAACATCGACGCGATCGCCTTGCAAGTTTTGCAGATCGAAAGAGCCAAAGGCCTGATCGAAAATAGCCAGTCCAAAGTAGGGTGTAATCAGGTGGGTTTGATTGAAAGTCCGAGCGATTGTCGGTCGGATTCTATAAGCCCATCCGTATTGTTATCAAAGAGTGCTTGCTTCAACCGCGTTAATGTTTCGGTTTTGTCTACTGCTAATTGAGCATCTACTAAATGAACCCGAACACCTTTGACTCGAGCTAAAGCTGCGGGATTGTAGAATAGTGCATTCGCATCATCCGCCAAGGCCAGAAAAGCATTTCCCATCCCGGTGGGTCTGGAAAACTGGTAGCCGGGCCTCAATAAGCCCGCGTGACAAATAACCTGGCAAACAAAAAAGGAAAAAAGAATGAGTTTTTTCATAAATTAAAAGCTGATGGTATATCTACAAAAGTATCGGCGATCCCCTGTAAGAGTTTCGTTCTCTCCGATATCTTTTGCATAAGTTCCCAATTCGAGATGCCCTCCCTGAATTCTAAGTCCCACTCCTCCAGTCAAAAGCATTTGGTTGAGTCCTGTCCAAATAAAGAGAGTTTTGTCCAAAGTGAGTTCCCAACCGAGATGAAAATGTTTTTTCCAGGGCAACTGAGTCAATTCGATATGGCGATAATCCACAGAAAAAACAGATTTCCAAGCGCGATTGAGCATCGGACTAATACTGAATCCGGCGTGAAAAGATTGTGGTATTTTGGATGGTGCACCTTGTGCTTGAGTATTCAAAAACTTCATGCCTTGAAAAGTTGTCGTTCCCATGTTGTTCCAGGCAATACCCAATGTGGGTACAAATCGGTAAGGAAGCGTCAGCATCATTCCCGTGTCTAGGCTAAACCCCAGCCCCTCCCGAGAGAGCGCAGAGAACTGATTGTCCGGAACCTCAAGTGCCGAGTGTGTGATCACCCCTTGCATTTGATTTCGGTACACGGCTTTCACGGATACTCCTAACCGAAGCAGATTGCCGGCAAAATGACGGGAGATTCCCACGGTGGGAACTAAATCCTGGCGAGTATCAATATCCAAATTTGTCCCATCAGAAACAGCCGCAAATTGATAATTTCCTAAAAGTGCGAAACTAAAGTTGCGGATAGTGAAGGAAGGCAACGAGTTCAGTGCAAAAAAGTGGTAGTCTCCCGGGTTTTCTCGAAGCAAAGGAAACATTCTGTAAGTACCGAAGCTCTTACTTTCCGTGATTCTGCCAAATCCAGCGCCATTAGCATGGCCTTCGGCCACTACCAAGTGTACTTCATTCGTTTTTTTGTTGAATCGAGCCAAACCTGCTGGATTATAGAAATGGGATGCGTAACCAGAGACAGAAGCAGTGCAGGCATTACCTTGAGCCAAACAAGCAGCTGAATGATAAGTATCGAAGATTTCATTCAGTGCCGAAGAGGAGTTGGAGAGTCCAAAAACCAAGAGGAGTGTTAAGGCTTTCATGAAATCAAGAAACCTGTTACATCTTACGCGTGGTCCCATTAGCGTCCTCAAAGGAAAAAAGTCTTTCCAACTGTTCGGCAACTATGAAAGAAAAATGTAGGGTAGGGCATTATGTTTTCGATGCGGAGTGATAAGCCCCCCCATCTGCGCGGGGTGAGGATCAGCGAAATTCCAAAAAATCCTTGGTTAGAACGTCTCATCCGTACGTTTAAAACTGTTGAAGTTCTCCTATTCAAAATTTTGGAGATCTGCGACATTTATCGACCGCAAAAATCAATTATTGGAATCCCTTCACTTGCAACTCGGAATTTCACCACCTTACAGGCTGCTGTATACAATGGCAGCCAGGAGGAAGTTTTAGGTTTTAAACCTCGACGGCTGCTGTATCGGATTTTTCGGGGACTTCCGGATTTAGAATTGTTTGAACGGATCCGATTTCAGCTCTCAGTAGGAGAAAATTCCTTGCGCTCTGTGGAAGGAAGTACTCGGACTCGGGGGTTTATACAGTTGCAGTTACCCTGGCCCGTTACCTCCAAAGCTCCCCAAGCTTCTTGGCTCCGATTATCTCCTTCGGGAGTTGAGACACTGGTTGGAAGCATTCGATTGGGCGACTATGAAGTACTGAGTGCTCCCGTTTTTTTTCTCAATCATCAAATCAAAAATATTATTATTTCAGATATCGATGACACCATTAAGGAATCTCATATTTTAGAAACCACAGGCTTTAAGCAAATTCTTTTGAGCATTTTAAAGGTAACTATTACCGATATGAAGCAATTCCTGGAATGCCGCAGCTCTATCAGGACCTGAATCGGCCAGATACTTTGATTATTTATCTTACAAGCACTCCTTTTCAGCTAGCGCCATTTCTTTTAAAGTTTTTGCGCGACAATCGTTTTCCAGAAGGACCTGTGTTTCCGAGATGGTTGGGGTACCGAAAATTTACGCACAAGTTTCGAGTTTTATCTAAGGTGTTGAGCCAAGTAGAAAATCAACGAGTTTATCTAATTGGCGATAGCGGAGAAGAGGATTTGAATATCTATCGGCGTGTATCGGAAACCCCCTCTTGGAGTTCGGCCATTCAAAAGATTCTGATCCGACATGTTCCCGGGAGTCGGATGCCGCCTCTCAAAAGAGAAAATGAAGTTCTCTTTAAAGATTTGGAAGGTTTAAAAAGTCACTTGAACGAGATTCTTGGAATTAAAATGGTAGAATTAATTTGGGGTCTTATGAAAAAACTCTTCGGGTTGGTATTTTTTTTCTTTGTTTCAGTAAACCAGTTGTGGGCAAAGCAAACGACTTACTTGGCCTTTGAGGAACCCCCTGGTTGGAATTGTGAGCTTTCTCAAGGGGGAGTTTATCTCTGTCAAAGTCCCAAGGAACAAGAGCGGAATGAGTCCCTTATTATTGTTTTCGGAGCGCCTGTAAGCGATTGGGACACCCTAGCAAACTATGAAAATTATCTTAGCCAGAAAAAAGAGATCCTGGATGATTCGGGAAAGCCACTTAGCTCTACTGTGACTTATGTGAGAAGGCGTAATGTGAACGGTTTTGAATGGGTCGACTCTCTTCAAAAAGATTCTGAGCTTGTTGGTTTTTGGACTCGTTACGTTGCGACCGTACACAAGACTCTGGCTATTCTTGTGACATATGTAGTTTCAAACGAAAAATATGCTGAGCTGACCCCGGCCTTTGAAAGAATGGTCGCTTCACTCAAACCTAAAACTGATTTTAAATTTGTTTCTACTCAGAATGACTTGCTCATGCCAGGAACTGAGTTGGGAGGAGTTCTCAAGAATCAAATTTCTAATCGCTTGCAGAAAAAAACAGCTCCTGTAGAAAATCCAACGAATCAAAAAGAAGCTCTTTCTTTTAAAACAATTTTATTGATGGGGACTCTGGCTTTGGCGTTTGGAGTCTTTTTAAGACGCAGAAGAAAAAACAAAGCTCAATAAGAGAGTTCAGTCACTTCTATTCCTACAGCTTGAGAGAGTTTAGCCAAGGCAAGGTTCAGGGAGTAAAGAGTTTCAATATAATTTTTTCGAGCTAACCCGCTCCCTTCCAGAGATTCCAATAAATCTTTTGCAGAGGTGACCCCGACCGACCATCCCATCGAATTTGAGACGAACCACTTTTTCGCTGTATCCCTTCTCCGCGTTGCCACTTCTAAACTTTTCTCCGCTTGTTCCAATTCGTAAAAAGCCTTTTTGACTTCTAATTCAATTCCCGGGACCGCATAGCTTTCGGTTGCCTTTAGCTTCATGGCCTGAGCACGCTGTTCTTGGGCTTCTGCCGAATGCCGTTTAAATTCGAGATCAAATTTAAGGCCTAAGCCGACTCCCCCTTGAGGACGATTGAAGGGGTCAAAAGCAAACTGAGAGTTTTGTCGAGTTCGAACGGGAGACCAGTTCAGTTCCCCAAAACCACCAAAAAACACAATGGGATAATCCTGGTCTTGCTTAGCATCGGCGAGTGCCTCATAAGCAAGAATTCCTGCTGGAATGGCTTTGAGTTCAGGACGATTCAGTTTGGAGAGCCTCAAGTAATCCTCCAAACTTTTTTTCTGATATCCAGGAGTTTTCAGAACTTGTTCTTTAGGCTCCGAAAAGGAAACACCGGAAACCCAGACCAAAGCTTTTTCTGCCGTTTTTTTTGCGGCTTGGGCATACAAAGCTTTTTGATCCAGATCATCGAGCGCGGTTTTAAGACGGTATAAGTCATGTGGCTTCACTGAACCTTTTTTATCTTCGTCTTTAAGAGTTTCCTCAGCGCCCGTTACCGCCTCTTTGAGAAAACTCGATAAATTATCTAACAAGCGTTCAAATTCGCAGGCCATGAGATAGCCGTAATAAAATTCCTTAGCCTGAAGCAGGACTTCATTTCGTTTTGCTTGAGTCAACTCCGACTTGGCGGTGATTTGATGATGAGCTGCTTTTTCGTACTCTCCTAACATTCCAAAAGTATAGAGAGGTTGCGCGAATTCGAACGACCCACGTAAAAAGGGGCCCCATTTATTTAAATTAGTCTGTGATTGCAGCGCATTTCCAGTTTCTTCAAAAATCGGGGCACCTAAGACCCCGGCCGAAGCTTTTGGCCAGAACGCAGCTTTGGCCCGATCCAGTTGAGCACGAGCCACTTCGATGTCCTGAGCCGTTTCTTGAATTCTTCCATTGTTTTCGAGGGTGTTTTTCAGGAGTGCCTCTAGAGTAAGGGGTGCAGAAGCCTCGGTCGGTGGAAGCGGGGCTCCCATAAGGCACTGCGCAAAGATGAATAGTCCAGTCCAGCCGATAAGCTTTTTGGGAATCGGATTATGGGTCTTAGACATCGTCTTCTCAACTGCCAAAAAAGGTTAAGTAAAAACCTGAAAAGGTCTGCCACTACTTACTTAGGAACTTTGCCACCCCATCTCGAAAAATATGCAGAAGAATACTATCGAGAGCTGCGGGAGTATGAAAAAATATGCAATAAAACCGATATCTTAGATGAGGTTTTCAAGTCCCAACTTATTTTGTGCGGAGATTACCACAGCTTGTCACAAGCACAAAGGACCGTTATTCGGATCTTAAGGATATTTTACCACGGTTAAAAAAAGAAAAAAAAACCTTATATTTAGGTCTGGAAATCCTCCGAGCCAGAGATACGGTTCGAGCTCAACAGTTCCTTAACGGCCAAATTTCTGAGGAAAACTTTCTCGAAGCTGTGGCTTTTGAGCGCTGGGGCTTTGATTGGCAAAACTATCGGCCTCTCTTCGATATTTGTCGGGAGTGGAATGTTCCCGTTTTTGGTTTGAGTCCCGACAAAATGAGCTCCTTGCAGAAGCGGGACCAGTTTGCAGCTGATATTATCACTAATTGGTCATCTCAATTTCCAAAAGCGATGCTGATGTGTTTGATGGGAGATTTGCACTTAGCTAAAAACCATCTTCCAGCGGAGATCCAGACTGCGTTGGCCCGAAAAAAAATCTCCAGACAGTTACTCACCGTTCATCAGAATCATGATGAACTTTATTGGAAGTTAGCCCAGAAAAACCTGGAGCT
>RFNT01000129.1 GCA_009927045.1 bacterium | reverse complement strand
GGCCCAAGTTCCGCCGACTATTCCCCTGTTGAAGGGGAACAGAAGAGGCCCCCTGCGGTTGGAAGTGGTTCTCAAGAGGCTATGAACTGGGATCAAATCATTGAACAGAACATGGTCGCCATTTTGATTGCAGCAGCTCTGGTGATCTTGCTGCTGGCTCTGTCTGCTCGTAAAAAGAAAGCCCGTATTAAGGGCTCCTCCGGAAGTAGTGAAAATGACGATGCGGCTGAGGAAAACTCGAGCAAATTCGGGCGTCGCTGAGCTGATTTGACATTTTTCCTTTCTAGAAGCAGTTTAAGACCTTTCTGTAATCCAGAGGGGTTTTATGCAACTAAAAAACTGTCTATTTTCTTCCGAGTCAGTTACTGAAGGTCATCCCGATAAAATTGCGGATCAAATATCGGATGCGGTTTTAGATGCCATCCTGAGTCAAGACCCCAAAGCTCGAGTTGCTTGTGAAACTTTAGTAACCACGGGGCTGGCTCTTGTATCTGGAGAGATCACGACTTCTGCAGTTGTTGACGTCACTGACATTACTCGAAAAACAATTAAGAAAATTGGATATGACTCTGATGAGGCTGGCTTCGACTATCATACTTGTGCTGTTCTCACGGCTATTGGAAAACAGTCTCCCGACATTTCGCAGGGAGTGACTGAAGGCCAGGGCTTATTCAAGGAACAAGGCGCGGGCGATCAGGGGCTCATGTTTGGCTACGCCTGTGATGAGACACCCGAATATATGCCTGCCACGATTGCCTTTGCTCATCGATTAACGAGACGGCTATCAGACTGTCGAAAAGAAGGTGTGTTAGGCTTTTTACGACCCGATGGTAAGTCCCAAGTCACTGTTCAATATGAGGACGGACTGCCAAAGCGAGTAGATGCAATTGTGGTTTCTACTCAACACAGTCCTGAAGTCTCTTATGAGGAATTAAAAAATGCCGTTATGGAAGAAGTTGTCAATAAAGTGATTCCCGGCAATTTGATAGATGCTCGAACCAAATTTTTCATCAATCCCACGGGACGCTTCGTGGTGGGGGGTCCCATGGGAGATTGTGGGCTCACAGGTAGAAAAATTATTGTAGACACTTATGGTGGCCATGGAGCCCACGGAGGTGGCGCATTCTCTGGAAAAGACCCTTCAAAAGTAGATCGATCTGCTTCCTACATGGGACGTTACGTTGCAAAGAATTTAGTGGCAGCAGGACTCATGAAGCGATGTTTGGTTCAGATCGCCTATGCCATTGGGGTTGCAGAACCCGTTTCTCTCATGGTGGAGGATTATGGGACCGCAGTAGCACCAATTGAAAAGATCAATGCTGCGGTTCGGGAAATTTTTGGGTTTAAACCTTCCGAAATTATAAAAACTTTGGATTTATTACGCCCTATTTACGAAGAAACAGCTGCTTATGGGCACTTCGGTCGAACTTCCACCAAAGGGTTCACTTGGGAAAAGTTAGATCGTGTTCAGGATCTCAAGACTCTAGTTAAAAAATAACAGGCTGGGTTTGGAGGCATAAACTGCCTCCAAACCCAAACGTCTTATTTCTGACCTGATGTCTTTTGAACTGTGGTGGGCTCGGAGGCCAACCGGTGTGTTTTTGGACGGTCTATCTCCGCTTCATCGCTTTCTATTTCGATATCGAACAACAGTTCATCACATTTGAAGCAGACCCAACGATTATTCATGAGAATGGCTGAAAACGCCTTTTTACAAATGGAACAATGACTCATACGTCCTCCCTCTGGTGCCTAAGTACTGACCAGATGAAACAAGGATAGACGATTTAACGCGACAAATCAATTATTAAATTATTGATTTTGTTTATGTATTTGTATTCAAGCAGAATACAGACACCACAAGAACAGGGAGTGGAAGAGCTTTGGACAACGTAACATTTTGAAACCAAGGAGATTTAAAGGGGGCTCGCGCAAAACCGTCTTAAACCTATACATCTCACTAAGCTCTTTTCAACTGTATTGAACTCACCCAGTGTTGGTCTTTGGATTGAATATCAGAGTGGCCATCGGAGTATTTATGAAACAAACCTTAAACCAACATTACTTGAGTTATCACGCGTATTATGCCCTCATTGCTGCAGCCACTCTCTATCTGAGCCTCTAAGGCAAGATATTGAACGCGCCCCCGCCGCCCCTCAATGCGAAGATGCGCTTGCTGCTGGAACTAAATGCCCATCTGGGGGCAATACTTCCACTGGAGCGCTGACCGCTAACGAACCTGGAAAAACGGTGTCCGTCACCAAGGCCTCTTTCAACACTCTGTCCATATGGTCCACCGGGACTATTTCAATGTTTTTGAGAATGTTCTGAGGGACATCTCTCAAGTCTTTTTCATTTTCCTTGGGAATGAGAATCTTTTTCACACCGCCTCGATGAGCGGCAAAGATTTTTTCTTTGAGTCCGCCGATCGGTAACACGCGCCCTCTCAAAGTAATTTCACCTGTCATCGCGACATCTTTGCTAATAGGTTTCCCAGTGAGAGAACTCACCAGTGCGGTGGCCATGGTAATTCCAGCAGAGGGGCCATCTTTTGGAATAGCTCCTTCAGGTACGTGAATGTGCAAATCTATTTTCTGATGAAACTCGGGATCTAGCCCCAGAAGTTTCGCTCGAGAGCGGACATAACTCATTGCCGCTTGAGCTGACTCCTGCATCACATCGCCTAGTTTTCCAGTAACCAGCAACTTTCCTTTTCCAGGCATTTGTAACACTTCAATAGTCAGCATATCTCCACCTGTTTCGGTATATGCCAATCCATTGCAGAGACCCACTTCAGATTCCATCTCTGTTTTTTGATAACTGTATTTTTGTGGGCCCAGTAACTGCTGCACCTTTTGTGGGTTAATAGTAACTTTTCCAGTCTTCTCCGTTGCTTTACTGAGTTCCCGAGCTACTTTTCTACAAACAGCTGCTATTTCTCGCTCGAGGTTACGAACGCCGGCTTCCTTCGTGTAGTGCCGAACAATTTCAACTAAGGCCGAATCTTGGAAGACGATCTTGGTCTCATCTAAGCCGTGTCTTAAAACAAGCTTGGGCACCAAGTGCTTCTTCGAAATTTCAATTTTCTCTTCCTCTGTATAACCTGAAAGATTGATCACCTCGAGACGATCCAACAGAGCCCACGGAATGGTGTGCTGACTATTGGCTGTAGTGATGAACATGACGTTCGATAAGTCATATTCCACTTCCAAATAGTGATCTGAAAAGAATTTGTTTTGCTCGGGATCTAAGACTTCTAAAAGTGCACTGCTCGGATCCCCTCTAAAATCGGTGCTCATTTTATCAATTTCATCAAGCAATATGACAGGATTTACCGTCTCAGCTTTCTTCATGGCTTGAATCATCTTACCGGGTAGTGCACCGATATAAGTTCTTCTGTGCCCTCGGATCTCAGCTTCATCACGAACCCCACCCAAAGCTATTTTTACAAAGTTCCTCCCGATAGACTTAGCAATCGAACGCGCTAACGAGGTTTTTCCGACCCCAGGAGGCCCAACCAAACAAATAATGGGGCCCTGGGTCTTTCCTACCAAACTTTGCACAGCGAGGTGTTCGGAGATTCTTTCTTTAACCTTATTCAACCCAAAGTGGTCCTCATCCAGTATGGTCTCCGCATGATTGACGTCAATTTTCTCCTCTGTTTTTTCATTCCAGGGCAAGTGGATGAGCCAGTCGAGATAGTTACGCACTACCGTGGCTTCAGCAGACATGGGAGACATCATTTTTAATTTTTTCAGCTCAGATTTGGCCTTTTTTGCAGCTTCTTCTGGCATTCTTTTCCGCTTAATGGCCTTCTCAAGCTCCTGAACTTCGATTTTGAACTCGTCTCGATCTCCGAGCTCCTTTTGAATGGCAGCCATTTGTTCATTTAAGTAATATTCTCTCTGAGAACGCTCCATTTGCTTTTTCACGCGAGAGCGAATCTTCTTTTCAACTTGTAAAATATCGATTTCGCCTTCAATGAGCTTCATCAGCTTTTCAAGTCGGCGGCAGGCATCTGTCAGCTCTAATAACTTTTGCTTTTCTTCTACCTTAATATTCAGGTGTGGAACGATAGTATCTGCTAATTTGCCAGGCTCTTCAACTCCCAAAACGGACATCACAAGTTCCGGCGGAATTCTCTTGTTCAGCTTTACGTAAGTTTCAAACGTTGCTTTGATCCCTCTCATAAGAGCCTCGGCTTCAACCATGGAAGCTACTGTTTCATCGATCGGCTCTGCTTCAACTCGAAAAATGCTGTTGGTATCTACAAATCCTTGGATCCGAACCCTTTGAACCCCTTCCACGAGCACTTTCAATGTGCCGTCAGGCAATCGAAGTAGCTGAATAATGTTGGCAAGGGTTCCAAACTCGAAAATATCTTTCTCTTGTGGATTATTGTTCTGCGCTTTCTTTTGCGCTGCCAAAACAATTTGCTTTCTTTGTGTCATGGCATCTTCTAGAGCGCGAATGGATTTCTCACGTCCTACAAAGAGCGGAACAACCATATGAGGAAATACAATAATGTCTCGCAGAGGTAATAAGGAATAGGTTTGGGGCTGAACCTGCTTTTTTGTCATAGGATCAGAACCTCGTATTGATTTGTTGGTTTTTAGAGAGCCAAGAACTGAATTAATTATAACCGATGGAACGGTGAAGAATGGAAGTGATTCCTACGAAGACTGAAAACTTTTTTCCTTGAAAAATAAGTTTTATTAGACCTATTTTT
>RFNT01000018.1 GCA_009927045.1 bacterium | reverse complement strand
TCCACTTGTAAAAACTCTTGTTGTGGATGTTTTCGCCCGCCTTTGGGGGGCACATTAGCTTTTGTACCCTCAATAATTTTTAAGAGCGCTTGCTGGACTCCCTCGCCTGAAACGTCTCGTGTAATGGAAGGATTCTCACCTTTACGTGCTATTTTATCAATTTCGTCGATATAAACGATTCCCTTTTGGGCCTTTTCAATGTCGTAGTCAGCACTTTGGAGCAAATAGAGAATAATATTTTCGACGTCCTCACCAACATAACCCGCTTCAGTCAGAGTGGTCGCATCCACAATGGTGAAAGGAACTTTCAAAAGTCGAGCAAGGGTCTGGGCCAACAATGTTTTTCCGCTTCCCGTCGGACCGACCAAAAGAATATTACTTTTTTGAAGCTCAACCTCCACACCACTTGCTTTGGTAGAGCCAATCCGCTTGTAGTGATTGTGTACCGCAACCGAAAGCGTTTTCTTTGCCTGATCCTGACCAATCACAAACTCATCCAGAACGGCCTTGATCTCATGAGGCTTGGGAATTTTGGTCGTGCCGCCACGAGTTTCTTCCTTTGCAGCCTCTTCCTTAATGATGTCGTTGCAGAGTTCAATACACTCATCACAAATGTGGACAGTTGGACCCGCGATTAATTTCTTAACCTCACGCTGGCTTTTGCCACAAAAGCTACATACTAAATTTCCAAAATTTTCATTATCGCGTCTGCTCATGGACTCAATCTCCCTCTTAAGAGAACTCGTTTAACTCTTCCTAGTTAAGCCAATTATTTTTGCGTCTCTTTCCTTGTAATCACGTGATCTACTAACCCATAGGCTTTAGCTTCTTCCGAAGTCATGTAGCGGTCTCGGTCAGTATCACGCTCGATCGTTTGTAAATTCTGACCTGTATGCTTCACCAAAATCTCATTGAGCTTGTGCTTTAAAAACAAAATCTGTTTCGCCTGAATCGCTATATCCGTTGCCTGCCCCTGAGCTCCACCTAAAGGCTGATGGATCATGATTTGGGCATGCGGTAAAGCATACCGTTTCCCTGGTGTCCCTGCCGCTAAGAGGACAGCTCCCATGCTGGCTGCTAACCCCGTACAATAGGTGCAG
>RFNT01000203.1 GCA_009927045.1 bacterium | reverse complement strand
CTCAACCACAATCGGAACTAGGTAATCAGAAGTGATTGATTTAATGATGCTATTTTGAGCATTAACGAGAGGGCTGGACATTAAAAGACCTCCTAAAGCCAATTAAACTCTACTCCTTAGCTGCTGGCAAGAAAGCAAAGGAAGCCCTGCTCCAAGGGAAGTATCCCCCCCCTGAACAACCGGGCAGTTACCTTCTTATCGTCAGTTCTCGTTAATTCCTTATTTTTGCTTGGCTAAACAAAAACTCAAAGACTTGGTCGGTGAGAATTTCGTCTTTGATTTTATCTAACATGTCTCGACCATTCAGAAGCTTTTCGGCTTCCTCTTTGGTCCTTCCCAACTGGGTGGCAATGAGTTGGAGTCGATCCTCCAAACGTTTTTCATCCAGGGTAATGTTTTCCTGAGCTGCTACTTCCCGCAAGTAAAAGACTGGTGCGCACCATCTTCTCAGCACGCTTTTTTACCTCTTCCAAATCTTCCGGTTTCAAAGCGGGCATTTTCATTCCACGCTTTTTCCAATCTTCTTCCATCCAACTGACAAGTTGAGCGGATTGGTTTTGAATAAAGGAGTGTGCGACATCAAACCGATTTTTCTCGATCAAATAATCAACAATGACTTGTCGTTCTTCTCTTTGAGCCTCAGCCTGTTTGGAAGACTTGATGTTTTCTGTAATTTCATTCTTGATCACATCCAAAGTAGCGCCTTCTCTCAACTGCTTGGCAAATTCATCATTGAGCTCTGGTAAAACCTTCTTTTTGACCTCCAAAAGTTTTATTTCAAAAACAGCGCTTTTTCCGGCCACTTCCTTTTCTGGATAGTCCGCAGGAAATGCATCGGATATCGACCGAGTCTCCCCCACTGCCATTTCGCTCAACTCTTTTTCGATGTTCGGCAACAACCTGTCCGCCCCCACCTCTACAGTATGAGTTTGTTTGTCTTGTTTCTTTTCGCCCTTCTCAAGTTCAAAGCTGACTTCGACAACAGCAAAAGAACCTTTGCCGGGCTTTGTTTCGGTGCTGGGCTCTAACACCGCCAATCTTTCCCTTAGGTTTTCCAGCGTCTTTTCAATTTCATCGGTCTTTACTTCAACAGGCTTTTTTGTGAGCGGGATGTTTTTATAGTTTTTTAATTCTACTGCGGGCTGGATATCAAATTCGGCTTCAAATCCAAAGGGTTTCCCTTCGGCAACTTCTCCCACTTTTAATTGGGGCTGACTTACCGGATTCAGTTTCGCTTTCTGTATCGCTTCGCTCAAGCCCGCTTCCAGCAAATGAGAAATAACATCTCTGAGAATTTCATCTTTAAACTTTTGCTTCACCAAATTAACAGGCGCTTTTCCGGGTCGAAATCCGGGGATTTTGGCGGCTTGGCTATAGCGGTTAACAATGGAAGCTTCGTGCTGGGTGATGGCATTGGGGCCATATTCAACGACAAGTCGAACTCGAGTTGGACTCAAGTGATCCACTTTTTTTACATTGAGATCGTGGTGGTGATGGTGTTTTTCCTGCATATTTCCTACCTGAAAAGATTTGGGGGTTCATATCACGACCCCCCAAACCACACAACTTTCCCGTGGGCGGTCTTCTTTTAGGATTTTTTTGCAAAGAGGGATTGAACGAACAAAAAACTCACTCCGAGAACAATAGCGCTGTCAGCAATATTGAATGCTGGCCAGTGCCCCCAGGCCGGCAGGTAAAAATCAAGGAAATCAACCACATAGCCGAGTCGCACGCGATCGATGAGATTGCCTGCAGCTCCAGAAAGGATCAGGCTCAGTGACCAAGCAGAAAGCTTTTCATGGGGTTTCAATTGGTAAAAGAGGTACCCCAAAACGAAGATAGCAATGACCGGGACTGCTAAAAAAAAGGGAGCTCTGAAGGACTCTGGGGCGGAATGCAGAAAACCAAACGCAGCTCCTTTGTTTCTCACGTAAGTGAGACTAAAAAATCCCGAAATGATCTGTACAGTTTCACCCAGGTAAAAATTTCGGAGTACAAGCTCCTTGGTCCATTGATCCAAAAAAACACAGACAACAAATACAATGGATAAAAACCGAATTTTTTTTAGTGCTGGAGTCATGTGATTTTTTCCCGGCGATGACTCAGAAGCGTCTGCACAAACACAATGCCGACCCCCGAAATAATGGCCAAATCCGCCAAGTTGAACGGAGGACTTTTCCAAAAGCCCAAATCTAGTTTAATAATATCCAGAACCGGGCCATAGTCCAACCGATCGATCATGTTACCAATCGCACCACCTAAAATGGTGGTCAACGCCAACGAGGTAATCATCTGATTGTCCTGAAGCTTTATAAAAATCATCACAATGAGAAAGAGTGCGAAGATAGGAATAGCAATAAAAAACAAGTTTTGTAGAGCAAGCGGCAATTTTTGAATGAGGGTAAATGCAAATCCCTGATTTCTGTGGTGAGTGATATATAACCCTCCCCACCACTGCCATGTAAGCTGTTCAGCAATGTGGCTTTTAACCAAAAGCTTTGTAAGTTGGTCTAAACAAACAATCAGGCCAGCAAGTGAAAATAGAATAAGGTACTTTTGTTTCACCGGATTTTAATTTTAACACAATTCGGCCGTTTACTGGTCGATCTCTTGAAATCTTCTGATCGGAGGCTTGCCCTCATCTGCAAATATCAATTTAAGTTTTGGAATCTCAACATCCGGAGAAGTTTTCTCCAGGACTATCGTGCTGCGCAAGACACTTCCTGGAAGGATTCCAGGTCGTGTTTTCTGCTCCACTCTTCGGTGCTCTAGGGTTACTTGAAAACCCGGCAAGTTCCGAAGCCATTCAATAATAGGAACGTTATCCCCATTTTTTTGTCTCACTTGGCTTTGCGCAAAGGGGGCATCCCAACCAGGCTCCCCTACTCGAGTGTTTGAATATCCCCCAGCGGCATCAGGCGTTTCTATATAATCCCCAATAAAAATATACGCCCGACCACCCAACTTCAAAAGATCATGATATTTTCTGAGAACGTCATCTAAACGAGGGGAGTAGGAAGCAACACCGAAAAGATCCGTGATGATATCAGCCTTGGAAAATTCACTGTTTGGAATTTCCTCAAGAAACCGTCCCGTTTTAAATGCTAATTTGGGAGATGTTTTAGGTGGGTTTCTTTCCATGGCAAAAGTTACAGCTGTCACCTTGGGCTTGTTTTCCGAGGCCACATAATTCAATCGAGTGGCGGCTTCAATGATCTCGTTTGAATTTAACAGTGTTCTTCGACCACTCCAATGGTCGCCCTCGGCTTTGGCCTGCAGACGGACGGGATCTAAAACATAGCCCTTGAAAAAATCCTCAACGGCGAATCCTTCGCCACTTCCTGCATCAATCCAATGTCCTTCTGCTCTCAAAAGGGAGACAGAGTCGAGAAATGACTGGGGAAAAAACCGAGCATAGTTCTCAAAATCTCTACGAGTTTCAAAATGATTCTCCCCAATCATTTGGCTCAATCGTTCAAAGGCTCCAAGGCACCCAAGTCTATTTTGACCGTGAGCCTCCAGAGGGAAAGCGAGCAGGAGTATAAATAAAAGGAACGAATGGCCTCTCATGGATAGCGATCTCTTATGCAAGAGATTGGCCTGATAGGCTCGCAGCGACTACTGAAAGAATACGTTCAAGAGTGATACAGCAGATTAACCGCTCATCGAACTTAAGAAGTCCTTATTAGTCTTGGTAGACATGACTTTATCGAGGAGAAACTCCATGCTGTCGACAACATTCATGGGCTGCAATACTTTTCGCAGAATCCAAACTCGATTGAGCGCTTCTTTGTCCATCAGCAATTCTTCTCGCCGAGTCCCAGACTTGTTGATGTCGATACATGGGAAGATTCGTTTTTCCATCAATTTTCGGTCCAAAGTAATTTCCAAATTCCCGGTTCCTTTGAACTCTTCGAAAATAACTTCGTCCATTCGGCTTCCGGTATCGATCAGCGCCGTGGCCAGAATGGTGAGACTGCCCCCGTCTTCGATTTTTCTCGCCGCTCCAAAGAACCTCTTGGGTTTGTGAAGTGCGTTTGCATCCACACCGCCCGACAGAATCTTTCCACTGGGAGGAACAACGGTATTGTAGGCTCGAGCCAAACGAGTAATAGAATCTAACAGGATCACCACGTCTTTTTTGTGTTCAACGAGTCTCTTCGCCTTTTCAATGACCATTTCTGCAACTTGAACGTGACGAGTAGCTGGCTCATCGAAAGTTGAACTCACGACTTCACCTTTAACGTTACGTTGCATGTCGGTTACTTCTTCCGGACGCTCATCAATGAGAAGAACCATCACCACCACTTCCGGATGGTTTCGAGTAATCGCATTCGCAATCTCCTGCATCAGCATGGTTTTTCCAGCTCTGGGAGGCGCTACAATTAATCCTCGTTGTCCTTTGCCAATCGGAGCAAGCAGATCAATAACACGCGTAGAATATCTCTTCGGATCATACTCTAGATTAAAGCGCTCATGAGGAAATACAGGTCTCAGGTTATCGAATAAAATTTTATCTCGAGCCACTTCGGGTGGCTCATGATTGATTTTCTCAACTTTTAGAAGCGCAAAATAGCGCTCAGAATCTTTAGGAGGTCGAATTTGCCCCTCAACGGTATCACCAGTACGGAGCATAAATCGTCTGATTTGTGAGGGAGAAACATAAATATCATCTGGACCTGGAAGGTAATTATAATCAGCGGCTCTTAAAAAACCGAACCCATCGGGAAGTGTCTCAAGAACACCTTCTCCGTAGATTTGTCCTTCTTGTTCAGTTTGAGCTTGTAGGATGGCAAAGATCAGTTCCTGGCGACGCATACCCCCCGGGGACTCTACGCCCAACGAGCGAGCAAGCTCAGCCAAATCGGAAATAGGTTTCTCTTTAAGCTCTTTTAAGTGCATATCTCATCCTCTTTAGATTGACTCTCCAAATTGAATCCGGGAATTAATAGCGGTAATGCTTGTTGCGTTCTGAATTCAGCTCCAAAAGTTAGCAGTCGAGTTAGAACGCTCTTCTTCTAAGAAGAATTGGGTGGTGTGTCAACTTAAAAAGGGGGCGAGGCTTCGCCCCCTCTCTATTTGAAAACTAGGCGTTGCCTTTAATTTTTCGAACTACAGTGGCTTGCGGACCTTTCGGACCATCCACCATTTCGAACTGAACTTCTTGTCCCTCTGTTAGGGACTTGAAGCCTTCTCCTTCAATTGCAGAAAAATGAACAAAAACGTCAGTTCCCCCTTCTTGTTCAATAAAACCATAGCCTTTGTTGTCGTTGAACCATTTTACAAACCCATGAAGCATACCTAGATGTCCTCCTAAAATTGGGGTCACTGGTCTCGTGTTGAGTCTTTAGAAACCCCCCGAAATACAAAACCATTCACATACCAACAGGAATGATTTTGCACCCATTCAGGGAGATGATCTGAAACTGTCGACGGCGTGTCAAGTGGCTTCGTTGACATGAAATGTCAATAAGTTATACTTAATAATAAAGTTCCCAAACCTTCCATGATCTTCAAAAACAATAAAAAGCTTTCTCAGCGATATAGTGCTTCTCATTCTGGATTCCAAATCAAAGAAACACCCATGTGGAATGATCTGTGGCGTTTGTTTTGGTGGGTTGGCGCTGCATTCACTCTCATGAGTTACTGAGCTACTCGCCGACAGACCCTTCATGGACCACTTGGTCCTCTCAATCTTCTTTTGCGAATTGGATGGGGCGTACAGGCAGTATTGTATCTGACATCCTCTTTCAACTCTTTGGAATAGCCGCTTTTTTATTAGTCGGGTTGTTGATTCGCACCGCAAGGCACAGCTCCGACGAAAATGAAATCGTACTTCCACGAACCTGGTTTTTAGGCTTGGGCGGCATTTTCCTAATTTCTCTCAGCGCTCTTCTTGAAGCTCTAATCCCGCGTTCGTGGCTTCCATGGCAAATGGCCTCCTCAGGGGGTCTTGCAGGAGGGGCCCATCTTTCGCTCTGGAAATATTTTTTGGGGCCGCTCGGAGCGGTCTTGATTTCTTTCGTTTTCACCTTGGCCTCCAGTATCGTTTTGTTTCGGTGGAAAGCCCTCACCCAGTTCACTCTTTTATTGAAACGAATCAAATGGGAAGCGGCTCAAAAGGGCTCTTCTCTTGCTAAAGAATTGTGGGCTTTTTTCGTTGAAAAGATGAAAGCACGCTTCAAAAAATCTCCTCCCATTTCATCCCCAACACCCCTCATGCCTTCTCCCGTTTCGCTTGCACAGGCATCAGTTGTTTCCGCTCCAATTGTTAACCAGCCGGAGATCTCAACACAACCCGCCCCAGAGGACGAAGAAATTTTCACCCTGATGAGTGCCTACGACCCGTCCGAAAACACGGGCCGCACCAAAATTCCGTCTTTCTCAGACAGTAAACCCAAAAGAAAATCCAGTGGGCCATTTCAATTGCCTCCTGGAGCCATGCTGACGGGAAAAGCAGAATCCAAACTCAAGCCTGTTGATCGGAATTGGTATCATGACAAAGCAACCATCTTGGTTGAGAAGCTTAAGGATTTCGGAGTTGCAGGTGAAGTAGTTCACATCTCTCCAGGACCGGTAATTACCGTTTACGAATTTAAGCCAGCTAGCGGCGTTAAGATCAAAGAGATTGCCAACCTCTCGGATGACTTAACCTTGGCACTCAGTGTTTTGTCTGTGCGAATAGTGGCTCCCATCCCAGGCAAGCCTGTAGTGGGCATTGAAATTCCCAGCCCGCATAGAGAAATGGTTTTTTTCAAAGACCTGATCCAAGAGACACCCTTCTACGATGAAGATATTCGTATTCCGATTGCCCTGGGGAGACTCGCCTCTGGGGAACCTGTTACAGCAGATTTGGCGGCAATGCCTCACTTGCTGGTAGCTGGTGCCACAGGAACAGGAAAATCTGTTTTTATTAACACATTGATTTCAAGTCTCTTGTTCCGATTCACTCCGCAACAGTTAAAGCTTATTCTGGTTGATCCCAAAATGGTGGAGCTTTCTCTTTATGAGGGCATTCCCCATCTTTTACTGCCAGTAGTTGTAGACTCTAAAAAAGCTGCGCTTGCATTGCGCTGGGCAGTAGATGAAATGGAACGTCGATACACTCTGATGCATCAAGCGGGCGTACGTCACATCGATGGATACAATACTCGAGTGAATGAAATGAAAAACCGGGGTGAAACTGAAGATAACATCCCAACACTTCCTTACATTGTCGTAGTGATCGATGAGTACGCGGACTTGATGGCTGTAGTCCCCAAAGATGTAGAGCTTTCGATTGCTCGACTAGCTCAAAAAGCCCGGGCCAGCGGGATCCACTTAGTGCTGGCAACTCAACGGCCTTCTACAGATGTTGTCACGGGCACTATTAAAGCGAATTTCCCGAGCCGAATTTCTTTCAGAGTAGCTTCCTCCGTGGATGCTAAAACTATTCTTGACCGCACTGGTTCGGAGCGCCTCTTGGGCCAGGGGGACATGTTATTTCATTCAGCTGGCTTTGCGACTTTAAAAAGAATGCAGGGTGCTTATATTTCGGATGCCGACCTCAATCGAATGGTGGATTTCTTGAAAGCACAGGGTGAGCCTGAATATGATGAGAAAATCCTGCAGGCTGCTGAGGAAAGCGAATCGGGCACGGGGCCATTGGATTCCGGAGACTCAGATGAGGGTCGTCTTTACGATCAGGCCGTACGCTTAGTTACGGAAAAAGGTGAGGCAAGTATCTCTCTCATCCAGAGACATTTACGAATCGGTTATAATCGTGCTGCGATGTTAATGGAACAATTGGAAAAAGAAGGGGTGGTAGCTCCCTCTACTGGCACTTCTAAAAGAAGAACTGTGCTCGTGAGTTCAATTTAGTCCTCTCTTTAGGTCCTTTCTCTGCTGTGTTAGCTTGATTCACATGAAATTTTTATTTGTCTGTGCCCTGTTTTTTTTGGCCCATCTGAATTCGATAGCTTCAAACCAACCCTCCCCTTCTGATGCAACGATTGAGGAAGTGCAGCGTGCGTGGGACCAAATTAAAAGTTACCAGGCGGATTTTCACCAAATCATCCGCTCTAAAACCCTGGGAACGCAGGAAGAAACCCAAGGCACACTTTCCGTGCTCAAACCGCTTAAGTTGCGATGGGAGTGCCCCCTTGGCGGAACCCTTCAGATTCTGAACGGTAAGGAGCTTTGGCAAATCAAAAAAAGCAAACGGAGAAAACGCCTGCAAGTGGAGCATTACACGGATATTTCACAACAAATAGACCTGCGGACCCTGACGTTTCTGGCCGACCAAGCCAATATCGCAAATTCCTATAAATATCGGGTCCTTAGTTCGACCAAGGAACGCCTCGTACTGGCGCTGGTGCCGAAGACCGGGGGGGAGGAGACACTCCTTGCGGAAATTCTCAAACCCGGCTATCTTCTCGGCGCGTTAAAAATGGAAAGTTCGGGGTCTGAAACCCGAATCACTTTTAAAAATATTAGAACGAACCTCCCCTTGAAGGACTCTTGGTTTAAATACCAAGCAAGCCCTGAAGATGTGGTTCATGAGCACAAGAGGTAGTCGTATGCCGTCATTTGATATTGTGGTCAAAACAGATCTCCAAGAAGTGGACAATGCCATCAACCAAGCTCAAAAAGAATTATCACAACGTTATGATTTCAAAGGCAGCAAAAGCAAAATTGAGTGGGACAAAAAACTTAGAGGTTTCTGTAGTAGGAGATGATGAATTTAAGTTGAAAGCTGTTCTTCAAATCCTGGAAGGGAAGTTTGCTAAAAGAGGGCTTTCTCTAAAAAATATTACTTACTCAAAAATAGAACCTTCATTTGAAGGAACTGTCCGTCAGAAAATGACTTTGGCTCAAGGAATTCCTGGGGAAAAAGCCAAGGAAATTAATCGACTCATTAAAGACAGCAAACTCAAAGTAACTTCTCAACATCAAGATGAGCAAGTCAGAGTAACCGGAAAGAATCGGGATGATCTCCAGGAAGTGATCGCCCTAGTGAGAAAAACAGAGCTCGGCTTAGAGTTTCAGTTTCAAAACTTTAGAGACTAATTATGTTGGAATCCTCAAACGGAAAATCCATATTTTTTCAAAGCTTGGGTTGTGTCAAAAACCTAGTGGATGCAGAGGTGATGCTGGGTATTACCCAAAAACATCAATATTCCTTTGTAACAGAGCCAGAAAAAGCGGAAGTGATCGTAGTGAACACCTGCAGCTTTATCAATGATTCGAAGAGAGAATCTATTGATGCCATTTTGGAAATGGCCGAGCACAAAAAAGCCGGCAGTTGCAAAAAACTGATCGTGACCGGCTGCTTAGCACAACGCTACAAGCCCGATCTGAAAGTTTCTTTCCCCGAAGTAGACGCATTTGTTGGAACGGGCCAATATCATAAAATTTTAGAGTTCATTGAAGGTAAAAAAGAAGATGATTTCGAATTTCGACATCCAAAATACCTCCACAATGAAAACACTCCCCGAATCAATACTCAGCCCTTTTTTAGGGCGTATCTCAAAGTTTCTGAGGGTTGTATCAAGGGTTGTGCGTTTTGTATTATTCCTAGAATTCGAGGAACTCTGAGGAGTCGAACGATTCCCTCTTTGGTGGCCGAGGCAAAAACGTTGGTGGCCTCGGGGGTCGTAGAGCTCAACCTAATCGCCCAAGATCTCACCGACTATGGCAAGGATTTGAATGACGGAACCAACCTGGAACAACTTCTGAGGGCTCTGGTTCAGGTAGATGGGCTTGAGTGGATTCGAATGCTTTATCTGTACCCCGATGAAATGTCTGATGAACTGATTGAGCTGATAGCAACGGAACCCAAGCTTTGTAAATATATCGACACGCCAGTTCAGCACATCAACGACCGGATGCTGAAACTCATGAACAGAAAAGTGAAAGGTGAACAAATTAGAGAACGGCTTACTAAGCTTCGACAGCGAATTCCTCAGGTGGCGATTCGAAGCACAGTAATTGTAGGATACCCAGGCGAAACCGAAGAGGAGTTCGAACAATTAGTTCAGTTTGTGAAGGAAGTGCGGTTTGATCACCTGGGTGTTTTCGCTTATTCACACGAGGAAAATACGGCTTCGTACTATCTGCCGCAACAACTGCCCGATGAAATAAAAAATTCTCGGCGCGATCGGCTCATGAAAGTCCAAATGGAAATTTCAAAAGAAGCTCTAAAGCAAAAACTGGGTGCAGTGGTCCCCGTGCTCGTAGAGGGTATTTCCGAAGAGTCAGAGTTTCTATTAAAAGGACGCCATGCCGGCCAAGCCCCTGACATCGATGGCTATGTTCTGATTCGATCGGGAAGTTTAAAAACCGGGCAGCATTCACCCCGTCAAGCTGGAGCGGTCGATGGAGTACGACTTCATCGGCAGCGCTGTTTAGGGTCGTGAGAACCCTCTCGTTCTTCTCGTTCTCTTTTTTTGTCACATCCTCCATGCCGATTATGCTTGGCTGCCAGAGTCACAAAACCTTTGGCTTAAGACTGGCTGGGAGATGTTTCTCAGCAGCGCAAACTACTCTCCCGATGGAGTTTCCACAGAGCTAAGAACTGCTTCGAATCCCTCAGATCTTCGCCAGAATCAGTTTTTTTTAGATGCTGAATACGGTTTGGGTGATAGCTGGAGTAGTTTGATTCGGACAAGTTTTTTGGCGGCTCAAATCAAATCTACACAAGGCTCCTCACTTTTAGCGGGGTCTGGCTTGGCTGATACCTCTTTAGGATTCAAGTGGCAGGCTCGAAGGGAAAAGCCAGTTTTGGCGTTGGAAGTTGCCGTTGTTTTTCCGCCCTATTCCAGTACGAATTTGACGAACGATGAGCTCGCTCTGGGGGACGGGGTCGCAGGCACCGCTCTGGTGGCTCATCTAGGCACAAGGACAAAACGGTTTGCTTTTTCCACTTCCCCTGGGTTGCTTTTTCGTTATGGTCGCTTTTCTCACCAGGCCACTCTCGAATCAGCACTTTCTTTAGTATTAAAAAAGTTTTATTTCCGCGCTTTTCAATGGGCTGCAATTTCTCTTTCTCGAGAGGCTAGTTCGCCATCGTTTCAGGTGGGAAATTCCGAATTGGGCAGCGGAGGTTCTTTTTCTAGGCTTTCAACAGCTCCCGACTTATTGCTTTTCGGATTAAAGGGCGGCTATCGAATTTCTGAAAAGTTTAGATTTGAGGGAAGCTTATCAAA
>RFNT01000126.1 GCA_009927045.1 bacterium | reverse complement strand
ACGTCAGTGCTGGAGGTCATTCAAATTGCCCAGGAGGTTTTGGGTCAGAAAATTTCAATCCAAATGGAACCCGCCCGCCCAGGAGATCCCCCCATTCTGGTGGCAGAAGCCCATCAAATTGACCAGAAACTCCGCTGGATTCCCAAACGAACGGTTCGAGAAATGATCGAAGATGATTGGAGATGGCGGACTTCGATTGTAAAATAGTCTTATGCAGGCTCCTTCTTCCATGCCTCAGCCGGAAGGCTGGGAAAAATGCAGTAGTTGTAAAAAAGTGATCCCCTGGGGCGCTAAATGGTACAAGTGCTCGGTTTCAACTTGTAACCGGGTTCGCTTCCACCTCCAGTTTTGCAGTGTGGATTGCTGGGATGCCCACGTTCCGGGCCAGAACCACCGAAGTGCCCATTGTACTGAGCAAACAGCCCCCAAAAAGCCCTAAACCACTAAAAATTATTCAAAATCAGCCTTTTTGAGACTTGCCACCCTAGCATTCCTCCGGCATAAACAGGGCTTTTCAAAGCTACAGGGAGGAACCATGTCAGCGATTACTGTGATTTTTGCTCTAGCGGGTGCTGGAGTTCTAACAGCCATTTATTTATCTCAATTCGTGATGGCCCAAGAATGTGGCACTCAAAAAATGCAGGACATTTCCAATGCTATTAAGGAAGGCGCGGAAGCTTTTCTGCGTCGGATGAATAAAACCATCCTGATCTTGAGCGTCGTTTTTGCTGTTTTCCTGTATGCGTTTTACCTCAAGTTCAAAGGTGCTGAAGTTGCCAGAAACATGACCATTGGGTTTCTGTTAGGGGCCTTGTCCTCTGCATTGTCAGGTTTTGTCGGAATGTATGTTTCCATTCGATCGAACATCAGAACAGCTGCTGCTGCAACCACCAGCTTAGCTAAAGCACTCCAAGTTTCTTTACGCGGCGGAGCAGTTTCAGGATTAGCGGTAACTGCCTTGAGCCTCTTGGGCGTCGTAGGCTTATTTGTGTTGTTCGGCGGAAAAGAAGACCTCGGTGCTACCCAGCTTAAAGATATTGCGCTTCAACTGGTGGGATATGGTTTCGGCGCGAGCTTCGTGGCGCTTTTTGCTCAGTTGGGCGGCGGTATTTATACCAAAGCTGCTGACGTCGGCGCTGACTTAGTGGGAAAAGTAGAAGCCGGAATTCCCGAAGACGATCCAAGAAATCCTGCTGTCATTGCCGATCTCGTAGGCGATAACGTCGGCGATTGTGCAGGCCGTGGAGCTGACTTGTTTGAATCCACCGCTGCTGAAAACGTAGGCGCCATGGTACTTGCCTCGTTCTTAGCAATTAAAAATCCAAATATTCCAGTCAGTGTAGTGTTCTTCCCGCTGGTTGCCCGAGCCTTCGGAATTGTCGCGAGTATTGTAGGTCTGTTTGCAGCTCGAATGAAAAACGAAGCTCAGGACCCCATGGAAGCTCTGAACAAAGGGTATTACGTCACTACCGTTTTAGCCATTGCGGGCTTTTATGCTGCTGTTCAATGGTTGTTACCTTTTGATGGAGCCAATTGGTATTTCGCTTGCGGCGTTGTGGGCGTTCTCACCAGCTTTGTTTTCGTTTGGATTACTCAGTACTACACCGAGTACAAGTACCGTCCGGTGCGCTCGATTGCTGATAGTTCACTCACAGGTCCAGCCACCAACATCATCAGTGGTATTGCGGTAGGACTCGAGTGCACAGCCGCTCCGGTCTTGGTGATTTCTTTGGCTCTTTATCTCTCTTATTGGATGGGCAACCAAGCACTCCCAGGCGGTGGGCTCTTCGGAACTGCAGTGGCTACGATGGGCATGCTTTCAACAGCTGCTTACGTGCTTGCTATGGACACGTTCGGACCCATCACTGATAATGCCGGTGGCATCGTGGAAATGTCCGGCCAGCCCGAAGATATTCGCAAACGCACAGACCGTTTAGATTCCGTTGGAAACACCACAAAAGCGCTTACCAAAGGCTACGCTATTGGAAGTGCTGCTCTGGCTGCATTCCTTCTGTTCTCTGCTTACATGGATGAAATCCACGATCTCACGGGTAAAGCGTTCACCTCAGTGGATTTAGCTAAGCTGGAAGTATTCATTGCAGCTCTTGTGGGCGCAACCTTGGTGTTCGTGTTCTCAGCGCTTGCTATTAAAGCCGTGGGCCGAGTGGCTGAAACCGTCATCAAAGAAGTCCGTCGCCAGTTCCAGAGTAATTCAGGAATTATGGCCGGAACCAGTAAACCTGATTACGGCTCCTGCGTGGACATTGTCACTAAGGGTTCACTCAAAGCGATGGTTGCTCCAGGTATCTTGGCAGTTACAGTACCGATCGCCGTGGGTGTTATTTTCCGAAGCCTCGCAACACCAGAACAAGCAGGCTTAGGCGCTGAAGCAGTGGCTGGTTTCCTAATGGTCGGAACTATCACTGGAATCCTGATGGCGACACTTCTCAACAATGCGGGTGGCGCTTGGGATAACGCTAAGAAATACATCGAAACCGGTGTGCACGGTGGCAAACGTTCAGATGCTCATAAAGCAGCCGTAGTGGGGGACACTGTAGGTGACCCGTTCAAAGACACTGCCGGTCCTTCTTTGCACGTGTTGATCAAATTGCTCTCAACCATCACCTTATTGATGGCGCCCCTGTTCATCTAAACAGGGAAAGAGTGGCTAAGCAGGCTTGATCTGTTATTCTAATTCTTGGTAAGCTTTCAGCTCGAAAGCTTACCAAGATGATGAGGAGATTAAGCTATGCAAGAAACACTCTGGGGTACTTTTGTTCAAGGCGGCTGGGTGATGTGGCCGCTTCTAATTTTTTCCGTACTCAGCTGGACCGTTATTTTTGAGCGAGTTATTTTCTTTTTAACGTTCCGCCCCAAGCTCAATCATTTGTCTGAATCCCTCACTCAAAGTGTTAGGGCGGGCGATCTCGCTGCTGCCAGACAAATCTGTCACTCTCAAAAGCCAGAAATTCAGGAGATTTTTCTCGGAGCCATTGATACGAAAAAATCCCGTGAGCTTTCCGAACGCACGGTAGAACGCAGCCGTCTCCGACTCATGGGTTACATGAAAAAACATCTGTGGGTGCTTGGCACCATTGGGAGTGCCAGTCCCTTCGTCGGGCTTTTGGGCACAGTAGTAGGGATTGTCCGAGCCTTCAATGATATGGCTCTGAAAGGAGCTGGAGGTTTCAGTGTGGTTGCAGGCGGTATTTCAGAGGCATTGATTGCAACTGCGTTTGGTCTAATCGTCGCGATTGTTGCGCTTCTGGCCTACAATATTTTTGTCACAGCAGCCAATCAAACCCTCAGTGGTATGAAACTGGCGCTAGATGAATTGTTAGATCTGGCTCACGATCCTTCCACATCGCATTCATCATAAAAGGAGTTATTATGGCGATACGTATTGGGGACACCGAAGAGGATTCAATAGTTGCGGAAATTAATATCACTCCTTTAACGGATATCTTCTTAGTTCTGCTCATCATCTTCATGATCTCCAGTTCCGCAATGTTAGAAGGCGGACTGAATGTGAAGCTGCCTTCATCAAAAGCCAGTTCCTTAACGAAAAATGCTACGGGCAATCCTTTGACCATCACCATCAACAAAGAGGGTCAAATTCTGATTGAAAAAGAAGTAGCAGATGAAAAGCAACTCACCCTTTCCATTAAAGCAGCTCTTGAAAAAGCGACAGAAAAAACAGTCATTATTCGCGGGGATGAATCTATTTTCTTGGGAAAAGCTGTAAAAATCATGGATGCTGCCAGAGATGCTGGAGCTGAAAAAATCGCTATCGCCACACAGCCCGCTCAATAATCAGTCAAACGGGATATAACTGGAATACGGCATGATCAATCGCCGTAAATTTTTTGTCGTGTAAGGCTTCGCGCGTTCGGCAATCTCTCTGAGGTGCCGGTCAGTGAAAGAAGATTCATTCAACATGTCTCGATAAATAGAGAGTGCTTGGGATCGATGTCCTTGAAGCTCGTAGGTCCTCGCCAAATACATTTTCAATTCAAAATATTCAGGAGGAAAAGAGCTTTTCCTTTGAGTTTGCATTTTGTTTTCGATTTCAGAGCACCCTTTTAAGACCCAATCTTGAGATTGTCGAATCTCACCCCCACATTTTAAATTCACAAGGGCTGCCACCAAAGCAGCTTCTGGAGTGAACACATGGCTTAAACTCTCTTGGAGTCCCTTCAAAGCAAGTTCAAAATCATGATTAAAAGCTGCCACAAAGCTCAAAATGTATTCCTGTTTTCCTTTACGAAGGGCCTCATTCTTAAATCGATACGCCTCAACGGCTTTGGGGGCTGGATCCTGTCGCTGGAGAAAAAGGCCATTGAGATCAATCTCCTGAAAACGTCCCAAATGGATAGGGGCATCTCCCACTGCTAAAACCGCTTTCATCCCGACCGGATCTAATACATAACTCTGAATGTTATAGACTTGAGAAACCGTCCGATTGACTATTTTTTCCTCATTCCAAAATCCGTCCCAATGACAACTCAACGCCTGGACCGCCTGAAAAACAGTGAGATCTTCTAATTGGGATCGCAAATTGCGTTCTAACGTGGTTTTTCTCCAAAAATTATCCCAATTCATCCGCTCTGTTGTCGCATAATCTTTATTACGACACGCTTCTGACTGAAAATAATTCGTGTGTACGAGCAGGTTGTTTTCATCGGAAAGCCATCGCACGCCACACCGCTTTGGCGTTGCCTCATAAATAAAACCATCCCGGGCTTTTCCATCTGCTACTACAAATGCCCAAGAGGAAGCTAACCGAGATTGTTTGAGAATTTGTAACGCCTGCTCTAATCCCTTTGCTTCCCGCAAGATTTTTTCAGAAATGACAAATGGCAGTTGTCCTGTCCAATCTGTTTCCGTGCAATAGTGTTGGTGGAGCGCCACTGAAATGCCGCATTCATTGATCCCTGAAATTCCCGCCAAAGGGACCCCAGCGGAAGTGATTCCAATGTATTGATACCCCTCTTGGGGCCGAGTGACTTGGATCACGGGATAGCGATCCCAATACGACACACCGGGAAAGTCGAGGTTTCTTCCGTGTAAAAACTGCTCAGATTTGACAACAAAACTAGAACACCCCATGAACGGCGGCCGATTCACTGCTATCCCCAATTCCGGTTTTAAACGAACCCAGTGGGCCTGAAGCATGGGCAAAAGATCCGGCAGAATCAGCGTGGTTAAAAAGGCTTCCTCCGGAATTCCGCTGGCCTCTGACACGCCTTGAATCCGCTGTCTCAGACCTTCTGGAATTTGGCTCACCAGTTTCTTAATGAGAAATCCATCTACAAAGGCCGATAACAATTGAAAACCCCATTTTTCCCACGGGGGAACGGGGTGTGGATTGAGAATGCGTCTAAAAAACTCATAATAAAAAGGAGCCATGCCCACTCGTAGGGAATCGATCAACTGATCCGCATGTTGTCTGCCAATCTCACGTTCCGATCCTCCAACCCAAATCACTCGGAGAGGAACCGCAGGGTAAGGGTGCAGCGTTGAGTTTTTTCTAGATTGAGCCATGGTATAATGGGAACTCTTGAAACCTGTACTTTAGCAAAAGTTTTTCTCATGGCCTATCAGTTTGAATCACATCTTCGCGGATTGAGCGCTCTCAAACCAGTTGTCCCGATCTTGTTACTCATTCAAGTTCCGGAAGCTCTTCTGGGGCTGCTCTGGAGATACCTGGAGACGCAGTGGGCCCAGCAACCTTATCTCATCTTACTTTTTCTTTATCCCCCCTACTGTATTTTAAGTTCGTGGTGTGCAGCGCTTTCGTTCGGAGTGATTCATCCCCTAAAAAATCCCCAATCTCCTCATACTCCTCTAGTTCATAATTTTTTTAAGAGCTCCCTTAAAATTGCCGGTGCAGCTCTTCTACTGGGTTTAGTCTGCATTCCCGCTATTTTGCTCATCATTCCTGGAGTCATTCTCTTAGCATTTTATCTCTATTTACCCTTCATTCTTTGGAATGAACCGGAACTTTCAGTGTCACAAGCATTCAGTCGATCCAAAGTGCTTGCAAAAAAACATTTTGGGGTGTCTCTGTGCACAGCCCTAGCGAGTTTTCTTTTGAGTGCAGTGACGCCACTCACTCTCTCGGTTTTGAAAATCGTTTCATTTCAGGTTGGGGCAGCTTGATGGTGGAGTTGGCGTGCAGCATAGCACTCACATTCATACTGAATATCTGGACCACTACGCTTTTTTTGGAGGTATCTGAACCATGAAAGATCTGGCATCACGAATTCAACAAGCTCTAGAAAGTGCTCCTTGTTGGATGGAGGCTCGTTATCACAGACGTCGAAGCCATTCATTACAAGTTCAAAAGGGACTTGTGAAACAAACCAAGGCGAATTTGACTAGCGGTTTGGGGATTCGATGCCTGGTCGATGGGGCTTGGGGCTTTTCGTCCACTTCGGACCTTTCTGCCGAGGGTATTCAGAAAGCCATGAGGCAAGCCATTGATTGTGCTAAATCCATAAGCCAAATGAAAAAATCGGCGGTTCCGGCACTTCCACCGACAACTCTTTCGCAAGGAGAATTCACTTTGGAGGGCTATGAAGCGTTAGAAAAGATGCCCCTTCAACAGAAGCTTCAAGCCGCTTTACGTGCGGAGAGTGAAATACGAACCGCCTCGAAACTGATTCAAACCTCAACTTGTGTCTACAGTGAACAGTTTGAGGATAAGATTTTAATCACTACAGATGGAGCTCGTGCTCTCAGTCGCCTAGCAAGAAATGAAATCCGTCTTTCTGCTATAGCAGCGGATCATGGAGAAATGGCTGAGGGTCAACAGACCGTAGGGCGCACAGGAGCTTGGGATTGTTTATTTACCGAACATCCCATGGAGGAAATGGGAACCACTGCAGCCCAATTGGCGGTTGATTTGCTAAAAGCTCCTCGAATTCCAGGAGGATTAGCAACTTTAATTCTTTCTCCGGCAATGGTGGGCTTGCTCTCGCATGAAGCCATTGGACATACAGTAGAGGCAGATTTTGTTCTCTCAGGCAGCGTTGCTCAGGGCAAACTTGGGCACACCGTTGCAAGCCCTCTGGTCAGTCTTTGCGACTCTGGCTTTTTACCCCAACTGCCTCATGCCGGAGGGAGTTTGTTGGTGGATGATGAAGGAGTGCCCACCCAGAACACGGTCATCATTGAGAATGGGATTTTGAAATCCTATCTCCACAATCGGGAATCAGCGGCAGCTTTCGGAGTGGCCCCAACCGGCAATGCGAGGGCCTGGTTATACCAAGATGAGCCGCTCATTCGAATGAGAAATACCTATGTGCAGCCGGGAAATCAAAGTTTACAGGAAATCATCGAATCGACTGAAGACGGCTACTTAGTCGACTGTCCTCTGGGAGGTCAAGCGGATGCCACTGGAGAATTCATGTTTGGAGCTCAAAAGGTGATGAAAATTGAAAAAGGAAAAATCAAACACATGTACCGAGGTGCCACGGTTTCGGGACAAGCCTTTGATGTCCTTCGTTCGGTAGATGCAGTTTCAAAGGAGTTTCATTTAGATTTAGGCGCAGGATATTGCGGTAAAGGGCAACCCGCAAAAGTAGATGCAGGGGGGCCTTACCTGCGCTGCCAAGCCACAATCGGAGGAGTTCAGGAATAAATGACATCACTCAATCGCGAAACTCGACGTCTAGAAGAAGCAGGTTCTCAACTCATCTCAGATGCGTTCAAAGCAGGTGCGGACGCTGCTGAAGTATGCGGATCTTACGGCAGCAAAAGTAAAATTTCTTTAGAGAAACAAGATTACCACTTAGCAGCTTCTGATGAAGGTTATCAATTCGGAATCCGCGTTTTAAAGGGCCAACGCCAAGGCTTTGCCTCAACCAATTCGCTCAACAGTAAAGAACTCAAAGAAGTCGCAAATCGTGCCGTTGAAATTGCAACGTTCTCCCCTGAGAATCCCTACTTTTCAATTCAATCGGTTGCAGAGTCGAGTTCCGCCCCCAATTTAGCTTTATGGGATCCCACTTTAGCGCTGACTTCTCTGCAAACTCAAAAAGAGTGGATTGAACACCTCCGTAAGGAGATCTTAAATGATAAGCGTATTCGTCTGAATGAGGGCAGCTTAGAAGTCGGAAAAAGCTTATCGTTGGTAGTGAATTCAAAAGGAACTCATCAACTGGAATCAGAAACTTATTGCGCTTGGAGCTTGATGGCGATGGCAGCCGACTCCGAGACCCTGACGAGCTTCGATTATTTTTCAAATATTGCTCGACAGTCTGCCAGATTGGGCGATCACATTGTTCAGACGACTGCTCGTTTTCGAGAAGCGCTACTTAAAAACTTAAAAACAGGAACCGCCCCTAGCTATAAGGGAAAGGTGGTTTTTTCTCCACGTGCAGTTTTGGATATTTTGATCGAACCCCTATGCTATCACTTGAATGGTCGAGTGATTCTGGAGGGCAGCAGTCGTTGGAATCTGCAGACATTAGGAGAGCAAGTTTTGAGCCCGCTCTTAAATTTGAAAGATACCGCATGGCTTGCAGACCGATTCTCCTGTGGAACTTTTGATCGGGAGGGTACTCCGACACAGAATTTACAAATGATTGAGGCCGGTGTCTTGGGAAAGATTTTTTTAGATCATTACTCCGCCAAGGGCTTGCATCAAACTTCTACGGGGCATGCATCCGGGGGATCTTCAAGCTTACCCTCAGTGGGACCCCATACGTTGTTGGTTGCTCCGGGAGCAACACCTTTCTCAGAGCTCATGAGGCAAACCAATTCAAATACGGGAGCCTTGCTCTTGGTCCACCGTTTTTCAGGTCAAACGGATCCCGTAACGGGGGATTTTTCTGGAGTTGCTAAAGGAGCGGAATGGTGGGTGAACGGAGAGTTTCAATTCTGCGTAAAAGAAACACTTATTTCTGGAAATGTTTTTGAATGCCTTTCTCAATCCTTATTGGGATTGTCAGCAGAAACTTCAATTGTGGATAGCGGTTCCGAGAGTCCTGCAGCTTTAATCGACGGAATCTC
>RFNT01000195.1 GCA_009927045.1 bacterium | reverse complement strand
TCATAAAAAAATAAGTACTCTAGATTACCACTCTTTTTACCTGGAAGAGGAGAAGTTTCCGGGCCACCTCGTTTTAAAAACCCTTGAGCACTCATCCACTGTTCAAAAGCGGATAAGCTTTCTTGAACCGCACTCTGGCTTTTGACTTTACCCTTTTTGCCTAAGTTCTGAGGTCCCACTTCAAATTGGGGCTTAAAAAGTAAAATCCATTCTTTCAAAGAAGGAAAAACCTGCGCTAAGGGCTCCACAACTTTTTCAAGCGAAATAAAAGAAACATCAATCACCACCAGTTCCACTTGAGATCCCCAGGACCCCAAATCAGCAGGTTGGAGATAGCGTGCATTCGTCTTTTCTAAATTGAGCACTTGCGGATGATTTCTCAATTCCGCATCCAGTTGCCCATAACCGACATCAACAGCAACCACTTGAGTCGCCCCATTTTTGATGAGGCAGTGTGTGAATCCCCCCGTAGAAGCGCCAACATCCATGCAAACTTTTCCCTGCGCTTGAATGCCAAATTGCTCGAATGCAAATTGCAATTTATGTCCTGCTCGGCTTTTAAACAGTTGAGTCCGAGATTTTACTTGGATTTCAAGATTCACGGGGTACTGAGTGCCAGGTTTTTCTAAACGAATCCCTTCAGCGTTGAACACTTCTCCAGCCAAAATCATGGCCTGAGCTTTTTCTCGAGTTTCAGAAAGCCCTTGTTCGACTAGTAAAACGTCGAGACGTTTTTTTTCCATATTAATTTAAGACAAGCGGGACTTCCTGATCGAGCTTGGGCTTGTTCAGGGGAAGTTCATGTTTGGCACTCTTCAGTTTCTCAAGAATTTTTTGCAAGACGCCGGCGGCGTCTAACCCAGTGAGTTTTCTTTGAATTGCAGGAGTTGCGTGATCGATGAATTGATCTGGGAGTCCTAAACACAGAACATCTTGCTTCAAGTTTTTCTGCTGCATCATTTCGAGAACTGCGCTCCCAAAGCCACCACACACTGTATTTTCTTCAAGAGTGACTACCAGCTGAGACCGTCGGATCCACTGCGTGAGAAGTGCTTCATCGAGAGGCTTCACAAATCGAGCGTTGATGGAAGCAGTACTGATTCCTTTTTCCTTAAGAAGAGCTTGAGCCTGAAGCGCTGTTTGAACAGCAAAGCCAACGCCCACTAAAAGTACATCGACCGCTTCGTAGTCTGCTTGGAGTAATTCCCCTTTACCGATGGGAAGTGATTTGAGTTGCTTATCTAAAGGAACTCCCACGACTTCACCTCGAGGGTATCTAAACGCAATCGGCCCGCTTTGATGCTCTACTGCAGTTTTCACCATGTGCTGAAGTTCGTTCTCATCTTTGGGAGCCATGATGACAAACCCAGGAATCGCTCGCAAATAGGTGAGATCGAAGGCGCCTTGATGGTGACTCCATCCGCTCCTACCAGCCCCCCGCGATCCATTGCGAAAATAACCGGTAGATTTTGAATCCCTACATCATGGATGCACTGATCGTAAGCACGCTGTAAAAAAGTAGAGTAGATGGCGGCAACCGGCCGAAAACCTTCAGTAGCAAGTCCGGCTGCAAAAACAACGGCATGGCCTTCCGCGATTCCCACATCGTAGGTTCTTTGTGGGAACTCTTTTTGAAACTTATTAATGCCGGTCCCACTGGGCATGGCTGCGGTGATGGCGACAATCCGTGGGTCTTCTTTGGCCAGACGGATCAAAGTATCAGCAAAAACGTCTTGGTAGTTGGCCTTTTTCGGGCCAGAAGGCTGAATGCCTTGCTCGATGCAAAAGGGAGTGACTCCATGGTACTTCAGCGAATTCTCTTCAGCGAGCTTGTATCCTTTTCCCTTCTTCGTGAGGACATGAACTAAGTAAGGTCCGCCTTCGGCGCCTTCACTTTTCACGAAGGATAAAGCCTCCACGAGCGCTTCCACATCATGTCCATCAATAGGTCCCATATACCGGAAACCAAAACACTCAAATAACATTCCGGGAGTGAAAAAGTTTTTCATGCTTTTTCGGGCTCGTGAAGCCAGTTTGGAGAGATCCATTCCGTGATGAGCAATGGAATCAACAATGGCTTTTAATTCTTTTCGTAATCGATTGTATCCAGGATGTACGAGCGCATGATTTACAAATCGATTGAGCGCTCCCACGTTGGGATCAATCGCCATGTCATTATCATTCAAGACTACGACTAAGTTTTTTGTAGGAATGTGCCCCGCACTATTCAAAGCTTCGAAAGCCAGGCCGCCTGTCATGGACCCGTCTCCAATAACGGCAATCGCTAAGTTTTTAGAACCGCTCAACCGAAGCCCTTCAGCAATCCCTACTGCGGCAGAAATCGAAGTGCTCGCGTGTCCGGCACCAAAGTGGTCAAATTCACTTTCCGCACGGCTTGTGAAACCACTTAAGCCCTCATGTTGGCGGATGGTGTGAAACCGGTCCTTACGACCCGTTAGAATTTTGTGGGGATAAGCTTGATGGCCGACATCCCAAACCAACTTGTCTTTCGGAGTTTCGAAGACATAGTGAAGCGCTACTGAAAGCTCGACCGTGCCCAAATTCGAAGAAAAATGACCGCCTTTTTGGGAAATCACGTCCAGGATGAGTTGGCGGACTTCATCACTCACCGTTTTGAGCTCGGTAAGCCGTAAACGGCGTAAATCCTGAGGCCAATCAATTTGGTCTAAAATCTTCTTCACCCTTACTGTTTCCTGTTACGTATGAACTCAGCAATATCCCTGAGCGCTTGGGATTTGTCACCCCAAGCTTCCACAGAATGGAGGGCAGTGTCCACAAGTTGATTGAGTAAATCCTGCATTTCGGCCCGGTTCATCAGCTCGCTATAGGCAGGCCGGGCTTTTTTTCGGGGGCCTCGCGAATACCTTCCATTGGAATCAGCATCTAAAATGTCATCGGAGATTTGAAACGCAAGCCCCAAGGCACTTCCATAACGCCTTAATAATGCTGTCTTTTTTTCCGCAAGCCCCAAGAGCCTTGCTGGCAAAAGGACAGAAGCTACAATCAAAGCACCCGTTTTATGAATGTGAATGAACTCCACTTCAGGCAAATTGAATTGGGGCTGTTCCAAAGTGATATCAATGAATTGCCCTCCCACCAAACCGCGGACCCCCGCAGCCGAAACGAGGAGTTCTAGAGCGGAAACTACATGAGCTTCAGTGAAGTCGGGGGCATCCTGAAGCCGAGCCAATTGCCCGAAAGCTTCCGTAAGCAAAGCATCCCCCGCAAGAATAGCGACTGCCTCTCCAAATTGTTTATGACTCGAGGGCTTACCCCGACGAGTATCGTCGTCATCTAAAGCAGGTAAATCATCATGAATGAGAGAATAAGTATGAATGTACTCCACGGCGAGAGCCGCTGGGAGCACTTGTTCTACACGCAGGCCTAAACACTCAGCACTCGCAAGCGTCAATAAAGGACGGAATCTTTTCCCTCCCCCTGACAAACTGTATTCCATTGCATCTATGAGCTTAGAAAAGCGCTGCGAAGACGTTTTTCGGTAGTGATTGAGACTCTGTTCAATCCCCTGATTGACTTGTTCTGCCCAATGATTGGCGTGGGACGATTGAAATTTCACAACTAGCCCCCATGCACAGGTTATGGCGTTTTTTCAGAAACCTCAAAAGGGCTTGTTTGAAACTCTCCGGAGGCATTCTGCATCAGCAATTCAACTTTTCTTTCAACTTCTTCCAATTGCTTCAAGCACTCGCGGGACAGAGCAACCCCCTTTTCGAAAGCTTTCAATTGGGCCTCTAACGGGGTGTCCCCGGTTTCCAGCTCACCCACAATTTTTTCTAATTCTTTCAAAGAGGTTTCAAAAGAGACTTTTTCTTTAGTTTGGCTCATAGGTCGATGAGAATAGGGGACCGAGTCCCGATCGTCAATCCAAGGGCGCTTTAAATTGACAACCCCGTGGAAAAACCGATAAACGTGAAACGTTTTCAGATAGATAGCACCCTATGCAAAATCGTTGGATGACCGGCTTGGGCTTAGTGTTTTTAGCGCTAAACCCCGGCTGTTTTTTGAGTCGAGGCACCGCTCCCAGTACTTGGAGAACGGATGCGATTGTAATTGGCGAGCTCAGTTCGATGACTGGAGCCGAAAGTGCGTATGGCCTCTCTACCCATGAGGGCATTGCCTTAGCCGTGGATCAAGCCAATCAGCGAGGTGGCATCCACGGAAAAAAAATTGAAGTGATCACGCGTGACACCCAAGGGAAAACCGAAATCGCGATTTCTCAGGCCACGCGTCTCATCACGGAGAACCGAGTTCAAATTCTATTAGGTGAAGTAGCCAGTGCCCTATCGTTGGCGATTGCTCCCGTGGCTCAATCCTATCGAGTGCCGTTGATTAGCCCTGCCAGCACACACCCAAAACTGACCAGCATGGGTGATTACATATTTCGCAGCTGTTTCATTGAGCCTTTTCAGGGTTCTGTGATGGCCAAGTTTGCAATTGATCACCTCAACTTAAAGAAGGCCGCTATTTTGCGAGATCAAGAAAGCGAATACAGCCACAGTTTAGCTAATTATTTCTTAGAGGATTTCAAGCAAATGGGAGGACGAGTTGTTCTAGATATTGCATACTCTCCACGAGACAAAAGTTTCAAACCCTATTTGAACCAGATCAAGGCATCCAAACCCGATATCATTTTTATTCCGGGGTACTATCGCCAAGTGGAACAGATCGCTCGCGAAGCTGCAGAGCTCAATTTACGAGCCACACTCCTGGGAGGAGACGGTTGGGAAGGCTCTTTATTTGCGCCCATGGCAAAAACGCTTCCTTCAGGAGCTTATTTCAGCACACACTTTTCAATCGATGATCAAAACCCGGCAGTTCAAGCTTTTGTTGCTCAGTTTAAAGACCGCTACGGCAAAGCCCCTAATGCACTCTCCGCTTTGGGGTACGATGCTGCACGGATTGCCTTGAAAGCCATTGAAAAAGCACCTTCGCTCTCTCCCTCGGATATTCGAGAAGCGCTTTCAGAAACCCGCAACTTTGAGGGAGTCACTGGCATGATTTCTATGAACAAAGACAGAAATGCGGTAAAGCCTGCCGTGGTTCTCCGAGTAGAACCCTCGGGAGGAGTTTCTTATATCTCGAGCATTAATCCGGGGTAGTCGTTGTGGCGGGTTCCAATAATAATCGCTCTAAGCGATAAATTTTATTTTTGTGATCGAGACGATTAGCACCTTTCACTCGAATGCCTTCCAATTCCACTTCCCAATTATCGCCTGGTGCAAGGTACCCGTTTTGTTCGTAAGCCTTTTCATAGGCTCGCTTCAGAAAAGCTTCAACTGCTTCGCTATTTTCAACATCCAACGCAAACCAGGTTTTGCCTTCATTTCCTTTGTAATCAAAAGTTATTTTTCTAAGAGTAGGCCCCATTTTTTCTTCTTGCACAATTCGCCCTTTGCCTTCAATGCCAGATCTGAACTCCGAAGCTAAAAGAGAGCCCCCAAACGGAGTGACTGGGGCTTGGGCTCCTAACAAGCTACTAGAAACCTGGGGCAACTGGGGTCGGTAAGGATCCTCAGGCAACGACAGACGAGTTCCTTTTTCCGCAGCTTCCCGATACCGTTTGATATCCGCAAGCAGTTCATTGGCATTCCAACTTTTTCTTTTGAGTTCTGCAGGTTCAGTGGGCATATCTTTCAATTCTTTTGCAAGCCAATGTTTTCTCGCTTCGTAATATTCGGGATCCGTTTCTTTCAACTGGCTGAAGATTTGTTTCCAGGCCAAGAGTTCCAACCCCTGCCACTGATCTAAAATTCGAGTCGCGCTGGCCTCATCTTTCAAAAGTCGCGGTAAATGCTTTTCTCCCACCCAGTCTCTAAAAACCGCGTTGTTTTCGGCCAATACTTTGAGTTCTAAACGAGCACTTTTCTTTTTTTGCTCATTCGCTTTGGAATAATCCACACCTGCAAAATCTAAAAATAAGCGATTCAATAGGGGACCACCGCGAGGATCTCTCGAATCAAAAATAAAATGGCCATACCCTTCCACCACATCAATTTCAATGTGTGGAATTTTTTCTTTTGTCCAACCTAAGGCCTCATTGAAAGTGTGTTCTGGGGTCACCGTCAGTTTTTTCACTAAGCCAGCGTTTCCTAATTGATTGGGAAAGGGACCCGAAGGAGTGACTCGACGAACACCGCGAGGCAGCTTTTTATCTTCCGAACTTGGAGGTGGCCACCATTCGTCTTTTTCACCCACTACCAGCTTCACTTTAACATCGGGAGAAATTCCTTTGAGGTGCCAATCGCTTTGCTCGGCTATTTTTCCTGCCCAGTCGCCTCCGGCTGGGTTGTCCTCTACTTTTTGATCGCCACCAATGTGCTCCATGCCCGGTGTAGTGACTTTCTCATACATCCATTCGTGAGAGGGGCTTTTTCCCCAGGCACCCGAAATCAGAAACAACCCGCCCCCCTGCAAGTCTTTGGGGTATTCGGCCGCGAATTGGAGTGCTACTTCTGGTCCGAAACTGTGGCCTACCAAGTAGATGGGCTTCCCTGATTTTTTCAATTCTCTCACGACTTCACGAAGCCACTTCATGAATTCGGCTTTATCTTTGAGCCGTTCCTCGCCGGGATTTGAAGCGTGAAAGGGCAAATCAATGGCAACGCCGGCAATCCCTTGCTGAGAAAGGTAATTCATGTTGTGAATGAAGTTGCGACCGCTGGATTTAGCAGTTCCTGATCCGTGGAAAAACAAAGCAACGGCTTTTGCAGAGGGATCGATCAAGGGCACTGACCCGTCTTTACCGGGTTCAGAGGCCGTATAATAAAACGTCGTTTTCAGTTGGGGATCCCACTTCTTAAACAGCAAGCCTTCAGAAATCGTAGTGTCTCTGCCGCGTAGTAGAGCTACTGGATCTTTAGAAAAGCGCCGGGCAGCTACTTCCAAGCCTGCTTTTCTGAGGACGTGTTGGCAGTTTTCGGTGGAGTTGCCGAGAGCTAGCCCGGTAAATATCCAAATAAAGGGTAAGAAGTGAGCCATAACCATCTCTTTCCGTATCGGTTTTTGTGACGGGCCGCTTTACCGGAAGACTGTAAAAGTTCTGTGGGAGCCCCGCAACTCGTGCAAAACAAAAGAACAGGACAAAATATAAATATATTCATACATTTATGTATTATTAGATCCGGCTCATTGTGTATACGTCTGACTCTTCACTGCGAGATTCTTTAATTGTGAAAACGCTTGAGCTGCTTTGAAATCGGCACTTCAATTGCTTCTTCTTCGCCCAACCAGGAGAACCCCAAACATGAAACACCCTTTAATCTTTTCCCTTTCAATTCTATTGGTGAGCGGAACCAGCTTTTCAATCGACCAACACCAATCTCAAGCTTCGGCACCTAAAACACGAGAAACCGTAAAATCTGAAAAAGAAGACAAGGAACTGTTAGCAACACTCGGAGCAGATACTTCGCCGAGTGGATATCGTAAGCTGTTTATTTTCTCTTCTGAAAAACTCACTGAAGTGGAATACAAAGTAGGAGCGGCTGAAAACTGGAGCCGTATGAACAAAGCTACGAGCCCCACCCACGAAGCTTTTGGAACTGAGAGTTTTTTACCTTCAGCGCCCGGACAGAAATATACCGTTCGTGGGATTCGTCCAGACGGAACCCGAGTGACCACACTTTTGGAAGTGGATCCTAAAGATGGGAAAGTGATTTCAACAAAAATCATCCTGGAAGAATCCAAGGAAGCGGTCGACGCCGAACGGAAGTTAAGAATCGAGGAGCCCAGCAGTCCCTCAACGCCGTCTTACGCCTCCAACACTGGTAATGATCAGTCCTTCGCTTCCAGCGCAGTCCTTATGCGCGCACAGAGTAATATTGGACGCTGTTTAGGCAATGGTACTTGTGCTGCTCTAGCAGGTGGCTCTCGTGTCGGACAAATCAGTGGAGGTGGCAATTATCATCAAGTGCAACCTGGACAAGTTTTAAGATTTTCTCCGGGCTCCTCCTTCTCAAGTAGCATGGGCCGTTTCACAGTGAGCAGTCAGGGACATTATGTTGTTGTTGAATCTGTAAACCCAGATGGCTCGTTTACTTTTCTCCACCAGAATTGGGCCGGTGGCAGCAGTCACGGACAAACTGTGAGAAGAGATACTGGAAATCTTCGAACTCTGAATGGTTCAGCAACTATTTACACTGGAAATTAAGGGATCAAGAACCGGAGGGGTTCGAAAGCCCATGGATTAAAGTGCGCTCTTCGTCTCGAAAGAGTACCACTATTTTTCCATTGGTTTTCACTTCCTCCACAATGCCCAAACCAAACTTGCTGTGTTGGATGACATCGCCTAATTGAAAGAGGGTATGGACCTGATAAGGCTTCATGGGAGCTTGTTTTTTAGTGGCCATCTTTTGCTCCCAGTATTCAGAATGTTTTACAAATGTGCTTTTGGGTTTTGCCGCGCGAGCAAGCCCGGATTTAGCAGGAGTAGAAGCACCCCCTAATCGATAGTTGTGTTCGCTTTTGCAGGTTTTGCAAATCACCCGTGCGGGCTTGCCCCCCACCATCGCCATGATCACGTGAGCAAGCTCCCGTTTGCATTTTCCACAATGGGCTAGCACATCGCCCCCTACTTTACTGGGCCCGTATAAATTCATGGTTTCAACTCCCTATCCGGTGTTATCCTATATGGGTCTGCTATGAACTTAAAGACCAAGTTAACTTTGATTGTTCCGGCTGTTGTGATTCTGGCCATCATCATTGCTTTTTCCTTTCTATCTTCTGATCTGGTCATTCAAGGTGAAGTGGAGCGGAATAACTTATTCACTCCTGAACTGGAACTTAGGCTTGCTGATGGACAGCAGGTCAATTTGTCCAGCCTCAGAAGCTCTCCAGTGTTATTGAATTTTTGGGCTACTTGGTGCCAACCCTGCCTGGATGAAATGCCAAGCCTCGCAGCCTTAGAAAAACGGTTTGGCTTTGGAAAGCTACTGCTTTTGGCCATCAATATCCAAGAGACGCCTCGAAATGAACTCGCTGAAAAACTGGAAGGATTGACGTTACCGAAAAATCTTATTTTCAATGTGAAACGTTCCCAAATTTCTGCCTATAAACTCGAGGGACTGCCATACTCGGTTTTATTGAATAAAAAAGGAATACCCCTCAAAACTTACGAGGGCCGCCAAGCGTGGGATTCTCCCCAGATGATTCAGGAGCTAGAAGAGCTCATTCAAAAATAACCCATGGATACTGATGAGAGTTGAAAAGTGACATCGAGAACCTGCAGCTTACCTTTTCGGTTGGGAATCTTTGTTCTATTCATGGTTGCTTATGGGATTTTGTATGTGATCCCCAATTTCTTTTATGCGGAACCTGCCCAGGAATTGCCTTTGCTCTGGATAGATCGTGCTTTGCCGCTCATGCCCTGGACGTTCCTCATCTACACTTCTGACTATTTTGTTTTTGTCATTGCCCTTTTTGTAATGAAAGAACGGGACCAGTTTTTGTCGTTTGCCCGCATGATGTTTGGGGTGCTCTTTGTTTGTGGTTTGTTTTTTTATTTTTACCCGACAACTTATCCTCGGCCCGAATATTTACGCCAGTCCAATCGCCTCTTGGAAGCTGTCATGCAATTCGTAGCCGCTGCTGACTCGCCGCGTAATTGCTTTCCGAGTATGCACGTAGGGCTGACTGCTGTAGCCACTTGGGCCTTCCGCTATCAGGGCCCCAAGATCTTCTGGGTTTTTGTGGTTTGGTCTCTGGCCATTTTTGTTTCGACTTTGACTACTAAGCAGCACTATTTCTTCGATATTCTTGGGGGTTTGGCAGTAATGGGAACTATCGCCACCCTAGAAAATGCCCTCTTTTCCCGACAAAAAATAGCTACCTGGCTGGCTCCCCTTCTTCGAAAATCCGGCAACGACCGATGATTGTATAACCCCCTCAGCTATGTTAGTGCTGAGCGTTAATGACACCTCTCAGTCTCAAAGCTTTGGTCCTTCAAGAACTGGCCACGGATCAGTGGGATCACGATGTGACCAGCCAGCTTTTGGAAGACCGCTCCACTTCTCGCACGCAAGCTCTAGTATTTTCAAAAGCAGCCGGTCGATTCTCTGGAATTGCCGTTTTAGAAGCCTTACAAGAAATCTTTAAAAACCAAGTGACGTTTTCATGGAACCTGGTTGAGGGTTCACCTCTGGAGCCTCAGTCCCCAATAGTGCATTTAACCGGACCTCGAACACTCATTTTGAGCTTAGAGCGTACATTGCTCAATTTTTTGGGGCTCTCATGTGGAGTAGCCACTGAAACGGCCCGATTTGTCGAAGCAGTGAAACCATTTCCCACGCGCATCCTAGCGACTCGAAAAACGGTGCCTGGGTTGAGGGCGCTGCAATTGCAAGCAGTCGTCGCGGGAGGCGGTTTCATTCACCGCAGATCCCTCTCTGATGGAATTCTCATTAAAGAAAATCACCTCGCTCATGCTTCAGAAGCCCTACTTTTAGAAAAAGCCCATCAAACGCGTTCTCCCCTCCACGGAATAGAAATTGAAGTTCAGAGCTTTGATTCATTAGAACGCGTTCTTGCCAGTGCATTCGCTCCCACGGTGATTATGCTAGATAATATGACACCCACAGAAGTGGCTCGCGCTGTGAAGATGATTCGCTCTCAGCTTCTCCAGTGCAAAGTGGAAGCTTCGGGTGGGGTCACTCTCGAAACGGTCCGACATTTAGCGGAAGCTGGAGTGGATTTTGTCAGTGTGGGCAGACTCACTCACTCTGCGCCCAACCTCAATCTTTCATTGGATTTCACGCCATGAATCCATCTCAAGCACCCATTTTAATCATTGGTTCGGGGATTGCGGGATTATCCACCGCCATCGCACTCGCTCAACAGGGTATTGAATCGCTCATCATCACAGCCGCCAGTGAACTACCAGAGACAAATACCGCCTACGCTCAGGGTGGAATTATTTACCAAGGCGAAGACCGCGAAAATGATTCACAAGCGCTTGAAAATGACATTATGAAAGCTGGGGGCAATATCAATTATATCCCAGCGGTCAGGCAACTGATTAGCGAAGGCCCTCGGTTGGTGGAAGAAATCCTCCTGAAAAAAGCCAAAGTGCCTTTTGATAAAAATGAGGGGCACGAACAGTACCATCTCACTCGCGAAGGCGGACATTCCGCAACTCGGATTATTCATCGCGCAGATGAATCAGGAAAAGCAATTGAAGAGGCCCTGCTAACTTATGCGCAGACTCTGCCTCAAATCCACTTCCAAGCAGGGGCAACTGCTGTCAATTTGTTGATGACTTCATTTCATGCAAGCGATCGCATGCTTCGTCACGCAGAAGCTAGGTGCTTTGGTGCTTTTGTCTACTTTCAGAAAACTAAGAACGTCGAACCCATTTTTTCACCCCACACTGTTTTAGCAACGGGAGGAATTGGCCAACTATTTCTTCATAGCACGAATGGTAAATTTTCTCGGGGAGACGGCATTGCGCTAGCGCATAGAGCGGGTTGCCGTTTAGAAAATTTAGAATACGTTCAGTTTCATCCCACCACTTTTTTTCAAACTTCCGGACCTCGCTTTCTGATTTCGGAGAGTTTACGGGGAGAAGGTGCCATTCTCATCAATCAAAAAGGAGAACGCTTCTTAACCAAGCGCTTACCTGGTCTTTCCATTCCAGAACTCGCACCCCGCGATCAAGTCGCTCAAGCGATTCACGAAGAAATGCTGGCCACTGGGGCTCCCTGTGTTTTTCTTGATATCAGTCACAAACCAGCGGCTTGGATTCAAGAGCGATTTCCTTTCATTTACAAAACCTGTTTGCGCTTTGGCGTCGACATGACCCAGCAACCCATTCCTGTTGTTCCGGGAGCCCATTATCACTGCGGTGGGATCTGGACGGATCTCGAAGGTAGAACTTCTATTTCAAATTTATGGGCTGCAGGAGAAGCTGCGTGCACTGGGCTTCATGGCGCGAACCGGCTAGCGAGCACTTCGCTTCTTGAGGGCTTGGTCTGGGGATCACGTGCAGGTGAAGCTATTTCTCAATCGCTCCGGCGGCATGGCTTACCTGAAATTCCAGATATTGAACCTTGGAAGAGTGAAACAGGAAGTGTGGATCCTTCTTTTTTACACCAGGATTGGCTCACGCTGAAACACACCCTGTGGAACTACGTGGGTTTAGTCAAAACGCAGCTCCGCTTGGAACGGGCTCAAGGCATCCTGAATGAATTGTCAGCGGGCATTGATAGCTTTTATAGAAATGCAGCGCTCAGTGATGAATTGATCGGACTACGCCATGCTGCTTTAGTGGCGCGTCTGATTGTGAAAGCCAGCCTTCGTAATCGGCGTTCTCTTGGGTGTTACCTGCGAGAAGAAAATAGTATTTGAGTGGAGTCATCGATGGACTTAGAAAAAATTGCTCGACTAGAAAAGCTTTCTGAAGAAGAGCTTACTTCTCGTATTCGAGAGATCAGAAAACAGCACGGCAAAAACATCTGTTTGCTGGCTCATCTCTATCAACGCAAACGCATTACAGAGCTCGCAGACTTTGTGGGGGATTCTTACGGTCTTTCTAAGTCGGCTGCGCAATTTGAAGGTGGTAAATTTATCGTCTTTGCCGGTGTTCGCTTCATGGCCGAAAGTGCGCGGATTTTGGCGCGCCCAGAGCAAGCAGTATTACATCCGGATCCCGAAGCCGGTTGTCCCATGGCTGACATGGCTTCTCTCCCCCAAGTAGAAGCGGCATGGGAGCATTGAAAAGCGGACCGGCCCTCACGCCGATCACCTATATGAATAGCACTGCGGATATTAAGGCATTTTGTGGTGAACGCGAAGGCACTATTTGCACTTCGAGTAACGCTCTGAAATCTTTTGAGTGGGCCTTTTCAAAATCAAAACGTATTTTCTTTTTGCCAGACGAACACCTCGGAAGAAATACAGCGCTCAAGTTTGGAATTGATCCTTCAGAAATTGCCATTTGGGATCCGGAACAGCCAGAGGGTGGCAGTCCCGAGGAATATGAGGACGCACGAGTGATTCTTTGGCGGGGCTATTGTCCTGTCCATATGAAGTTCACGGTGAGAGATATTGAGCATGTCCGACGCTTTTACCCAAAAGCTAAAGTACTCGTACATCCTGAGTGCACTTCTGATGTAGTAGCTCACTCGGACTTCGTAGGGAGTACGGAAGCCATCCGACAATATGTGGCCAAATCTACACAAGCGGGCGACCAAATTTTTATTGGAACCGAAATCAACTTGATTCAAAACTTAGCAGCTCAGTACCCCGACCGTATGGTGACAAAGCTCCATCGATCGCTCTGTTTAACCATGTACCAAATCACCATGGGACGACTCCTCTATACTCTGGAAAACTTAGAAACCTTTGAGCAAGTTGAAATACCGGAATCAGTTCAACACTATGCAAAAGTAGCGCTGGACCGCATGCTGAGCCTTCAAGGCTAATCGATTGGGTGCGTTAAGCACATCAAAGTTAGGATCTTAATTGTCGTTAACGCTTTTGGTCTGAGGCCTCTCAGGCTTTTTTAAAAAGCATTCGATAATGATATAGATTCTTTTTTCCATCATTTTCCATCAACAACTTATTTCATCGGGTTTTCCCAAGGAGGGGAAATTTATGAAGCTTTTCGTATTGAGCAGTCTTTTCTCTACATTCTTATTCTCGGCAACACCTACACAGTTTGATTTAAGAAACTGGGAAGGAAAATCTTACATCTCACCCGTTAAAAATCAGAGCGGCGGAACTTGTTGGACGCACGGAACCATGTCCGCATTGGAAAGCAATCTTCAACTCACAGGCGAATGGTTCAAAAACGAGGGATCTGAAGTGGCAGATTTAGCAGAATACCATTTGGATTGGTGGAACGGATTCAATCAACATTATAATCCCGATGCTTCTGGAGGCGGTCTCACGGTCCACCAAGGCGGGGATTACAGAGTTGCCAGTGCTTACTTAGCCCTGGGTGGAGCCGTCAGAAACAGTGATGCTCAAAGCTATTCTCAAGCGCCAAAAAAGTTTTTGGACACTTACCATACTTACTATGTTCGTGACATTGAGTGGTTTGATGTCGGTGCCAATCTGGAAAACATTGAAAGTATGAAGACGGCACTGATGGAACATGGAGCTATGGGCACTGCACTCTGCTGGGCAGGTTCTTTTTATAACTCCTCTTCGAATACATTTTATCAGTCCCCTTCTAGTGGACGAGATGCTAATCACGCAGTCGCAATTGTGGGTTGGGACGACACCAAAAAGACCGGAGCTCCCAAGCCCGGCGCTTGGCTCATCAAGAACAGTTGGGGCCCAAGCTGGGGCAATGGCGGATATTTTTGGATTTCCTATTACGATAAAGTGGCGGGCCGACATCCAGAGATGGGCGCGGTTTCTTTCCAAAATGTGGAACGCTTAAAATACCGTCGTATTTACAGCCATGATAACCATGGCTGGAGAGACACTAAGAAAGATGCATTTGAAGCATTCAATGCATTCACTGCTCAGGGCACGAGTGGCAACCGAGAAACGCTCAGCGCTGTGAGTTTCTATACAACAGAAGACCAAACCGAATATGCCATCGATGTCTATGGAGCTTTTGAAAACGGGGAGCTAAAAAATGTGTTGAGCCGCGCCATTGGCGTTCAAGCTCGCAAAGGCTTCCACACTGTGGATTTAGAAATGCCTGTAAGTTTAGAGCCCGGACAAAAATTCTATGTCTCTGTGAAAGTTTCTCGCGGGGGTCACGCTTTCGATAGAACATCGAACGTGCCCGTGCTCTTAGGCAGCGAAGGCCGCGTGACAGTGAAATCTGCTGCAAAACCAGGCGAAAGCTACTTCCAAAAAGACGGGGCTTGGGTAGACCTGACTTCGTTTAACGATTCCGCCAACTTCTGCATTAAAGCACTCACGCAGTGATGGCGAATCGTGGAGTGCCTGTCACCTGCGACGATCCTCCCTCGGAAACTTGCAGGTGATGGGCACTGAGGGTTTTTTACGGCAATGGCTTCTTGTTCTTTTTAATTTCCAATTGAGTCACTAAATCACC
>RFNT01000053.1 GCA_009927045.1 bacterium | reverse complement strand
AAGTGCCAGTTCTGAAAAAAGCTAGTCCACGCCAGGTAATTAAAAAGGCCTCTCCCGCAAAGAGAGTGATTGCTAAAAAACCAGTGCTTCCTAAGCGTCCGGCCCTGAATGAACTGGTCAGTGTGGACTTCACCAAAAACGATAAGGGGTTTCAGTTAGCTATCCAAGCAAAGCAACCCTTAAAGTATCGATTCATTACCAACACAAACGAGAACAAGATCACCTATACGTTTGAAAAGACCCGAGTACCAAAAAATTTGAAACGTGCCTATGATTCAAAAGAGTTTGGTTCCCCTGTGGCGCTCTACTCACTCTCTCAATTAGGTAAGAAAAACAATTTAACAACTCGATTGGTTATCAAAATGCGGGAGCTGATGATTCCCCAAGTGATAGCATCAGGCAGTGGAGTCATTCTTCAGTTTCCGGAAAAGTCCAAAGCGGTTGCTCAACGAAGCATTGCCATGATCCTTCCTGATACCTCTTTGGGTGAGGATGCCTTTGGTGGGGGAAAAGATTATAAAGGGGAGCCTATTGATAAATTAGAGCTCAAGAATACGGATGTTCGTGAGGCGCTTCGGCTAGTGCTTCGTTCCAGCGGATACAACGTGGTGGTTTCAGAAGAGGTTAAGGGCACCATCGGTTCGCTGAGTTTGAACAATACGCCTTGGGATCAAGCATTTCACCTGATTTTGAAAATGAAAAAGTTGGGCTATGTACTTCAAGGGAATGTGGTTCGAGTATCCTCCGTGGAAACGATTAAAACAGAGCGAGAAGAGGCCGAAAAACAAGTTGAGATTGAACCGCTTCGCACAGTTTTAATACCCATCAGTTATGCTAAGGCACAAACCCTTTCCCAGAGAGCAGCCCCCTTTCTCTCAAAGCGTGGAAAAGTCGACATCGATGATCGCTCAAATACGATCATTGTTCGTGATGTAGATGGCGTGATCACTAAACTCCAGAAGCTGTTCAAAGTGCTGGATACGCAACCCCCCTCGATTTCTATTTCTGCGAAGTTTGTTGAGTTGACAAAAACTTTCGCTCGAACGTTGGGATTGGGGCAGATCACCATGTCGGGCAGAACTGCAGGCATTGATTTTGGTGCTCCATCCTCGGCGGGCGGAACCGGTAATGGATTTTTGGGAAATAGCACTGGGGGAACCATCAATCTCACGGCGAGTCGCTTTGCCTCTTTGAATGCCTCGCTCACTTTGGGTGAGAGCGAAAGCAAAGTGAAAGTTTTAGCTAACCCAACGATCACCGTGCAGCAAGGAGAGAAAGGAAACATCACCCAGGGAAATCAGCAAACCCTCTGCGTTCCCGCACCGATGGGAGGAGTTCCCATATGCTCGACCCAAATTGCTAATCTCACGTTAGATGTAACTCCGATTGTGGCTAATGATGGCTCCATCTCTCTAGATACGAATCTTCTCAATGAAATTCCCGTATTTGCTCCTCCTGCTCAGTTATCCAAAGACACGCGACAAGTGAAAACTCAGATCATCTTGCAAAATGGAGATACTGCGGTCTTGGGGGGTATTTTCAAGGGCTCTGAGACCAATACCGATTCTGGAACCCCCTTTCTTCGTTCGTTACCCTTGATCGGTTACTTGTTTTCAACAAAAGTGGACCAAACTCAAAAGTCTGAAATTCTCATTTTCATCACAGCACGCATTTTGAACCCGGATTCAGCATTTAAACAAAACATTTAAGGAATCTTCATGGCCTTCTTCATCACCATTCAAATTCTCTTTGATTTTGCAGTCGTGGGGTATGTGGTTTGGTCCCATTTTTATCGGAAAGAGGAGTCTGTGTCCGACTCCTGGAAAAAAGAATGGGAAGTGGAAAAACAAAACTACGAACAACAAGTGGCGATGCAACTTCGCTCCATTCGGCTACTGACAGAACAAACCAAAAAACTGATGGAAGAAAAGTCCTGGGCCCTGACTGCTTTTCCTGTGAGCCAAGAGGAAACCGAACTCAAGCAAATGGTCAGTGAAAAGACCTTGGGATCTATTCCCACTTTGACTGAATTTGAGACTCAAAAAGAGCGCTTGAAGCACGAAACTACCTTAGATTTAAAGACACTGCTTTCAGAGCAGTTGTGCTAGCTAAGTTATTGAAAATAAATATAAAAAAAAATAACTCCTCCCCAGCCCCCATCAAAGGTTAACAATTTCTAACCTGCTGCAGAATTCATGTTGACAGTCTGAGCTCCTCGGAAAAAAATACTCGTACATCATCAAGAGCAGTAATGCTGGTTGTAACGATCCTCCTGGTGATGGGGGGTTGGGCAAACCGCGTCATTTCTTGACACTTTGTCTCTTTTTGAGTTGGATAGCGTGCTCGGTAGGGCGCTGTAGAGCGGTTGAGAGGTCAAGAAGTGGTGAATGGGGCCCTTAGTTAAAACTTTTTATAACCTTTCAGGTTGGGGGTAAAAATGGAGAAGGCCAAAATCATTAAACGGTATCAAAACAGAAAACTCTATGACACCGATGCTAGCTGCTATGTAACTTTGGACGAAATAGCTGAAATGATTCAACAAGGTGAAGAAGTCACTGTTGTTGATAATCGAAATCAGAAAGATATTACAGCTTCCACGCTGACTCAGATTATTTTTGAAAAACAAAAACGTTCTGAAACTCCAGTTCCGATTTCTACACTTCGACACATCATTCAAACTGGCGACGGGTCCTTCAGTGCTTTTCTTGCTAAAGGCACCGAATCCAATCAAATGGATGTGATCCGCCAATTGGAAAATCAAGTTCGTGAGTTAACTGCGAAGCTTGAAGGCGTTGAAAGAAAAACAGTGGTGGCTCCAGGTGCAAAAGAAGTTCCAGCACCGACCATGCACAAGCCTGTAGAAGCCTAATAAAAACAATTATTTAGCGGCTCTCCAACCCCTAAAAAGGGGTTGGAGAGACTGTTGGGATCTGACATAATAGGGGTAGCTCCCCTGTCGGGTGCGTGAGTCACGAAATGGCTCTGACCTACAAATAGAATCTTTGGGAGCCTTCTCTTATTGCGGTGTGCAGGCCTATCAGAGAATAGGAAGCCTAAAGCAGTAATCAAGGCAACCACCTAACTCTTTGGGTTAGGAGCATTAGTACCACGGCTTAAAGGTGGGGGAGCAATCACCTCAGTCGTCGGTTGAGCCGGGAAGTGAGTGCGAGCAGAATGATCAGTGATAGCAGTATCAAATGGATTGAAAATTTAGCCGACCAAGAAGGCCTCATCCTCAGGGGGCAACTCCCTAGCTTAGATATCAATCGAACTCGAGAAGAAGTCCTCAGTGTAGCTACTGCCGTTTTTATTAGAGAATTAAAAACGCAATGGATCACGCTCTCCAAGCTTTTCAATGCCCGAATGAAAGAGCCCTCCTTGAGTATTGTATGGGGAGAAATTCCTGATCGAGCCCACAGTTTTTATCTAGAACGCAATGGCGTGCGGCTCATTGTCAGTTCAAGCTGTTCAGCAGCTATTCAAATCAAGTGCGAGAAGCTTCTGCCGGAATCACCCGCGCGAATCAGCACGTTGTTCTCGGGTGTTTTGGAAGCCCGGTTTTCGGGCTTTGAGGAAGTCCATTGGTACTTTCTTGAGAAAGTCATCACAAGTGAACAACTGGCACGTTATTATCTCACTGAGTTTTTGCAAAGCAGCCGTTCCCCGAAAAATTGACCTGACAATCCAATCAA
>RFNT01000059.1 GCA_009927045.1 bacterium | reverse complement strand
GGAGCCAATATCAAAGAGCTTTATGCCAACGTAGCCCATTCGCTCCAAGGAAAAAAGAAAGTGAAGTTCACGGAAACAGATCCAGAAATGTACCAGGTGCGTTCGCTTGAGGATTTTACGGAGGGAGCTCAGATAAAAAAGCGCTAGAGAACGGTGAAATGACCTGCACTCGCTTAAACCAGCAAGGAAGTATTCTGATGGAAGCGCTTTTGGGGTTAGGGTGCTTGTTACCGGCGATTCTCATCCTATGTGAAGTTTACCGAAGGGAAGTGTATCAAGTGGTATTGGCCCACATCACTTGCATGGAAGTGAGGGAGTTAGCATTTGGAGAAAGCCCATTGAAAGTTCAGGAGCGGATCAGGGAGTTTCTTCGGTCCAGCCTAGGAAAAGAGGCCAGTATTTTTTGGGAGCGTCAAACCCAAGTTGCAGGTTATAGGGTAACGGACCCTCAAATTCTGAGACAACGCTTGTTAGGTCGGAAACCGGGTTTGGTTTCCGAGCGCTGGTTGAGGTATCCCCAATTGGCCTCCTTTTCCTTCCGTAAGGGGCGAAAACACCATCAAGAGATTTTAAAACGATGTTTATATCCTTTGTCCTGAGCGCCCTGATAGTCCTGAGCACTGCACCCCTAGGGATCACTCATCTCTACAGGCTCGAAACAGACTTTCAATGGAATCAAATCCTTTTGGATAATGTAGCCATTCAGTTGGGAAAACAGGGAAGGGAGCTATTGAATCAAATTCGAAAGGTAGAAATTCAATTAGAAAAATTACATGCTCTTTACCATGCGGCTTTAGCATGCAGTTTCGTCCCCGCTACAGCGATCGCCTGTAAGTCCTCAGCGCAGAACTTGAGAGGAAACATTCAGGCTATCGCCACCTCGGTGATTCCAAGCGCTTCTGCACGCTGGTTGCAATCCGTGCAGCAGGCCCGGAGGGAACTGAACAGAGGCTCGCAGAATCTTGAGATAGATACAGTCCTTGATTTCCACCCCACTGCGAGATTCTGCAAAGTGTGCCACCAAGTTGAAGGATGGAAATTGCCTTCAAAAGTATTGCCGGCATTTTTGTTCTCCAAAAGAATAACCCTTCTCAAAAGTAGGTTGGTGCATGAAAAGCAAAAAAATGGTCTTTGGAATTATCGGTTGCGGGCGCATTGAACCTGAGACCCGAGGCGCGTTACTGCTGGAAATCTTATTCACTCTGTTGCTTTTGGTTCCGATTTTATTTCAGGGATTCATTGCTTTGTCCCAGAAAGCTAAAAAAGAACTGGGGGCTGTTCAGGAAAGCCGAGTCTCATACGATGGAAGGCACCGATGGAATACTGGAAGCAATTAAAAAAAAACTGGTGTAAATATCCTTTAAAAATCCGACTGTGGATACTTGCAGCAGTTTGTTTAGCTTTTGTTGTTGAAGTTAGAAATTTCATCCCAGTGTCAGATGCGCCACGAGCTCGATATATAGCAGCTAAAAGAAAGTTGCTTCCGGGAATGATCCTTTCCGTGCATGATCTGACGGTCTACCAAGGAAAACAGAAGCAAGATCCGTCCTTGGACGGTTTCACCGACCAGCAGATCCATGAAGTGGTGGGTGCGGAGGTGCTCGTCGAAACACCTGAGGGTGAATTGATTCAGGCAAGTCATCTCCGACGACCTGGAGAAGAACGATTTTCAAAAAAAGTTCCTTCGGGACTCAGGGCGTACTCCATTCAGACAGATCAAACCTTACCTCTACAATCTGGAGATAAAGTAGATATTCTCGGGAACAATTCAGAAAACCCAGTTAAACCTCAGGTGTTGGTCCAAAACCGAAAGGTGTTAGGAGCCCGAAGCTTTCAGGAAACACAACAGGTTCTGATTGCTGTCAGTGCTCAGGAAGCGACTCTTTTGGATCGGCATCGCGTTCAGGGGGTGCTGAGTTTAATCCTTCGAAATCCTGAAGATGAGAGCTTAGCCCCTCAAGCGGAAAGTAAAATAAAGTTGCAGCCCAAAAAAATGATAGAAATCTGGAGTGATTCCGATGAATAAATATATTTTAATCCCATTAGGGTTAGTGGCCTCTCTAGCTCAAGGCAGTACTTCACTTTCGTATGGACTCCTTTGGATGGATTTCCCCAGAACTCCTGGTGTTTTGGAGCAGAAAAAAACCGAGCGGGCTCTCCGAGATGTCTTTGAAAACCATCATCACATCCGATTAGTCCCGCATCATCTCTCGCTTGGGTTTTCCCAGCAAACACTTGCTTATGAACAAGCCGCCCAGGAGTTACGCAGCATCAACGCTGATATTGTAGACCTCCTCCGATCAGAACATCCGGGGATTACGCACTCCAGTTCAGACTTTTTAAAAAAACTGGAAATCCAGCACCAAAGAGCAAAAAAACTGCCTCGATTTTTTTATGCACCAGAAATCGCCCAGACCAAGCTCCTTCAGGCGTTGGGATACTGGAAGTTCAAAAATAAGGCTCAACGCCACCAGAAGCTTTTTCACGAGACTCGGGGGCTCCATCCTCTAGGTCTGTTCCACTGGAGTGAAGAAGCCAAGCCGCTGTGGTGGGATGCCTTCGAGATTGAAGTGAATACCGCAACTCATGCCACTCAGGCGTCGTGTCCCATCCAAAGAGACGATTGGCTAGAGCGAGCAGAAAAGTTATGGGGGAATGGATTTATACTCCATGAAACTCCCTCCCACGTGATCCCAGGTGTTTTTTTATTTGTTATAAAGTCTCGAGAGAACGAGTGGTATGAAAAGCTCGTACTCTGCCGGCAAGGACGTCCCATCACGCTTCGCCAAGCCGAATGGGTTCCCCTCCGTCAGCACCTTCGGTTGGAGCAGGGACTGGATACTCCTCTCACCAAGTATCCAAATTTCATTGTATTGAGCCAAGATCATAAAAAGGTGAACACCTACTTGTATAGTCTTCGAGAGGGCCTCAGACCGTGGAGTGAGGACCATTTCATCGCAAGGAACCGGCCCGAACCGTTGAAATTAAATGACCCCAGTTTTCCTCTGAGCGAACCGCCAAAGTGGTATAATAAAACGGCAATCTGGGCAGTAGCTGCTGCAGCGCTTTCCGGCGCCATCACTTGGACGGTGCAGCGTTCATCCCAGGAATCGCACAGAGCTGCTGTTCAAGTTAAAATAATAGGTGGGCCCTGACTGTGGAAACAAATCAGAAATGGCTGATTGCTTTTTTCAAGAGTATCACTACAGCGCAATGGTTTTTTATCGGCATGGGCGCCATAACGTTATTATTCATACGATTGATGATGAGTTACCATGATCAATCGACTCAAAGTAATTTTAAGAAAGATGACGGGAGTCGAAGGAATCGGGGAAATAACCTCACAATTAGGAAAAATCGGGGCGAGGGCGAGATAGAAAAGAAATCTTAGTCAAAACTTTCGTCAGAATCTTTATCTGGACCAATTCCAACCATAGCTGAATCATCATCATTCAGATCTTCAAGACTTTCAAACTCACTGGAATCGCTCACAACCACTTCAGTTTCTGCTTCTTCCTCTTTTTCAACAGGGCGACTTTTTTTCGAATCCGATTTAAGGGAAATCTTGGGTTCGAAATCCTCGGGTTCAAATTCAGAGAAGCATTTGGGACAAGTGATTGGATTGCGTTCAAAATCGTAAAACTTAACGCCGCACTTGAGGCAACCCCGTTTTTGACCTAATCGCCCCGGTTCAATGGGTCCTAAATGAGCGGGTTTAACGGGTGCAGACGCGGGTTTCGATTCTTTTACAGGCTTAGCGGGAGCAGCGCTTTTAGCAGGTTTTTTTTCGGGGGCTGCTTTTTTAGGCGGCTTTACTGCTTTTGCAGCTAGTTTTTTTGCTATTTCTACAGCTTTCTTGGCCTTAGCCACCAGCTTTTTTTCTGGTTTAGCCTTGGGTTTTGCCTTTACTTTGGCTGGAGCCTTGGGGGCACTGCTGCCGGATTTCTTTTTACTCGGAACTTTCTTTTTTGCTGCTTTTGCCATGGAGACCGTCCTTTTAATGGCAATCCTAAACCTCGTCAAGCTTCCAACTCGATCCCTTACTGAAAGTGAGTTAGATCTCTAAACTTCTGGAATCGCTCGCTAATTTTATCTTTTGAAATTTTTAAAAGCTGATGACAACCGAAATCCTCAACGATGAACGAGGCCATGACACTGCCATAAACCACAGCTTGTCTCAAAGAAACCCGATCCGGTTGGGGATTTCCCTGAGCTGCTAAATAGCCCAAAAAACCGCCTGCAAAAGAATCTCCTGCTCCTGTGGGGTCCTTGACCTCACTCAGGGGAAGGCCGGGCAAACTGAAGGCTTCCTGACCGTTGAAGAGAAGTGCTCCATATTCGCCACGTTTTACAACCACTAAGGAAGGGCCCCAACTTTGAACTTGGGCTGCCGCTTTCACCACGTTGTGTGTTTTGGTCAGTTGTCGTAATTCAGCTTCATTAATGATGAGGCAGTTCACTTTTCCCAACACGTCGATCAAGCCTTCTCGCTGGCTCTCAATCCAAAAATTCATGGTGTCCAAAGCTACAAAGCGAGCTTGAGGTAAATGTCCGAGTACTTGTTTCTGAAGAGCAGGAAAAATATTTCCCAGGAATAAAAAAGAGCTGTCACGGTAACTCGCTGGCACCTCAGGAGAAAAATGCTCAAAGACATTCAAATGAGTTTCTAGAGTGGTTGCTTCGTGTAAATCGTATCCGTATTTCCCAGACCAATGAAATGTTTTTCCTGGAGAAACCTTCACCCCGGTTAAATCAATACGACGAGATTTAAGTTCTTCGAGATGATCCTTTGGGTAGTCTTCTCCAACCACAGAAATGCACTTCACCGGAGTGAAGTAGCTTGCGCTGAGAGAAAAATGATTGGCAGAACCACCAAGAATTTTCCCAACCTTTCCAAAAGGCGTTTCGATACTATCAAACGCTAAAGAACCCACGGCTACGATTGAACTCATGATTCCCCTCGATCTCTCTTTAAAAAATCTTTATTCAGGCAGAGCAAATTGGAAGAAAAGATTTCTGCCATTTCTTCGCACTTCTAAATAAATTCGTTTCGAACCCTTAAGGGCCTTTTTGTAGGCACTGATCGAAGTGATGTTTTGTCGGTTGACCCTCACAATCACATCACCCGCCTCTAATCCTAATAGCGTTTCGGCCAACGAGCCGGGTTCAACTCCAGCTACGACTACTTCCTTACCCTTGAGGATTAACAGCAATCCAATTTTATCGGGCTCCTGTTCACTCTCTTTGGAAGTGCCCGGTGCATTTTCCTGTTCCTCTGGCAAAGTTCCCACTTTTACAGTGACGTTTCTGGATTTTTTATCTGCGTAACTCATCACTTTGAGTTTTACACTTTGTCCGGGCTTGAAATCACCAATGCGACGTTGCAGTTCCATGACATCTTTGATGGCTTTGCCATCTACTTCAAGGACTACATCTCCAGCTTGAATGCCAGAAGAAGCAGCTGGACTGCCTTCAATCACTTCGTGAATGCCCACCCCTTGTTTCAATCCTAATTCTTTGGCGAGCTCTGGATCCAGAGGTTGAATATAAACGCCCAACCACCCGCGGACGATTTTTCCCTCTTTTTGCAAGCGACTTACAATGTCTTTGGCTAAATTTGCAGGGATGGCAAACCCAATGCCCATATAACCGCCACTGCGGCTATAAATGGCCGTATTCACCCCAATGATATTGCCATCGATATCGCATAGCGGGCCTCCCGAGTTCCCGGGATTGATCGCTGCATCGGTTTGAATCATGTCAGCGCGGAAATCATTCCCCAGCCCCACTTGATTTCGACCTTTGGCAGAGATGATTCCAACAGTCACAGATTGATCGAGAGCAAAAGGACTTCCAATTGCAATGGCCCAATCGCCTACTTCCGCAGAATCTGAATCGCCCCAAGCAGCAAAGGGAAGATCTTTGGCACCTTCAATTTTCAAAACTGCTAAATCCGTTTTGGGATCGGTTCCAATGACTTTGGCTTTCATTTCGTTGTTGTCTGCTCCGACACGCACCATGATTTCAGTCCCACCATCAATCACATGGTTGTTCGTCACCACAATGCCTGACTTATCAATGATGATTCCAGAGCCCAAACTCGTTTGTGGACCTGGATCGGGCATCATGTGAGGAGCACCAAACCGTTCAAAAAAGTCCCAGAACGGATCGCGTGGGAAAGGCCCTTCTTCTTGGTCTTGTCCAGGCGGCATGGGACGCCGACGCCCCATTTTTCCAGTTTTTGGTTTCTTCACCCGCGGGTGGCTTTGATATTGACTACAGCAGGCCCTACTTTTTTGGCTACGCTTCTAAAACTTTCTGATGTCTTTTTCAGTGCTGCGGTTCCGCCTTCTGAATTGGAGGCCTCTGAGCGAGTTTCTGCTGAAGCGGGGTTATCAAGAGGGGCTGCTTCTGCAGACTGTTTACTCTCTGCTACCTGATAAAAGTATTGAGCTCCAGCATACAATCCAACGCTAGTCAGAGCTGCAATGAGACCAATCGCCACATAGAGCGCAGGACCTTTCCAAGGACCTTTCATTTTTTCGAAAGACATATCGTTCTCCTTACTTCGAAGCCGATTTTTTGGAGGGTTGTTGTGACTTTCTTAAGAAGTCCAATTCCCCATTTTTATCCATTACAATTTCAACTTCATCGCCGGGATGAAACTCACCTTCCAAGAGTCGCATCGACAACGGGTTGAGAATCAAATCGGTGATCAACCGTTTCAAAGGGCGAGCCCCATAAACCGGATCGTAGCCCTTTTCAGCCAGTAATTCCTGAGCTTTACGGTCCACCACCATACTGAGGTTTTTACCCTCAAGCAACTTTTTTACCTGCTCCAATTGGATGTCGACGATCTGCGTTAATTGGGATTTTTCCAGATGATGGAAGATAATTAAATCATCCAATCGGTTGAGGAGCTCGGGCCGAAAATGCTTGCGCACTTCTCCCATCACCAGTTCTCGTGCTTTTTGACGTTGAGTGGTTTCCAATAAGTGCTGGCTTCCCAAATTAGACGTCAAAATGATCAACGTGTTTTTGAAGTTCACTTGCGTCCCTTGCCCTGAAGTGAGGATCCCATCATCCAATACTTGCAGCAAAATGTTGAATACATCCGGATGCGCCTTTTCGACTTCATCAAAAAGAACAACAGAGTAGGGACGGCGTCGAACTGCTTCAGTGAGAACGCCCCCTTCTTCGTAGCCAACATATCCGGGAGGAGCACCCACTAATCGAGAAACGGAATGCTTTTCCATAAACTCAGTCATATCGATCCGAATCATGTTGTTTTCATCATCGAACAAAAATTCAGCGAGTGCTTTTGCAGTTTCTGTTTTTCCGACTCCTGTTGGGCCTAAAAAGAGAAAACTCCCAATGGGCTTTTTGGGGTCGTGGAGTCCGGCGTAGCTTCGGCGAACGGCATTACAAACAGCGCGAACTGCTTCTTCCTGACCCACTACGCGTTTTTGAAGCTCTTGCTCCATGCGCAGAATCTTTTCTTTTTCACTTTCAAGCATTTTGGCCACAGGAATCCCAGTCCACTTAGCGACGACTTCGGCAATATCCTCTTCATCCACTTCTTCTTTGAGCATCCGTTTCTCGCGACCCATTTGATTGAGAGATTCGCTGACCTCGGAAAGCTTTTTCTGAAGATCTCCCAAAGTGCCATACTTGAGTTCCGCAGCTTTACCTAAATTACCTTCTCTTTCCGCTCGCTCGGCCTGCAAGCGGGTGTTTTCAAGTTGCTCTTTGAGTTGAGACGCTTGAGCGATCAACTCTTTTTCCGCAGTCCACTGCTTTTTCATTTTAGCAACGGAAGCGTTCAGCTCTTGTATATCGCTTTCAATCTCCTTTCTTCGGCTCTCAGAGTTTGCAGAAGTTTCCTTCTTGAGTGCTTCACGCTCGACACCCAATTGGATCACTTTGCGCTCCACTTCATCGATTTCAGTCGGCAAGCTATCAATTTCAATTCGAAGTTTAGAAGCGGCTTCATCAATTAAGTCGATCGCTTTATCGGGAAGTTGTCGATTAGTGATATAGCGATCTGAGAGTTTGGCAGCTGCAACAATGGCACTATCAGTGATGCGAATCCCATGGTGGACTTCATATTTTTCCTTGAGACCTCGCAGAATAGAAACTGTGTTCTCCACGGAGGGCTCACCCACATAAACCTGTTGAAAGCGTCGTTCTAGAGCGGAATCTTTTTCAATGTATTGCCGGTATTCATCCAGTGTTGTTGCACCCACGCACCGGAGTTCTCCACGAGCTAATTGGGGCTTCAACATGTTCGAAGCATCCATGCTTCCTTCAGCTTTGCCCGCGCCGACTACGGTATGTAACTCATCGATAAAAAGGATGATGCCGCCTTGGGCTGCAGTAACTTCTTTTAGAACTGCTTTTAGACGGTCTTCAAATTCCCCTCGATACTTAGCGCCCGCGACCAACGAACCAATATCAAGTGCGAGGAGTCGTTTTCCTTTGAGACTTTCTGGAACATCTTTAGCGACGATCCGTTGCGCCAACCCCTCGACAATTGCGGTTTTTCCAACTCCTGGCTCACCTATCAGCACGGGATTGTTTTTAGTGCGACGAGAAAGCACTTGAATCACTCTTCTAATTTCGCTGTCTCTGCCGATCACTGGATCCAGTCGCCCGTTGCCCGCCGCTTGGGTGAGATCCCGGCAGTACTTTTCTAACGCATTAAATTTTTCTTCGGGATTTTGATCTGTCACTCGTTGAGTACCTCGAACTTTCTTGAGTGCCTCCAAAAACAGGGTTTTATTGAGACGATTCTTTTGGAACAACGCTGGTACTTGGCCATCCTTGAGTGAAAACAACGCCAACATGAGGTGCTCAGTGCTGATAAAATCATCCCGCAGGGCTTTCGATTCCTCCTCCGACTGAACTAGAACTTTATTTAAAGTGGGAGATAAGTAAGTCTGTACGTTTCCGTGCACTTGGGGCTTTTTAGCGATTTCAGCTTCGACTTCCTGAAGCAGCGTTTGAGGCAAACGAGATTGGAGTTTCGCCAAGGACTCGGCGACTAAACTGTCTTCCTGTTTCAATAACGTAAAGAGTAAATGTTCAGGATCCACAGTCTGGTGGCTCTTTTTAACTGCCAAACTTTGGGCATCTACAACTGCTTCTTGTGCCTTTACTGTGAACTGATTTAAATTCATTGAGTTTCTCCTCCCACATTTGCGGGTTTCATGCATAATATGGACTCTCATGGGAGAAAGTCAAAAGAACGGTGTGAAAAAAAACAATAAAATCATTGAGTTGAGCGTAAAAAAGCGGATAAAAGACTACCCGTTCAGTCGATTTCTTATCAAATATCGAAAGCCCTATACTTGGGGTTTTCTTTGGCTCCTTTTTGTAGATTTTCTCAACGTAGTTCAGCCGCTACTTGTCAAAACGGCAATGGATGCATTGGTCCCTCGAGCGCTGGCCACCGTATGGTGGAGCGCTGGAGCCTACTTAGGAGTCATGATCCTCCAATCTGTTGGACGGTACTGGTGGCGAGTTTATTTGATTGGAACGGCAAATTTTGTAGCGTGTGATTTAAGAAAAGAACTCTACGGGCACTTACAGACTATTCCGTTACGTCAGTATCAAAAGAACAAAACGGGAGATTTGATGTCTCGAGCCACAAATGACATTGAATCTATTCGCATGGCCTTGGGGCCCGGTATTTTGGTCGCTTTGGATGCTGTAATCATGTTTGTCATGCTGGTTCCGGCGATGTTCTGGCTCTCTTGGAAATTGACGTTGTTGACTTTTGCTTTCTATCCGCTCGTTCCTATTCTCACGGCGAAGATTGGAAATCGCATCGATTTCTTTTTCGAGAAGATGCAAGCGCGTTTGTCTCAAATGAGCGCTTATGCTCAGGAAATATTTTCAGGGATTCGAATTGTTAAATCACTTGTTTTGGAGAATCACTCTGAGCAGCGCTTCCGACAACTGAGCGAAGCCTACGTGCATGAGGGGCAAATTCTAGCGAAGTTTGAGTCTGTGTTTTCCCCAAGTTTAGGCCTCATCACTCAGTTGGGAACATTTTTCATTTTGCTTTTCGGGGGGCGAGAAGTTTTATTAGGAGCGATCTCAGTTGGAACTTTCATTGCTTTTCAGCGTTTTGTGGTTCAACTGTCGTGGCCCATGGAAGCCATCGGTTGGTCTGTTACGATGACTCGGGAAGCGAAAGCCGCTGAACGTCGGATTGAGGCTATCCTTCAGGAGCCTCCCATTCAGGATCAGTATCCTGAGAACGAAAAAAAACGGGAAGACGCAGAGCTGTTCATCAGTCAGTTACAGTTTTCCTTTGATGAAACACAATCTCATGCCTTTTCCCTGAATTTAAGAGATTTAGATTTAATGCCAGGAAAAAAAGTGGGCTTGGTAGGGCCGGTGGGGTGTGGAAAAACGACACTATTTCATCTTTTGTTACGGTTATATGAAACGCCTGCTCGCAGTTGCTTTTTGAAGGGAACGGATATTACCAATATCTCCTTATCGGAGCTGCGAACACGGATAGGAAGTGTTGAACAACAAGTGGTCTTGTTTGGTGAGAGCATTGCCAAGAATTTAACCAAAGGAATTGAACGCCCCATTTCTGAAGACCAGCTTCGGTCGGCGCTCTATGTCGCGGGGGTCTTAGATGAAGTACTCACGCTGGAGCATCAGCTAAATACTTTTATTGGTGAAAAAGGCGTGACTTTGTCTGGAGGTCAAAAGCAAAGGGTGGCCCTGGCACGCGCGCTTGTGAGATCGCCGGAGATTTTGTTATTGGATGATTGTTTTTCAGCTGTGGATGTGGAACGTGAACAACAAATTATTGAGAGATTCTTTGATGCCTATCCCCAGTTATCCATTTTGTTCGCCTCTCATCGATTAGCAGTGATGCCTCGAATGGATGAAGTGTGGGTTCTGGAGCGTGGCCAAGTGATTGCTCGCGGACGCCATCCCGAATTATTGCGTTCATGTGCTCTTTATCGATCGCTCTGGCGTGAGAGTGAGCGGGAAGTTGAGCGTGAGCGTATTGAAGGCAGGGTGGAGCCAACGCCTGCGGGTGATGCGGAGGCGGAGCTATGAAAGCTATCAGCAGTTGGAATACCTTAAAGAAGCTGTGGCCGCGCATCCATCAATTTAAAAGGCGCCTTTTGGCGGGGCTCGCTCTGATTGTGATCACCACTACTTTGGATCTCATGGGTCCCTTGTTGATTGGAAAGGCTGCGGATGTCGTAGTGGCTTCAAAGCCACAATGGCGCGAGTTGTTGTATGTCTGTTTAGCATTTTTGCTGGTGATTACTGGTAAAGCCATTTCTGAGATGCTTCAGGCTTATACTATCCAAACTACGGGGTTACTGATCACCCAACAACTACGGCTACAGGTATTTGACCGTATTGTCCGGTTGCCACTCACGTTTTTTGATCACCAATCTAGCGGCCGGTTGATCACTCGCGTGATCAATGATGTACGATCTCTGAGTGAGTTATTCACCGCTTCAATGTCCGTGTTAGCGCTGGATGTGATGGTCATTTTTGGAACTATGATTGCCATGGTCCTGCTGGATTGGAAATTAGGGCTTCTGGTGCTGTTAACTTTTCCTGGGGTTATTTGGGCTATTCAGTATTTTGGGAAGAAACTATCTGAAGCCTATCGAGAAGCCAGGAATCGCTTGTCTGAGATCAATGGGTTTTTAGGAGAGAACATAGCAGCGATGGCCACCATCCATCGATTAGGTGCCCAAGCTGAGCGTAAGGCTACTTTTGACGGTATTGTTTCACATCATCAAGAAGCATTGATGCATTCCATAGAAGCTTATGCCCAGGTGCAGCCCTGGGCTAACGTACTGAATGGAATTTCTATGGCAACCCTCTTAGGAGTCGGTGGATGGTGGGTGATTCGTGGCGAGTTAAGCGTTGGGGTGCTCGTTGCTTTTTTGGCCTACATTCGAAACCTTTTTCAACCGATCCGGGATTTGGTGGAAAAATACAATGTGGTGCTTTCTGCGTTGGTATCAGCGGAGCGAGTGGCTCATATTTTTGAAGAGGCGCCAGAAAATCCTACGCTCGGTAAAATTCATGCGGAACACATTCCCAAACCCTGTGGGCTAACTTTTGAGGAAGTAAGCTTCACCTACAAGGGCAGAAAAGAAAAAGCACTGGATGGCGTGAGCTTCCAACTGGAGCCAGGAAAAAGTTTAGCCATTGTGGGAGCGACCGGTAGTGGGAAGTCCACTTTGGCGCGCTTACTTCTAAAGTTCTATGAGATTGAGTCTGGAAAAATAGTTTTAGGTAACAGTTCGTTGGAAGATTGGCCTCAAAATTTATTGCGTCGGCATGTCGGTTTTATTCCTCAGGACGTGTATCTCTTTGAGGGGACAGTTCGTGATAATTTGATCCTCTCCCAGACCCCACCATCTGATGCGTGGTTGATTGAGCAATGCAAAAAAGTGCATGTGTGGGATTTTATCTCAGGAAGGGGAGGGCTGGATCTCGCCATTCAAGAAGGCGGTCATAATCTCTCATTAGGAGAGCGACAACTCCTCGCATTTGCTCGAACGTTGGTTTTGAATCCCGAAATATTGATTTTAGATGAAGCTACTGCGCATTTAGACACGGCTATTGAAACACGGCTAATGGATGCCATACAGGAACTGCTAAAAGGACGAACCTCGCTGATCATCGCACACCGATTGTCGACCATTGAGAAATGTGACCAAGTCTTGGTGATGGAACAGGGCAAAGTAGAGGAGTTTGGCACCATTCAAGAGTTGATTCAGAAAAAGGGATTGTTTGAGAAATTTTATCGGCTTTATCAAGAGGGAGGACGTACGGCATGAAACCGGTGGTTATGATTGTGATGGGTTCGGAATCGGATTGGGCCACTTTGAAGCATGCCGCACAAATCCTGGAGAGCTTTTCAGTAGTTCATGAAGCCAAAGTGGTTTCTGCTCATCGCACTCCTGATTATTTATTTGAGTTTTCTGAGTCCCTTGAACAACAAGGGGTTCATGTGGTGATTGCTGGTGCAGGAGGAGCGGCTCATTTGCCGGGCATGTTAGCTTCGAAGACTTCTCTTCCCGTTCTTGGAGTTCCTGTGGAAACCTCCACTCTGAAGGGATTGGATTCTTTGCTTTCCATTAACCAAATGCCCAAGGGAATTCCTGTGGGAACATTAGCTGTAGGGCCTGCGGGCGCAGTCAATGCAGCGTTACTGGCCGTTGCCATTCTGAGTTTGAATGATGTCCAGCTGAAGAAAAAACTCGTGAACTATCGAAAAAAACAGACGCAGCGAGTGCTTTCGATTTCATCCTTAAAGAAGAGAAAGAATAAAAAATGAAGGTAGGGATCCTGGGAGCGGGCCAACTGGCTAGAATGCTCATTCAATCCGGGCAGAACTTAGGGCTTCAGTTCACGACATTTGCACCAGAGCGGAGTCCTTGTGTGGACGGATTGGCAGAGCAACAAGTAGCACAGTTTCAGGACAAGGAAAAATTACAGTCGTTTTTTGATGCCCACGATAGGATCACTTATGATTGGGAAAACCTCTCTGTGACTACTTTACGAGAGATCCGGGAGTGTGAAAAGAAACTCTTTCCTTCCCTTTCCGTTTTGGAAATCATTGCTAATCGGTATCGTCAGAAAAAGTTTCTAAACAGTCTAGGAATTCCAACTGCCCCACACGCTTTAATTACCGAAGAGTCCGGCTTAATAGACGCAGTTCAGACTTTGGGACTTCCCGGAATTTTGAAAACGAATCAGCTGGGTTACGATGGAAAGGGCCAGAAGCGCCTCAAGGACTTGGGGGAGTGCCAGACTGCGTGGGCTGAGTTGGGACGGAGTGAGCTCGAATATGAAAGTTGGGTGCCCTTTAAGCGAGAACTTTCGTTGATTGCCTGTCGGAGTGTTCGGGGAGAAGAGAAGTTTTATCCACTTGCTGAAAATCACCATGTTCAGGGCGTTTTGAGTGAAACTATCGCTCCTGCTCCAGTCACTGAAAGCATGCAAAAGTTTGCGGAATCTTATGCTCAAAAAATTTTTCAAGCAGTTGACTACGTGGGCGTCTTAGTCCTTGAGCTCTTTGAGACTTCAGATGCACTTTTGGTGAATGAAATGGCCAGTCGCGTTCACAACAGTGGCCATTGGACCATTGAAGGTGCTGAGACTTCTCAATTTGAAAACCATTTGAGAGCCGGGCTCGGGTTTGAACTTGGAGGGAGTCAGGCGCTGGGGTACACAGCGATGAGAAACATCATTGGAAACTGGCAGGGGACCGAGCATATTCAAGAAGTGTTTCCTGACATTTTGGTGCATGATTATTTGAAGGAAAGTCGACCGGGAAGAAAGCTCGGACATTTAACCCTCCAAGGAAAAACGCACGAACAATTGATTCAAAACCTACAAACGTTAAGAAGTTTTTTGGCTGCGAACGGCCCAAAAGAGACGGTCTAAACCTACGGCAACTCCAGAGCTCTCTGGAAGTTTTTGCATCACAGCGGCTAAACGTTCGGGAAACGGATGGGGAGCTTTCCCAACTTTTTGTCGCTCTCGGGATTCAAATTCATACCGAGAACGCAGGAGTTTCTCAGAGACAAGTTCCGTAGCTCCATTGCAAAGCTCCATTCCTTTCCAAAAGAGTTCAAAGCGCTCACCCCAGAACGAATCCTTAGGTTTGGCTAATGTGGATACGCTGGCAGGATAATCAGTCACCAGAGTAGGGACTTGAGGATCCAAAGAAGGTTCAATTTTATCCAGCATGATCCGAAAAAAGAGATCTTCCCAGGTGTTATTAGAACTCAGAGAATCTAAGCCTAATGCGAGGGCTTTTTTTAGGAGCTGTTCTGCAGTGGGAGCTTTTTCTAATTCGATCCCTACTTTCTCACGAAAGAGCTGATCAATGGACATGCGACGGGTTGAGATTGGCGCTTGGGTGACCGATAGCAGGAGTTCTATGACGTCCTTCTGAGTCGTTTCATAGGTGCAGTGTGGCCGATAGAACTCCAGCATGTGAAATTCCTTAAAATGGATCTCCGTATCTGGATCGTCTCTAAAGCATTTGCAGATTTGAAAAATAGGGGCCTTTACTTCAGCCATTACGACCTTCATCTCCATTTCTGGGGAAGTGTGCAGTTGGGCAGACTCAGCCTGAGAGTGAACGGTGAGCGGATCAATTGCATTTTCAAAAGCCCCTGCTGGAACCAAGAGTGGTGTGGAAACTTCCAAAAAGCCTCGGCTTTCAAAGAAATGACGGATAGAACGGATGAACCGAGCCCAATCATGAGGCGGGTGGTGTGGTACTTTCATGCAAGCTCACTCTGCCAAGCCCGGGGCATGAAGGAAAGGAAAAAGGTTGTGACGCCGCTTTGAAATCAGGTAGCTTAAGCTATGGCTGAACCGAACTCCAAAATGCGCGCAGATAAAGCCGTACAACAGTTGTTTCCAGAGCTCACTAAGCGCCATGTTTTGGAAGCCCTAGAACAAGGATTAGTGCAACTCGATCAGCGGCGAATTAAAAAAGGGGATTCCGTTGAGGTGAATCGACTGGAGGTTATTCCTCTCAAGACCCATTTGGAAAAGCTCCGTCAAGGAAACCACACGCTCACAATAACCGTTTTATGGGAGAGTGCCGAAGAATGGATAGTGGACAAGCCAGCAGGAATGCCGAGCCACCCCCTTTCCTTATTTGAAACCGAGACCCTCACGCACTGGGCTTATGCTCAATCCCAGAGCATTTCTGTTGAGTTTCCAGGTGTGCAACCAACAATTACGCCCCATCGGTTAGATACCGGAACAAGTGGTGTTTTGGTGGTGTGTAAAACACACCAGGCTTATGAAAAATGGCGGGAAAGATTTCAAAAAAAAGAAGTCAGCAAAAAATATCTGGCCTGGTGTATCGGGGAATCCTCGGAAAGCTGCCTAGACATGAGTGAACTGATTGGGCATTGCCCTTCGGATCCTCGAAAAATGCTCGTGGTATCGGATGAAGCTCCAGGCCGAGAGCCTATCCAGCTTGCCCAAACGAAAGCTCGTTTGCTGATGAACCAAGAGGGATATTCGTTATGGGAAGTGGAGTGCACGACTGGCGTGACTCATCAAGTGCGTGTCCACCTAGCCAATGCGGGGTTCCCACTCGTGGGAGATTCTCTCTATGATCCGCATTTTTCAGAGCGGGAAATACAACTGAATCATCATTGCTTGCGAGCTTCAGAGTTGGTTTGGGAGGAGCACCGAGTAGTTGCCGATACCGACCAATTCCGTCGGGGGCCTTTCGACCCCCTGTCGGACTGATTCTTTTTCAATTACAGCTTAGCTTCTGAAGAACCCAGCACCGAGGCGGCTGGTTGTTGGCCTACAGCTACGGGTGCAGGCTCAGTGACTTCAGCTTCCATGTGGTGCACAGCGATTCTGGACTTGCGATACTCATCCAAACCGGTGCCCGCAGGAATCAAGCGACCCATGATCACGTTTTCTTTGAGACCTTTTAGGGTATCCATTTTTCCTTGGATAGCTGCTTCCGTCAGCACTTTCGTAGTTTCTTGGAACGAAGCTGCCGAAATGAAGCTGTTGGTACTGAGTGAAGCTTTGGTGATACCCAACAATAAGGGTTCTCCCACCGCAGTCTTTTTACCCAACTTAGTGACACGCTCATTCTCTGTATGGAACTGCCATTTTTCGACATTTTCTCCATGCAAGAAGTCGGTTTCACCTGGGTCAGAAATCTTCACACGTTTCAACATTTGACGCACAATCAACTCAATGTGCTTATCGTTGATGCGAACCCCTTGGAGTCGATAAACTTCTTGGATTTCATCCACTAAGTATTTCGACAAAGCGGTTTCCCCAAGGATTCGCAGAATATCGTGCGGATTTGCAGCGCCGTCCATCAAAGCTTCTCCAGCTCGTACATGATCGCCTTCGCGAACACTGATGTGTTTGCCTTTTTGGATCAAGTACTCATGGGGTTCACCATGCTCTGGAGTAACGATGAGTTTACGTTTTCCTTTGCTATCTTTACCGAAGGAAACTACGCCATCCACGTCACTGATCGCCGCAATTTCTTTTGGCTTTCGAGCTTCAAAGAGTTCGGCCACACGGGGAAGACCCCCGGTGATATCCTTTGTCTTTGTGGTTTCACGCGGAATCTTTGCAATGACATCGCCAGGGAAGATTTCGTCGCCATCAAACACTACTAAGTTAGCGCCCACAGGCAGCATATAAGTAGCTTTGACTTCTTCGGACTTATCTAGAACCACCAAGCGAGGCCTTAAATCTGTGTCTCGGGAATCGATAATCGCTCTTCGTGAAAGACCTGTGACTTCGTCCACTTGTTCAGAAATGGAAAGACCTTCCTGAATATCAACAAATTGAACTTTACCACCAGCTTCAGACAGAACAGGCACAGTGTAAGGATCCCAAGTTGCGACACTCTGGCCCTTTTTCACTTTGCTGCCATCGTTGACAGTCAATTTAGCACCATAAACCAACTGATAGCGTTCACGTTCACGGCCCGTTTCATCAATAACAGCTAGTTCGCCGTTACGATTCATCACGGTAAAAGTACCGGCCCGATCCTTCACCAAATTGGTACGGACTAATTTAATAGTACCTTCGTGGCGCACTTCGAGTGAACTTTGCTCAGCACGTCGGCTTGCAGCACCTCCCACGTGGAAGGTTCTCATAGTGAGCTGTGTTCCAGGTTCACCAATCGATTGAGCTGCAATAATACCCACCGCTTCGCCCATGTTCACCAAGTGTCCACGTGCCAGATCACGGCCATAACACAAGCTACAAATGCCAGTGATAGTTTTACAAGTCAGCCCAGAACGGATGATGACTTTTTCGATTCCGGCTTCGCTGATTTGATCTACCAAGTTTTCATCAATTTGCTGATTCGCTTGGACAATGACCTTATCGGAGTAAGGATCTTTGATATCATCCAGTGCGGTTCGACCTAAGATTCGGTCGCCAATGCCTTCGATGATTTCTCCGCCTTCTACCAAAGCGCTGATTTCAATACCTTCCGAAGTTTTACAGTCAAACTCACTGACCACCAAGTCTTGAGCTACGTCCACTAATCGACGTGTCAAGTAACCGGAATGCGCTGTTTTGAGCGCTGTATCAGCCAACCCTTTACGAGCTCCGTGAGTTGAAATGAAGTACTGGAGCGGATCCAATCCTTCGCGGAAATTTGCGGTAATTGGTGTTTCAATGATTTCGCCGGAAGGACGGGCCATCAGACCCCGCATCCCTGCCAATTGTTTAATCTGAGCCACGCTACCTCGAGCGCCTGAGTCAGCCATCATATAAATGGGATTCAGGGAGGGCACTGCCACTTTTTTATTGGCTTTAGCATCGAAGACCCAGTCGACAGAAAGTTCAGCCATGAGCTCTTCTGAGATTTGGTCGGTGATTTGGGCCCAAATATCGACGACTTTGTTATAGCGTTCGCCGTCAGTAATAAGACCTTCCGTGTATTGGTTCTGAATTTCCTGAACCTCTTTATAAGCTTCGGAGAGGAGTTCTGCTTTTTTGCCGGGAATTTTCATATCCGACATACAGATACTGACGCCACCTTTGGTAGCGTACTCAAAGCCTAACGAGCGGAGCTTATCAGCCAAGATCACAGTGCGCTTGCTGCCAACGGCTCGATAAGTGGAGTCGACGAGTTCAGAGAGCGCTTTTTTGTCCATCACTCGGTTGTAATCATCAAAAGGAATTTCTGAGGGAACAATTTCTCTCAAGATCAAACGACCTGGAGTGGTTTCAAATCGCTTCCCAGCGATACGGCAATTGATTCGAGAGTGCAGATCCACTTCACCCACATGGTGAGCGTAAATAGCTTCTGCAGGACCTGAGAAAGTTTTTCCTTCCCCTCTGCCACCCAAGCGCAGTTGAGTCATGTAATAAATGCCCAACACGATATCCTGAGTCGGATCAATAATGGGTTTTCCGTACGCAGGAGAGAGAATGTTGTTAGTCGACATCATGAGGACGCGAGCTTCCAACTGAGCTTCTACAGACAAGGGTACGTGCACGGCCATTTGGTCGCCGTCAAAGTCTGCGTTGAAAGTAGCGCACACCAGAGGATGCAGCTGAATAGCTTTGCCTTCAATCAAAACGGGCTCGAACGCTTGGATACCTAAGCGGTGAAGCGTCGGAGCACGATTCAGAAGGACTGGATGCTCTTTTACGACTTCTTCTAAAATATCCCAAACTTCTTCTTTTTCTCGCTCCACCATCTTTTTAGCGCTCTTGATGGTAGTGACAAATCCACGTTGTTCGAGCTTGTTAAAAATAAACGGCTTGAAGAGTTCCAGAGCCATCTTCTTGGGGAGACCGCACTGATGCAGTTTGAGCTCAGGACCTACCACAATCACGGAGCGACCGGAGTAGTCCACACGCTTACCTAAAAGATTCTGACGAAAACGTCCTTGTTTTCCTTTGAGCATATCACTCAAAGAGCGCAGTGGGCGCTTGTTAGGGCCAGTGAACGTGCGGCCGCGACGACCGTTATCAAACAACGCATCAACTGCCTCTTGGAGCATGCGCTTTTCATTTCGAATGATGATCTCAGGAGCATTCAGCTCTTGAAGACGTTTCAAACGATTATTTCTGTTAATCACTCGGCGATAGAGGTCGTTCAAGTCAGAAGTAGCAAAACGCCCCCCATCCAATGGAACCAGGGGACGCAAGTCCGGTGGAATCACTGGAATGACTTCTAACATCATCCAATCAAACTTATTGTTGGATTGATTGAAGGCTTCTACGACCTTTAAACGCTTAGCCAAGGCTTTTTGAGCCGTTTCACTCGTGGTTTTTGCCAACTGAGCGCGCAATTCTTTTGCTAGGGAAGGGCCATCGACTTCTCGAAGTAACTCGCGAACCGCATCCGACCCAATACCTGATTTAAAATCGTTTTTGTAAAGTTTGCGGGCTTGGCTCAGCTCGTCTTCGTTGAGGACTTCGAATTTCTTCAAAGGGGTCTTGCCCGGATCCATCACAACGTAGGCTTCGCAGTAAAGGACGCGCTCTAAGTTTTTCAGAGAAATATCCAGAACAGCTCCAATTCGGCTCGGTAAGCTGCGAAGGAACCAAATATGTGCAACTGGAGTAGCGAGTTCAATGTGCCCCAGACGTTCCCGACGAACTTTAGATTGGATCACTTCCACGCCGCACTTTTCGCAAACGACGCCTCTGTGCTTCATGCGTTTATATTTGCCGCAATTGCACTCATAATCTTTAACTGGCCCGAAGATTTTAGCGCAGAACAGACCATCTCGCTCGGGCTTGAAAGTACGATAGTTGATGGTCTCTGGCTTTTTAACTTCGCCATAGGACCAGGACCGGATTTTCTCCGGACTCGCCAAAGCTATTTTTACAGCTTTAAAGGAAAGAGGATCTTTCGGTTTATCAAAGAAATTTAAGAGATCTTTCATACGTTTATATCCTCAACGAGTTCGACATCCAATGCCAAGCTTTGAAGTTCTTTCACTAGAACGTTAAACGACTCTGGCAAGCCAGGTTCGAGCACGTTTTCGCCTTTGACGATAGCTTCAAACATGCGCGTTCTTCCAGCCACATCATCTGATTTGACTGTGAGAAGTTCTTGCAAGCAATAAGCAGCTCCGTACGCTTCGAGCGCCCACACTTCCATCTCCCCAAGTCGCTGACCCCCGAATTGAGCCTTACCGCCCAAGGGCTGTTGGGTAACCAAGCTGTAGGGTCCAATGCTTCGAGCATGGATTTTCTCATCAACTAAGTGATGGAGCTTCAGAACGTACATGGTTCCTACGGTTACATCATGCTTAAAGGGCTCACCTGTACGGCCATCAAATAGAATTTGTTGTCCGTTTTCAGGAAGTCCGACTGCTTTTAAGCAAGCACTGATTTCATTTTCAGTGGCGCTATCAAACACTGGAGTTGCGGTATGTGCTCCCAACTTCAGGCGTTGAGCCATCCTTCTTAAAGCATCAGCATCCAGGGTATCAATTTCCTGCTGGAGATTCTTTTGCGAGAAGAAGCGTTTCAAGAGCGCTTTCAATTCGGTTTCATTCCAGTTGTTCAGGAGTTCCTGGACCCGGACGCCCAAGCCATAAGCAGCACGCCCTAAGTGCGATTCCAAAATTTGTCCCACATTCATACGAGAGGGAACGCCTAACGGATTCAGAACAATCTGAACTGGGGTCCCATCCTCTGAGTAGGGCATGTCTTCTAAAGGTAGCACTCGAGAGACCACCCCTTTGTTACCGTGACGGCCCGCCATTTTATCGCCTACTGCGATCTTGCGCTTAATGGCTACATAGACCTTCACCATTTTGATCACGCCAGGGGGCAACTCGTCGCCTTTTTTTAGCTTTACGACTTTTTCATCAAAAAGAGCCCGTATGCCTTGGATCTGGGTATCAACGGCACTTAAGTTATGGGCCACTTGAGCTTCTACTTCAGCAGACAAGGGCAAGTGTTTGAGTAAATCGTAGGGTATTCTGCTGTAAACTTCTTCAGTGATCACATCACCTTTTTGAAGGATTTGATTTTCACCGCTGGAATCCAACAGCTTTGAAGTTGTCGTTTTGTTTAGGACAAATCTTGCGATTTTGTTCTTAGCTGCTTCTTGGATGATCCGTACTTCTGTAGCCTCATCTTTTCTGAGACGACTTTCTTCCTCAGCAATCATGCTGGCTGTACGTTCGTCTTTGTCTGCACCTTCACGTGAAAATACTTGGGCGCCAATCACAGTACCGACGATTCCTGGAGAAACGCGCAGGGAAGTGTCTTTCACGTCGCCAGCTTTTTCTCCGAAGATTGCCCGGAGCAGTTTTTCTTCAGGGCTGAGCTGAGTTTCACCTTTTGGTGTGATTTTGCCCACTAAGATATCGCCCGGTTTAACTTCAGCACCAATGCGGACGATCCCAGAACTGTCTAAGTTCATGAGTTGCTCTTCGCTCACGTTGGGAATGTCGCGAGTGACTTCTTCTTTACCTAATTTGGTATCTCGAGCCACACATTCAAATTCTTCAATGTGAATAGAAGTGAAAGTATCTTTCACTAACAATTCTTCACTGAGCAAAATAGAGTCTTCGAAGTTGTAGCCACCCCACGGCATGAACGCTACGACAATGTTCTGTCCAAGCGCCAAATCTCCCATGTCAGTGGAAGGACCGTCAGCAAGGACATCGCCTTTTTGAACGCGTTCTCCGACCGTTACAATGGGCTTTTGGTTGATGCAGGTGTTTTGATTGGAGCGACGATATTTAACTAAGTTGTAAATATCCACGCCCGAGCCTGTGCCTACTTCTTTATCATCAATACGAACCACAATACGGCTAGCATCGACGAAATCAACGACACCAGAGTGTTTAGCGGTCACCATGACGCCTGAATCCCGCGCCACTAAGCGTTCCATGCCTGTTCCTACCAGTGGTGCAGAGGCTTTCAAAAGAGGAACCGCCTGACGTTGCATGTTCGCACCCATCAGCGCTCGGTTCGCGTCATCGTTTTCCAAAAAGGGCACCAAAGATGCCGCAATAGAAACCAGCTGATTAGGGGCTACATCCATCAAGTCCACATCATCTTTTCGAACAAGAACGACTTCGCCTTGTTTTCGGGCAGATACGAAATCGGGGCCAATTTTCCCAGCTTCCAAAGGAACCTTCGCGGAAGCAATAGTGTGGTTCTCTTCTTCAAGTGCGGAATAGAAAGTTACAGCTTCAGTGACTTTACCGTCTTTTAATTGGCGGTATGGTGTTTCAATGAATCCGTATTCATTCACTCGCCCGTAAGTGGACAGAGAGGAAATCAAACCGATGTTTGGACCTTCAGGGGTTTCAATCGGACAAATACGACCGTAGTGAGTTGCATGAACGTCGCGCACTTCGAAACCTGCACGTTCCCGAGTCAGACCGCCAGGTCCGAGGGCAGACAAACGGCGTTTGTGAGTGACTTCAGACAATGGATTGGTTTGATCCATGAACTGTGACAATTGAGAGCTTCCAAAGAATTCCTTCACAACAGCAGAAACGGGTTTTGCGTTGATGAGGTCGTGTGGCATGAGAGTTTCAACATCTTGCAAGCTCATGCGCTCTCGAATGGCGCGCTCCATACGCACTAAACCCACTCGGAATTGGTTTTCAAGGAGTTCACCGACTGCACGAACGCGACGATTGCCCAAGTGATCGATGTCATCAATGGTGCCTTTTCCGTTTTTGAGATCGATCAAGTACTTCACGGTGGCCATGATATCTTCTTTGGTCAACGTGGTGTTCTCGATAGGTGTTTTGAATCCAAATTTGTGATTGATTTTGAGACGTCCTACTTTAGACAGATCGTACTTAGTTGCATCAAAGAACAACCCATCAAATAAAGCACGCGCTGTTTCAAGTGTCGGAGGATCTCCGGGGCGTAGACGTCTGTAAATTTCAATGACTGCTTCGTCTCTAGAGTTTACTTTGTCTTGAATTAAAGTGTCTCGGAAGTAGGTACCGACGTTCACGCGGTCGGAGTAGATAGCCTTGAACTCGGTTACCTTTTTGCTGATGAGTAAATCAATTTTCTCTTCCGTGACTTCTTCGTTGCACTCTAACAAGACTTCGCCTGTTTCCAAGTCGATGACGTCTTGGGAGCAGATTTTGCCCACAACACCTTCGCGAGAAATTGGAAAACGTTTGATTTTTTGTTCTTCTATCTTTTTGAGGACCGAAGCGGTGAATTTCTTGTTCTTTTCAACAATGATTTTTCCGTTCTCATCGACCCAATCTTGCGTAGTCCGTTGGCCTGCATACAATTTAGGATCAAAGGAGATGAAGTATTTATCGCCTTTGCCGAGATAAATAGTTTCTTGGTCATAGAAGTAGTGCAATAGCTCTTCAACGCTGTAACCTAATGCTTTCAGGAGTACAGAAACGTGCAGTTTTCTTCTGCGATCAATCCGAACGTAAATGACATCTTTATGGTCAAATTCGAAATCCAACCAAGAGCCACGGTAAGGAATAATGCGAGCTGAATAAAGGAGCTTTCCACTGGCGTGGGAAAGGCCTTTATCGTGATCGAAGAAAACACCAGGAGAGCGATGCAGCTGACTCACAACCACTCGCTCGGTACCATTGATGATGAAGCTTCCGCGATTGGTCATCAACGGAATTTCACCTAAATAGACTTCTTGTTCTTTAACGTCTTTAATGTTTCGAGTGCCGGTTTGCTCGTCTACTTCATACACTTCTAAGCGGACGGTTACTTTCAAAGGCGCCGCAAAGCTCATGCCTCGGCTTCTGCATTCGTCGATGTCGTATTTCGGGGTTTCAAGGACGTAGCAGTCGTAGTTTAAGCTAGAAGTGTTATTAAAGTCGCTAATTGGAAAAACCGACTTGAAAACACCTTCTAACCCTGTTGCTTCACGTTTATGGGGATCCGCTTCCGCTTGAAGAAAGAGATCATAAGACCGCTTTTGTACTTCTATCAGATCTGGGATATCAATGAGCTGGGGAAACTTCCCAAATTCTCTGCGGAAACGTTTTTGGCCAAAAAAACCTGAAGCTGTACTCATACCAAGTCCTCCCCGAAAACGGGCCTAGGAAAGTTGACTAAACTGCAAACAAAAAAGAGCGTGTACAAAACTGCCGTACTATTTCAACTCTACTTTTGCACCAACAGCTTCGAGCTTCTTCTTGATTTCTTCAGCTTCTTTTTTGGTGACGCCTTCTTTTAATGTTTTTGGGGCGCCTTCCACGAGGTCTTTAGCTTCTTTCAATCCGAGAGTTGTGAATCCACGGATTTCTTTAATGACGTTCACTTTTTGAGCGCCACCATCCACTAAAACAACATCAAAAGCTGTTTTTTCTTCAGCAGGAGCAGCTCCGGCTGCAGCTCCACCAGCTGCAGGAACTCCTACAGCAACGGGAGCAGCTGCGCTGACTCCATAACGGGTTTCAAACTTTTTAATGAATTCTGAAACTTGAAGTAAATTCGCGTTATCAAAAAACTCAAAAACTTGTTCTTCTGTGACTGCCATTGTGACTCCTCCTATTAATAATTCAAAAGTCTCTTTTAAGACGCTTTCTGCTTCATATCCCTTAAAGCTACAAGCGCGTAACCCAGCTTACGCGGCGTATCTTGAAGAGCATACAGAAACTTGGTGGGGGGTGATTTTAAAGCCCATAAGAAGCCCACAAAGAGCTCGTTCTTTCCAGGTAGTTTGGAAAGGGCTTTCATCTGGTCTGCAGACATCATTTGTCCGAGAGCAGCCCCGGTTTTTAGTTTTAAATCAAAATTTTCTTTACTGAGCCATTCCACGATGGCTTTGGCAGCTATTACAGGATCTTTATCACTGTAAGCGAGTAGAGTAGGCCCTTCTAAGTGTTCAGTGACCGATTTATATGGGGTCTTTTCAAAAACGCGTTTAGCCAGGGTGTTTTTGAGTACTTTCACCCGAACGTTTTGCTTTCTCAGTCCCAAGCGGAACAAAGTCATTTGTTCCACAGTGAGTTTATTGAAAGCCATGAGTGCAATGGCTTGTGCGCCATCCACTCCTTTAGTGAGATCGCTGACGAATTGCTCTTTTTCAGTACGATTCAAGGAAAACTCCTACAACTACTCTATAAGGTGCCCAATTGTGAGCCGTAATTTAAATACCTGTTTTGAGAGGGTGTCAACGGCTTTCTTACAATCCTCGTGCCAATGCTTCTGCTGAAGCGGGATCTACGATAACGCTAGGCCCCATCGTGGGAGCTAGAGCTACTTTCCGAATATAAACGCCTTTCGAAGTGGAAGGCTTTGCTTTCAGAATGTTTTCGTAGAGGACCGCAAAATTTTCTTTCAGCTTTTGCGTGCCGAACGACTTTTTACCGATCACGGTATGCAGAATTCCGGCTTTTTCCACCTTATATTCCACTTTACCCAGCTTCTGTTCTTTAATGGCTTTGCCAATTTCAGAGCTGACGGTACCTGTCTTTTTATTCGGCATCAGGCCTTTGGGACCCAACACTTTGGCGACTTTAGTGAGGTCTTTCAAGAACTCAGGGGTCGTCAACAAGCGGTCGAATTCCAACCAGCCTTTTTCGATCTTTTCGATCAAGTCGTCATTGCCCACAAAATCTGCGCCTGCTTCTCGTGCTTCTCGTTCAGCATCTCCGCGAACGAAACATGCAACACGGATGGTCTTCCCAATTCCGTTCGGCAGAACCGTTGCACCTCGGACCATTTGATCCGATTGCTTGGGGTCGACGCCCAACTTCACCACTAATTCTACGGACTCATCAAATTTACGAGCTTGGTAGCTTTCAATGACGGAGAGAGCATCTTCCACCGAATATTTTTTTGCGCGATCCACTTTCGCAGCATTGGCTTTATATAGTTTTCCAGCTTTTGGCATTTTATTCTCCTAACCTACGACGTCGAGGCCCATGCTTCGAGCCGTGCCAGTGACTTGACGAATCGCGGAGTCTAAATCCACGCAGTTCAAATCAGGCATTTTAGTTTTTGCAATTTCTTCCACCTGTTTCATAGTCACTTTTCCAACTTTAGTTTTGTTGGGAGTGCCAGAACCCTGAACGATGTTTGCAGCTTTTTTGAGTAACACTGCAACGGGTGGTGTCTTTGTAATGAATGTGAATGACCGATCCTGATAAATACTGATCACTACCGGAATGATCATTCCATTGGCATTCTGAGTTTTTGCGTTGAACTGCTTACA
>RFNT01000033.1 GCA_009927045.1 bacterium | reverse complement strand
TAACGCTGGGCCAACCGGAGGAGAAGGATTCGCTTTTCCCCCTGGAATTTGAAGCTTTACTAGAGCCGTAAGTTTTTTCATCTGACTACCTTCGTTTCCTTAAAAAATCTTAGTTTTTCTCAACCTGCACAAAATCCAATTCCACAGGTGTCGAACGACCAAAGATGCTGACCAAAACTCGTAATTTGCCTTTGTCTGGCTTCACTTCTTCTACTACGCCGTTGAAGTTTACAAACGGACCATCAATGACTCGAACGCTTTCACCTTCTTCGAACTCCACTTTAGGACGTGGTTTCAAAGTGCCTTGCTCCATTTGGTTGGTGATGCGTAAAACTTCTTCTTCGGGCACAGCGGGTGGGCGAGTCGCATTTCCGACAAAGCCGGTGATCTTAGAAGTGTTTTTAACTAAGTGCCATGTATTGTCGTTGAGCTTCATTTTTACCAGCATGTAGCCTGGAAAAAATTTACGACTCGTGGTCTTCTTTTCACCGCGCACCAGCTCAATCACGTTCTCTGACGGAATAAGAATTTCTCCAAAAGAACTTTCCATTTTGTTTTGTCGGATGCGTTCTTGTAGAGCCAGCTTTGCTTTTTGTTCAAAGCCACTATAGGTGTGCACTACATACCAAAGGAGTTCCTGAGAGCCAGTATCAGTCGGAGTTGCGCCATCAGCAGCTGGAGTATCGACCGATTCAGACTTTACAGTTTCTTCAGGTTTTTGATTTTCGTCGCCTGACACAATTGCCTCTCTTTTAACTCAGTAAAAAGCCAACCACTTTTCCGAAAAACAAATCGAAAAGTGCTAGCAGACCACTTGCTAATAAAATACAAACCATGACTACAATCGTTGATTTTTTTACGTCATCTGCTGCGGGCCACGTCACTTTTTTTAATTCTGAAATCACATCATCCATAGTTGCATTCACTTTGGGATGACGGAGCAAAATAAGAAATGTAATCAAGCCACCTGCTACAGGAAGTATTTCGCGAATGACTTCACTGCCAGGTAATTTGCGTACTTGGTAAAAAGTAAAGTTCAGCCACTGCGCAAAACTACGCACCAGAAACCAAACTAAGGCGCTAGCGCCTAAATAACATCCAACAATAATTTTTCGGCTGTCCATAAGTAACGCACAGTTGTGCCGTAAAACTTCACAAATTTCAAGTAAATGAGCGTGACTTTTGAATTTTTTTGAAACTTGGGGCTTTTAAAGCGCAGCGTCTAAAAGCCCCAAGAATCCGAAGAGTTAGAAAAG
>RFNT01000173.1 GCA_009927045.1 bacterium | reverse complement strand
CGCTGCTGTCTCCGCTAGCGGCTACTCATCATCATAATCGCGCTTGCGTTGACCCAGCACTTTGATGCTTTCTGCAGCAGCTGAAGACATGCGCTTCAACTCTTCTTCATAGGACTGGAGAATTTCTTTTCAATCGAAGCACGCAATTCGCTGTTGAGGGGATGGGCAATATCTCGGAAGGTTCCATCTTTGCGCTTCTTACTCGGCATCGCTACAAAAAGCCCAGTATTTCCGTTGATGATTTTGAGATCTCTGACGACGAAGCAGTTATCGAAGATAATAGTGACGTAGGCTTTCAGCTTTTCCTCGTTGACGGGAAAAACCTTAACTTCGGTGATCTCCATGTTGCCTCCTCAGATTGATTTCACAGCTGTACCGCGCAAGACGTAAAAGTTTCTGTAAATAGTTTCCTACAATTGAGATCTCGACATATTGTCTCAATTTCTTGAGCAGCTTTTAATCTTTTTTCTTCAGACGCATAAATTCCGTAGCAGGTGGCGCCCGTTCCAGAGATTTGGCTCGTGATACAATCCGTCAAACGAAGAGAATTTAAAGCTTTTTGTATTTCGCTCCGCTCCTTAACCACTACAGCCTCTAAATCATTTTGGCAGTTCTCTAAATAATTTAAAAATGAATTCCAGTCCTGATTTCTCAGAGGATCCCAATCACTTTCAGAGCGCATGCCAATCTGGGCGTCGCGGTATTTTTTAAAAATAAGCGGCGTGGGGATTTGAAAAGGGAATAACAGCAGCAAAAAGAAAAGTTTCTGTCCTGGCTGAAACTGCAAAGCAAGGGGCGAAATCTTCTCACCAATTCCCGTCACCCAACTGGGAGTCGCTGAAATGAAGAACGGGATATCCGCACCGAAGCGACAGGCCACTTGGTGCGCTTCTGCTGAACTGAGCCACTTCTGATCCATACAATATTTGAGAACCGCTCCACAGTTGGAAGAGACACCCCCTAATCCACCCCCGATGGGTATGCGTTTTTGAATGCTGACTTGGAGGGGTGGTATTTTTTTTTCACTCACCAGAGTCTCGAGCATTTTTCCCAGAAGAGTTTCAGAGTTCTGCAATAAGACAGGATGGGGAATGGGTGCATCAGCGGCCCAAAGGTACTGAACCTGAACTTGCTGCGCAGATTCCACCTGAAGGGTATCAACAAAAGTCAGCGGCCAAAAAAGACTTTGCAGTAAGTGATAGCCATCAGGACGTCTTCCCACGATGCGGAGACCTAAATTCAATTTTGCCGGCGAGAACACCATCCCTAACTTATTAACAGGTGCTTAAACCTTTGGCATCCGATGAGAAAATGAGCTTACTCCAACTGTTCTAACGGCTTAGCAGAGGTCTTAGTCCTTCTTTGTTTCTTTCGTGCTCAGGGTCTTCGCATCAACGAATCTAACCCGCAAATAAACACTCGCAATAACAGATACTTAGATGGTCGCCCCTCGGCACGCAACTTGTATCTTTCTCTGAGGGCTAGGGGGCAACCCCTGTCATGAGGGGAATTCGGTTCTTAATGAAGAATAAACTGCAATATCTTTATAGCATTCTCGTGCTATCGGGCGTTTTAGCCAGCTCGTATTTAATGATAGAGCAACGACCCGGATCGTCTCCTGCTGCGCGACCTCAGCAATCCATGACTTTTCGCTCAGAAGCCGCTTTAGCAGCTCCTGGCCTGGACCAGCTCCTTCAGTTTGAATCGCAAATTCTGTCTTTAGAAGAAAAAACGACCGCTAAACATAAACGCCAGCTCTCTGAAAGCAAAAAGAACAAGCGTTTTCAGTCATTATCACGATAAATACGAAAGAATCGGGTCTTGCTTGCCATTCTGAAGGGAATTGCTAAAACAAGCCGCTGTGAGTGCAATTTTTATCTCAGATGTTCATCTTCAAGATGGCACCAGCGTTAAAACCAATTTGGTGAATCGCTTTCTTCAGGAAGTGGCTTCCCAGTTTAAGCACATTTTTATTTTAGGGGATCTCTTTGATGTTTGGCCAGGGACAAGTCCTTATTTGATTGACCGCTTTCAGCCGGTTCTTGAAGTTTTAAGAAGTCTTGTGAAGCAGGGGCACGACGTCCATTACGTAGAAGGTAACCACGATTTTCGCTTGGGAAAATTTTTTACTGAGGACCTAGGCTTGCAAGTTCACACAGACGAACACACATTGAATTTAGGAGATAAAAAAGTTTATTTGGCTCATGGAGATTTGGGAAATCCGTCCGAGCGCGGCTATCGCGCGTTAAGAACCGTCTTGCGACAAGATCTTCTTCATTGGGCGTTGAAGCCGGTACCTCCTAAGTGGATCTTTGATTTGGGACACAGAACTTCGGGATTGAGCAGGCGCTATCAACAAGGACAACATAGCCCACAAAGTGCGACCCGAATTCGTCAGATCTATAGAGGCACTGCAGAGCAAATATTTCATCAAGGGTTTGATGTTGTGGTGATGGGACATACTCATTTACCAGATGATGTCACCACGCTGATTCAGGGCCGAAAATGCCGCTATATCAACACCGGCGATTGGGTGCAGAATTTTACCTATCTTGAGTTTGATGGCTCAGAATTCTATACTAAGACACATCCGATGACTGATTTGTGACGTAGAGCATCTTAAGCGACGACAACTGGGAGCTTTCAAATTGGTTACTTTTGATTATGCCCGTACTCCGGCTGCTGATTGGGCTTCTGCGATTAAGGGCTTCAAGAACAATAACACTCAGAAAGTGGTACTCCCCATTTATTGGGGTGATCATGAAACCCTACAAGGTGTGAGGGATTTCCATACCAAATCTCGTCTCAAATTAGAAAAAGTCCTCTCTCTAGCTCAAACAGAAGGACTGCCCTTAGAAATTCGTTTTTGTCTGAGCGGTCAAGAGCGCTCTTTCCCGAGTTGGATGAAGGGAATTACGAAACGAAATCGAGTTCAATCATTTGGACCTCAGTTTTGGTTCGGGCCTTGGGAGTTTTGTGAAGTTCCCGAACTCCAGTCTGGAATGGTTCAACAAGCATTCCTGGATTTTGTTGATGAAGCCTTAGGAATTTTAGCGCTTTACTGTGATCTTCAAAGTGTGGTCACTGCCATTCGCTTTGATTTAGGAGTCGTCTCTCAACAGCTCTCGGATCCGGAAGGTTCAAAATTTCAGAGCCACTTGGAGACCCGGTATTCAACGATTCAAAAACTCAATCAAACGTTTCTTACAAACTTCAAAGACTTTTCCGGCGCTACAAAGCCCATTGGGTTGAAAACATTATTAAATAAACGGCCCTGGTTGCTTGTTTGGGAATACCAAACTATGAAAAAGCAAAGTGTGGTAGCGTGGAACCAACAACTCCAGGCGCTTTTAGAAAAACATCAGATACAAACTTCCACTGAAAACAAACACCCTGAGGCTTCCCAAATCGTTGAAACGGTCTCCGTGATTGATGATACCTTTTTAGAAGTCGATACTCTTTCACAGTGTTTCGGGCCTCAACGGATCTCGGGTGAGCTTGAGCCCATTGTCGTAGCCCATTTTCGCCAAGCGGATGTTGCCTTTTGGAAAGCGCGGGCTAAAAACCATCGCGTGGAATGGTTGAGCCAATGGAGGCCTTCAGGGTCTCATCAGCAGGTTTTATTTTGGACGCATCAGTTTTTCCCAAGAAATTCCTTTAATCAAATGGCTCAGTTGGTTTCAGAGGGTGGTAAAGTCAGCTTTGCTGGAACCGTTCCCAAATGGGATGAAGACATGGAATTTTTAGATTGGAAGAATCTCTTATGATCCTTTTTCAAACCCTTTTTTCTTCCGCAATCACACCGGAACAGCAATATGAGTTCTTGGATTTCTTAGGGATTGCCCAACAGAACTTCCGATTTCTAGAGGTTGTACCAGAATTGGTTCTTAAAAGTGGGGAGTTTCGAAATGGAGAATTTCTCGCCAGTTTGGAACCGCAAACGCTACAGCAGGTAGAATCCTGGAGTGCTCAGTCGGACTTGCCGGTTGTGATTAGAAAACACAGTTCGCAGTTTCCACGTGTGGAAACTAGCTCCAAAAAAGATCTTGCTCAGTGGCTTCTGCCGTACCCCTGGTCGCTTTTTTTTACGCAGACAGAGGATCGAGAAAGCCTCCATTTCGTGTCCCCCCAGTTTCAAGAAAAAGTGGAACACTGGCGGCGGGCCTTTCATCGGCTTGAAGCTCGATTATTAGGGAGCGAACTGGGGTGTCTTCTTTTAGATGAAGGGGAAATCAGTCGAGCTTTTCTCTGCCATTCCGTTCAGGGTAAAGTGATGCAAGCAAGCTACTTCCGAGCGTTTTCTTTAAGAGATCAAGCGAGTTATCTGCAACAGACCCACTTCGCTGTCATTCCCCCAGAGCGTTTTTTAGAGTTGTAAAGAACGCAAAGTCCTGTTAAATCTCCAGCACTTATTAACCTTGCTTTAGCACTGATTGCTAAGGCCATGGGGAAAAGTCCCCGTGTCCATAAGGAGAAAACATGTCTTACAGCACATCGAATACTTACGAAACCGTTTACATTTTAAAATCTGGACTTCCTGAGAATGAATCCGCAGCTATCCACCAAAAAGTGAATAGCGTGATTGAAAAATTCGAAGGCAAAATACTCCACAGAGATGACTGGGGTCTGACCCATTTAGCCTATCCCATCAATGACGAAACCATGGGCTGTTACAGCGTGGTGGTTTACAAAGGAAAATCAGGAGTTGTGGAAGAAATTGAACGCCACTTCAAAATTTTGCCCGAAGTGATCCGCTTCATCACTGTTCAGGTTCCTGCAAATTACGATTACACAAAAATCAAAAAGCAGATGACGCTAGCTGAAGAAGAAATGAAGAAAAATCGCGAAGCAAAAGAGCAAAGAAAACGTGCTCAATCTCAACCCCAGCAAGCGTACTGAGATTCCCTTGAACTTAACCGAAACCGGGAGAAATGAAGTGATTCTCCTGGGGAAGGTCAGTCGAGTGGGGCGGTTGCAATATACGCCCTCCGGGGCGCCCATTGGGGAGGTAGAGCTTGCAGTCCCCCAAACGCACTTTGAGAAAACAGAAGTGGGCTATTTTGAGGCAGTCTTTTTGGGCCCTCTAGCCGAGCAGTGGGTGCCGCGTCTCTCGATTGGAAACTTCATAGAAATCACCGGCAAGCTCTGGAGCCGGCAGTTTAAGAATCGGCAGGGGACTTCAGTTAGGGAAACAAAAGTGATTGTTAGTCAGGCGATTTTAAAATGAGAGTGATCAACGACAAATCTGTAAATGATCAAAAGCCACAGACGGTGGCTTGGGGGCTCTTGCCTTTTTATGCGTTGGTTTGCGCAATGGGTTTTTCCTCTGTGTTTCTGAGTCCTTTTGCACTGATCCTGGCGCATCGACGGCTGCCTGATTTTTGGCCCAAAGTAGTCAGTATTGCTGGAGCCCTGTTGGCGGTGACGGTTCTGGAAGTTCCGCTTCCCATGGTGCTGCTCTCATTCGTTCTTGGAGTTTTTGTGGCGGATAGCATTCAAAGACAAATCTCACTCTGGAAACTTTTGGCGAGAGTTGCTCTTCTCACCAGCGTGATCGGACTTTTAGGAGTGATTTGGGCCAGTCAACCGGTCCATGGGATTGCGGATCTGTGGGGAACCTGGAACGGATGGGTGGATCAGTTGATTGCTCAGGCTCAAAAAAGTCCGTTGGTGGCTCCGGGTTGGGATTGGGCCTTGGTACGAAATATCTTAGTTTATCAAGGGCCTTTTTACTTTATATCTGGCTGTCTCTTGGCAGTTTGGTTGGGTATTGGTTTGGCCGCTCACTTGAAATGGCAAAGCGAGAAGGATCTCTACAGTGCGGAAAAGCTGCGTACGATGAGGCTGCCGGGTTGGTGGGGCTTAGCCGTTACTGGTTTGTGGGTGATTGCTGCAGTCTCTGAAGGGCCGCTGCAAGCAGTGGTTGCCGGAATCGCCTATATGGGGATGGTTGTTCTCAGTATTCAAGGCATGATCGTTATTTCCCTATTTTTAAATAAGAAACAGTGGCGCCCTACTTTTCGCACAGTTGTTTATGGGGTCTTCGCCTTGGCAGGTTTTTATGCATTAGTAGGACTGGGCTTGATTAGTCCGATGATTTTCAATAGAAAGGGTGTTCTCACTCACACTGAGACCCGAAATTTAGAGGAGGCCGTATGAAAGTGATTCTGAAAGAGGATGTTGCAAAATTAGGAACCGCAGGAAGCATCGTAAAAGTTGCTCCTGGATTTGCAAGAAACTATTTAATTCCAAGAGCTTATGCAATACCTGCAACAGCTAATAATTTAAAAGCTTTTGAGCACGAACGATCGGTGTGGGAAGCCCGCAGAGCTAAACGCCAAAAAGAAGCCGAAGGCATGAAAGCTAAGTTGGAGAGAACTTCTTGCTCGATTTCCAAAAAAGTGGGCGAACAGGATAAACTCTTTGGTGCTGTAACTACTCAAGATATTGAGAAAGCTTTTGCAGCTGAAGGCTTCCAAATCGACAAAAAAGATATTTTATTAGCGGAACCCATCAAAGCTTTGGGAGTTTACACGGTTCCCATTCGCGTTTTTGAAGAAGTCATCGCCAACACTAAAGTTTGGGTTGTAAAAGAATAAAGAAGGAGCAACTTGTGAAAAACATCATTCGGTCTCTAGTTTTAGTTTCAGTTCTCGGCGGTCTTCTCATAATCCCTGGCTGTGCTTACAGCAGTGTTGCTGCGGTGGGGAAGCAGCACGTGGTGGTTTTGAAAAATGACGGCTTTCTTTTCGGGCTCCTGCGAAAAGCCTATGTCTGCAAAGCCACAGCCAATGGCTTAGAAAAATGCCAAGACCTTGAAAATCCTTAAGCAAGGGATTTAAAACTACTCAGTTTTCTGAGTTACAGGAAAGAGATAAAGGCCAGCGAAGAAAACTTCTTCGGCATTCTTATCCATGCCGTATTTACGATTCATTTTCTTTCGGAACTCTTTAATTTCTTCTTTTACTTCCTTCACTCGGTGAGCCGGGATGGCAAGCAACAAACCCGACATTTCCCGTTTTCCTGAGGGAAGAGAAAAAATGGAAGCCAAAGCCTTTCGTAAATAGACACGATGGAGGCTTCGGAGCAAGTGCCCTGGCACGTCTCCAGAGCTCGTGAGCAAAGGTTCCATTTGCTCCAGTCGTCCTTCAGAATTTCTTTTGAGCAATCTCAACTGTAACAAAAGCTCCACGCTCTCGGTGGCTTGGGCCTCAGAAATTTTTCCTCCCAAGCGCTTTGCTATCCAAGTCGGATCTTCTTTAAAGTTTTTGGTGGCAACGAGTTCTCGAATCACTAAATGATACCAATCCGCTAAAACTCGGGACCGGGTCTCCGTCAAAGGAGTCGGAGTTCTTTGCTTTTCCTGATATTTCATCAGGGCCTTGAGATGCTGGTCTTTGCTATCGGGATCAGACACTTCTTGGTACATCACCAGCTCTCTGAAATATTTTTCTTCATCACGGCTGAGTCCTAATCCGCGCGAGAATTGGTATAGAGTTCGGTCCGTGATGCGGCGTTTGCCGTCCACAACCAACTTTAAATAATTGGGCGAGCCCAACTTGGCTTTTCTAGCAAAGAGCCGATAACTGTAGGCAGAGTTGCGCTTTTTATGGAAGTGGTAGAAATCTTGAAGAAAATCACGGTAGTCAAAATAATCAAAGAGATTGGGTCGATTTGAAACTTCGGATACGACTTTTTCTCCCATAGGTGATCTCCTCACTTGAGGGCCTTAAAAACCGCTTCTAGTGTTAACATAGGTGTTAACTAAAAGAAATAGGTGTTAGAACCTCTGTATTTTATGGCACTTATACCTGCTCAACGAATTTTTCATCATGTCACCGCTCAAGAAACGTCGGTGGTCGAGCTTCTCAGGAAGCACTTTCACTTAGGGGATGAGCGGATTCGCGAGCTCCTGGTACTTGGGTGTATTTACCGGAACAAGGTGCGGGTCTTTGAAGATTGTCCTCTTCCTCGAGGTGCCTATTTACGGCTTCACTTACAACCCAAACGATTTCCAACGGATCTCATTGCTTGGTCGGAGCGTGTTGTTTTTCAGTCGAAGGATTTTCTCGTGATTCACAAACCAGCGGGAATTCCCACCCATGCTTCTGTTGATAATGCGGTCGAGAATTGCTTGTTTCAAATGCGGGCAGCATTGAAAGCAGATCTCTACGTGACACAACGATTGGATCAGCCAGTGTCAGGGCTTTTGCTCCTTGCAAAAAGCAAGAAAGCGCAAGCGCAGTTCAATCAATGGTTGAGCGACCGCAAAATCCAAAAAACTTACCGCGCCCTAGTGGAAACTGAACCGCAAGCGGGAAAGCATATCCATTACATGGAGCCTTCAGAACGAAGTCCTAAAAGACTCTCTGTGGAACCGAAAGCTAACTGGCTGGTGTGTGAATTGAGTATTTTGCGTGTCGAACCGGTCCTGTTAGATCATCACACCTTTTATCAAATAGAAATTCAGCTGCACACTGGTAGGACTCATCAAATCAGAGCTCAGTTGGCGGCTTTGGGAAGCCCTCTGGTGGGCGATGCCTTATATGGTTCCCGATTGAAGCGGTGGGGTTCTTCTCGAATTGGACTAGCTGCTGTTACATTGGCTTGGCCTTCTGGTGGACCAGTGACCCTCAGTGAAAGTGCACTCAAGGAACTGTGGAATCACTCAAAATAATTCGTCCTTCAATACTAGCATCCAAAACTTTGTTCTTTTTTCCAAACTGAATGAGGATCGCATCCACAGTCTGAGGCCCGGTTTTTACATTCTTAGCCTGTTTCATAGTTTTCAACTTGTCTCCTGCAGCCACGACATAGCTGTTCGTGGAAAAGGAGTAGGTTTTGTTCAGTACAATGGGGCGCCCACTCATGAGGACTTGGTCTATTTTTCCATTTTTAATGGAGTATGAGAGACCGGAAACTTGCAGGACACCCCCGGCGAAATTGCCTCCGCGAAGTCCATCATTGAGTAAACTGATGATCTGCGAACCTGTCAGTGTTCCAATGGCTACTAAGTTCCGAAAAGGAAACGCCTCCAACAAGTCCCGCTTTTTTACAATGCCTTGGGCAAGACTGGATCTGAGCCCCCCGGTATTGAAAAACGCGATTTCTGTTTTAGTTTCAGAGCGAAGGGCATCACAAATCAAATTCCCCAGGGGCAGTTCCAAAGTCCCTGCCTGATTTCTTTGCCCAATGATTGTTCGTTTGGCTTCGAAGATAGGCACTCCTAATTCAGCTTCGAATTTTTTACGGTAAGGCTCAATCTGAGATTGAATGGTCGCATCCATCCCTGCTTCTGGATTCACTTCCAAAAGCTGCGCTTGAGCCGAGACTATTTTTTTACTTTCGGGATTCCAGGTGAGATCGACACGTCCTAAAAACTCCCCACGATAGCCTGCTTGAACAATCCAGGTATTCCCTTGCTTCAACCCCTTTGGGAGGTAGGTGTGCGAGTGCCCTCCCACAATGAGATCTAATTCGGGTACCTGCTGGGCGAGTTTTTGATCATCATTTATGATCAAACGGTGCAAGCTGAGTCCCGTTTCACTCAATCCCAAATGGCTGAGCGCAATGAGTACATCTGCTCCTTTTTGTTTTAGAGCTAATACTTCTTCTGAGCTGCGCGAATAGAGTCATCTACAATGAGGGATTTCGAGTATTCAGAAAAGATCAATCGGGTCAGTTCATCCGTTGTAACTCCGAGAATGCCAAACCTCAGGCCAGATTTGGTAATCACCGTGGAACTGTTAAAAAGTGGTTTTCCAGTTTGAGCACTCCTTAAATTAGCAGCTAA
>RFNT01000246.1 GCA_009927045.1 bacterium | reverse complement strand
GCCTTTGAATTCACCCATGAACTAGCGTGGAATTTACTGAAGGATTACTTGGAATACCAGGGCGTTTTTAATCTCACCGGATCACGAGACACTCAACAAGCGGCTTTCCAGAAAGGGCTTATCCAGAATGGCTCCGACTGGATGGAAATGATCAAAAGCCGCAACTTAACCAGTCATACCTATAATAAAAAGATTGCAAATGAAATTATTTCCAACATTCAACACAAGTACTTTAACTGTTTCCTGCAATTGAAATCCTCATGCGAGACCTGGGTTAAAAAATGAAGGCGGCTCTTTCTGATGGTCTCGATCCAGCGGTGCAAAAAGCAATACTAGCTTGTCTAACCGCGCATCCTCAAATTCACCGAGTGATTCTCTTCGGTTCTCGAGCCAAGGGAAACTTTAAAACGGGCTCGGATATCGACTTAGCCATTGAGGCCCCCGATTTGTCCCTAACTGATCTTCTTCGACTCCAAGTTGAACTGGATGACCTCCTTCTGCCTTACAAAATAGATACGCTTCTTCTGCATTTGGTAGACAACGCCGATCTCCTTGAGCACATCAACCGAGTTGGAATTGACTGGTACCGGCATTTACCGTAACCCCCCTTCACTTTTCCGCCACAATTGCCGATAAGACATGGGCAATGAACCCACTTGTGTCAAAAGCTAACTTTACCGCTGACGACTGGGGAATGAGTCCCGGCATCAACGCGGCCATTCTTGAGATGGCTGTGCGGGGTCTCGTCAAACGCGTTTCGATCATTGCTGGTAGTCCCTTTGTAAAACACGGGCTCGATGAACTCCTGAAAGTGCCCGGCCTTCAATTTGGGCTCCACTTCAATCTCACTCTCTTTCCCCCGCTCTTTGAAGAGCAGCAAGATGCGTTTTCTCCCTTTATGGATCCAGTGAGCTTTCACTACAAGCCGCTCTGGAAATTGAATTGGATTTGGATTTCCCCTTTTCATCGAAGCACTTCCCGAGCAGCTGCTTTCGATGCTTTCAAAGGCCAACTTGAAAAACTGCTCACGTTGAAAGTGCCTATTTCTTATTTTGATGGGCATCAAAACGTTCATCTTTTACCTGGGCTTTTCGCTTTAATTCACCCTGAGCTCGTCAAATGGGGCATTAAGGAAACAACGATACCTTCCCCTTGGAAGCTTTTACTCTCTCGCAAAATCCGACTCGCTTTCCGAGCTTTTCGAGCGCGTCGAACAGCAAGGTCTTTGGGGCTCGCCACTCGGCCGTTCTGGCGTCCCTCACTGCGAACTCTCTCTGCAACACGCAAAGTGCACAGAAAAATTACTCGTTCAAAAAATGGAATTGAAATTCTTGTACACCCTTCGGTCTCAAATGACTTGGAAGGCTACGGCATCAGGGATCGTTACCGAAAAGGTCGAGTTCGAGAATATCAAGCACTCACCCAGCTTTTGAGGACCAATGCCTAATTCTGAAAAACCCCAGCGAAAGGGTCTGTTTCTTTTGGGATACCTTTTGTTTCTCGTGCTGTCAGGATCGGCTTTTTACTGGATTCAACATGAAGGCCACCTCCTATCCATGTCTCTTCCCTCTTTTTCGAGTTCCATGGGAGCTGCAGCCCATGAGCAGATCAATGACCTTCTCCAAGTTCTTTTAGCCCTTGCAGTCGTCATCATTACTGCGCAAATCACTGGGGCCATCTTCCAAGTTCTGGGACAGCCCCTCGTCATTGGAGAGGTTGTTGGAGGGATTCTCCTGGGACCCTCACTTCTTGGAGCCTATGCTCCTCAAATTCAAAAAACTTTAATTCCAGATCAAACTCTTCCTTTTTTGGGAATCATCGCTCAACTAGGCGTTGTCTTTTATATGTTTGTGGTCGGGCTTGAGCTCGACCTAAAAGTCCTCAAGAAAAGTGGGCACACCGCTCTTGCCATTGCTCATGCAGGCATTTTTTTTCCACTCGTCATAGGCGCCTACTTCGCTCTTTACACTTTTAAAGACCTGTCGCTACCGGGAGTTCCCTTTCTTCACTTTGCTTTGTTTTTCGGTATTTCCCTTTCGGTTACTGCTTTTCCCGTTCTGGCTCGAATCCTGAGTGATAAAAAGCTGAATAAAACAAAAATCGGAACAATGGCTCTCACCAGCGCCGCCATTGGTGATGTGACCGCCTGGTGTCTGCTCGCTCTGATGGTCAGCTTGACCCAAGACTCTTTCGGCAGTGTGATTCGCACCACTGGCTTCACCGTACTCTATATTGGAGCCATGTTTTTATTGGGGGCTCCCCTCATGCGCCGCTTGATTCCTGTTTTTGAAAAGTTTGATCGGATAACAGAGGGAGGCATTGCAGTTTTCTTTGTAGCCCTCCTGCTTTCCGCCCTAGCAACTGAACTGATTGGAATCCACGCCATCTTTGGAGCTTTTCTTTTAGGAGCCATTACACCTCACGATAGCCGAATGGCTAAAGAACTGACTGAAAAAGTAGAAGCGCTGGTTCGAATTGTTTTTCTCCCTGCGTTTTTTGCCTTTACCGGGATGAGAACTCAAATCGGGCTTTTAGATTCCTCAGAGGATTGGACCTATTGTCTAGCGATTATTGGCATTGCTACTTTTGGAAAATTCGGTGCGACGTTAATGACCGCAAAACTCAGTGGCTTTAATTGGAAAGAATCCTCAGCTTTGGGAATTTTAATGAACACCCGAGGACTCGTTGAACTCATTATTTTAAACCTGGGGCTAGATTTAAAGCTCATTTCACCACGCCTCTTTACCATGCTAGTGGTGATGGCCTTGGTTACCACGCTTATCACTTCCCCACTTCTCTCGCTTCTGAGAATCAAACCAGAGCCACAGTAAGTACCATTTTTTGCCCTTTCGACCAAAAGAAATCACATTTAACACTCAGCCTAAATATATGTTTTCATTTGATTTTTTTTTCACATGAAATCAACCTATCGAAACAGTTCACTCCCTGAACACTCCCCAAGACCGGCCCCGGGCTCAGGTCTCACTGGCACCCGCCCTGCAATTAGGGCAGCGGCTTCTGTGCCGAGCTGTACGTTGTGGAGGGTGTGTGGAAAAGATTCTGCTGGGTTTATGTTTGCTCGCGGTGCTTGGCTGCCAGAAAAAAGAAACTGAAGCGGTCTCCAATCTGGAGATTTTAAACGGTAATCCCATTGCTTCTTCGGAATATCCGAGCGTTGGTCTTATTAAAGGGGCTAACTTTATTTGTACAGGAACCCTGATTTCCTCTGATGTTGTTCTCACCGCAGGCCATTGTGTGGTCGACAGTTCAGGTAATCTCACCCAGCTTAAATTCACTCTGGACTCTAATTACTCCACCGCTTCTAACTGGACCACCGTTTCTTCGATAAAAAGAAATGCAAGTAAAGACATCGCGATTGTTAAGTTAGCCACTCCCCGAACGGGAGTACAACCCAGCGAAGTATCCCTTTCACCGCTCACTCAGGCGCACTTGAATCGAAATGTTGAAATCGTGGGCTATGGAGACAGTAGAACCACTTCAACTGGTGGTACCTCCACAGATTCCGGAGCTGGTGTAAAACGCAAGGGCGTTTCTCTTCTTTCCCGATTTGATACCGGTAATTCAAGACTTGTCTCAAAACCATCCACTACTACAAGGCAAGTCATTTGCCCCGGTGACAGCGGGGGACCATTATTCACAAATGTCTTTGGTCGTCGCCAAGTTTTTGGAGTTGCAAGTGAAGTCCTCTGGCGCGGGTACTGCACAACAGTCAGCGAGAGTTACCACAGCCATGTTCCCTCAACCGATACCAAAACCTGGTTTCTGAACAACCTTGCTGCTTGGGCGAAGAAAGTTGCTATTTATAGGAGTGTGGATACCAGAGGAAATTACACTTACAGCACTACTTCTTCTAGCTCATTAGTATTCAGACTACTGGATGTTCCAGGAAACTTTTCAAATGCCACCTGCACTACCCCACTCGTCCAGTGCAGAACCTCGCGAGGGATGAATTTTCTGAGCACTTCTTCTTGCGGAACTGCCACATTTGATAAACTTTTGGGTTATGCGTGCAATGGAAATACAAATAGCCAATCGCCCGCCGGAGCTTTTAATTTGTGGCGAGTCGATAACACGACAACGGGAGCAAGCATCTCAACCAGCCAAACAGAAGCTCAAGCTTTAGTACAACAAAACAGCCAGTGGCGAATAGCGGGTTCCCACGGGGTTTTTGTATTATCTCGGAACTAAATTCTTAAACCATAAACTGCGAAGCCATAAACAACCCAAGGATCAGTGCTGCCTGCGCTAGGATTACCAAGACAACTTCGGCACGTTCGCTGATTGATTTCAACGCTTTATCACTGGGAGAATCGGGGGGCGCTTCGGGGGGATTTGCCACTAATCTCAAGTGGGGTCTTTTTGAGTTGTTGGTCTTAGCCTCTGGATGGTCTACCCACTGCTTTTCCGCCCTCATACGTACCTCTCTTCCATAACTTTCAGTAGACCACAGAATTGTTGGGGAAATATGAAGGATGGTGCCGCAGGAGGGACTTGAACCCCCACGCCAAAGGCACTGGCTTCTAAGACCAGCGTGTCTGCCATTCCACCACTGCGGCCGAGTCTGAAGACTACTTTTTTCGGGGGGTTCTTGGCAACCCTCTTTACAGAGCCCCCGAAGCCCCCTAGCCTAACCCGACCCATGGCCACCCCCAAAAAAGCACTTGTTGTCTTTGAAATCCTGAAAAAGGACTATCCCAACCCTAGAACAGAGCTCGTTTTTGAGGACCCCTTCCAATTGCTCATTGCGGTCATTCTATCGGCTCAGTGCACAGACGCCCGGGTCAATTCCGTCACCCCTGGGTTATTTGCTCAGTATCCGACGGCTGAAAAGCTTTCCAACGCTTCTGCCCCAGTTGTGGAAAAGCTTATCCACTCATGCGGGTTTTATAAAAACAAGACGAAAGCCATCATTCAGACTGCCAAATCATTGGTCGAACGGTTTGAGGGAAAAGTGCCGGGCACCATGGACGAGCTGGTGTCCCTTGCTGGGGTGGGAAGAAAAACAGCGAGTGTGATTTTAAATCAGGCTTTTGATCTGCCGGCCATCGCAGTGGATACCCATGTCGCTCGTGTCAGTTTCCGTCTCGGCTGGACCCAATCCAAAAACCCACTGAAAATCGAGCAAGATCTCAAAAAACTTCTGCCAGAAGATCTTTGGGCTCTCGTGAATGGAACATTGATTTTACATGGAAGAAAAATCTGCAAGGCGAGAAAGCCTTTGTGTGCCGACTGCCGAATTGCAAAGCAGTGTCCCTCAGCTCCTAAAACTAAGCTTTAGGTAAATGCACTTCGAATCGAGTGCCCTGCCCAACTTTTGACTGCACCCGAATTTCGCCATGGTGGGCTTCTATGATCTTATAGACGGTGGCTAAACCGAGCCCTGTGCCTCGGGGTTTTGTGGTGAAAAAGGGTTCGTACAAGTGTTGCAACACTTCCTCACTCATCCCTTCGCCAGAATCTTTTACCCAAAAACAACCCAATGCGGGCTCACCGACTCGCAACCGACTTCTATTTTTCCGGATGTTTTTATGGCTTGGAGTGCATTTGTGAGGAGATTCCAGGCCACTTGCTTCAGCTTCTCTACACTCCCGAGCGCACTGATATCGGGACTGAGTTGAGTATCGATTTGAATCGTCGCGACTTTTTCTTTCTGCTGACTCACTTGAAAAACCAATTCAGAAAGGAGACCCTGCAGATTCACCGGTTCCCTTTTGAATTTTTCAGGTTTTACAAAGTCTAGAAAATCCGAAATGAGATCATTCAGCCGGTCTACTTCCTTGACAATAATTTCCATCAGACGCCTGTTCTCAGGCTCTAATGATTTAGGATCCACTCCCGTTTGCAGCATTTGAATACTCGCAGACATGGAGGCTAGGGGATTTCTTATTTCATGAGCAATTCCTGCCGCCAACTGTCCAACAGCTGCCATTTTTTCATTTTGCTTAAGTTTGTCCTCTAAATGAACAAGCTTGGTGACGTCCTGGAACAAAAGCACTCTGCCAATCCCCTGGGACTGACTGAAAAGACTACTGCTACTAGAGCCGATGGGAAGAACAGCGACATCGCCTCTCAAAATCCGCTTGGTTTTTCCATTACCTAATTCGACAGTTTGTTGGAGGCGTGCCTCGCCTTTTCCCAACATGGCTTTCAGAAATACAGAACGATGCCATTCAGTGCCGGTGGAAGTCAGCTCAGTTTCAATCCCTGATTGCACCAGCTCATCAGATTCATCCTCAATTTTCTCTGCTGACAAAGCCTCAAAAAAAGGCAGTAGATCGGGAACTTCGTTTTTAAGGGAACGTCCGACCAGTTGTGCTCTCTTTTTATTCAAAATCGTCTCCGCACCAGGGTTCAGAAATGCGATATTCATCTCTTCATCTAAGGTGAGAAGCCCAGTGGGCATTCCTTCGATGATCCCTTCGAACAATTGAGTCAGTTGCTGAATTTCCTGATTTTTCTGCTTCAATCGATCAGAAGTTCGTTTCAGTTCTTCACTTAAATAACCGCCCACTAAACCCACAATCGCAAAAATCACAGTGTAAATACTCCACGACAAAACGGTATCTGTGGTAACCCCTGCTGTACTTCCTAACACCCAGGCATAGCACACGGATGCCATTACAGCCGAAAAGAAAGCCCCTTTAGAAAGAAAAACAACAGCAGCCAGAAGCTCAATCACTAAATAAATGAAAATTACGGGGCTACTGGGAGCATTTCCCAAAGAAAGCCAGAGAGAAACAGCCAGAGTATCTATGAATAGGTGGAGTATTCCCCATTTAAAATGGTTTTGTTCGGATGGAAAAAAAATACTGACTAGAAGACTGGCTCCAAAGAGGCCTCCGAGAATGGCATAAGCCAGAATAATCAGCTCTTGGGATTGGCCAGGCTTGAGCACTTGGTGCAAAGTGACCAACACCACAAGGAACAGTGCAATCAACAAGCGCCCTAAGAGAAGACCTTGAAAACCGCCGCGCTTCTCGGGCCACCTTTTAATGTTGGATGCAATCATCAAGTGCCCAGTTTGTCGGACATGCCAAAGATGGGTAAGTAAATGGCCAACATGATCACCAGAATGATCCCCCCCACCACCACAATCAGAGCTGGCTGAAGCAGTGTGGTCATCAAGCTCACAGCATCGTCCACTTCTTCATCGTAAATTTCGGCCACTTTTAACAACAACTCATCTATTTTTCCCGTCATTTCCCCGATGCTGACCATGTGAAGCACCATCGGAGGGAATACTTTTCTTTTCCCAAGTCCTTGAGCGATGCTCTGTCCTTCGGTGACGGAAAGAGCAGCATCTCGGATGCAGGTTTTTAAATGAAAATTACTGGTCACTCGTTCACAAATTTGAAAGGCAGTCAGTAACTGCACCCCGCTCGATACCAGGGTAGCTAACGTTCGAGTAAAAATGGCAATTCCAGACCTTAAGAGTAAAAGTCCTAGAATGGGAACCTTCAACAAAAGGGGATCCACAACGGCTCTCACCTTAGGTACTTTGTAAGCCATTTGCGCAGCAACCACTCCCAGCACTATCGCTGTTAAAACACTTCCGTAATAGTTGCGGACCAGATCTGAAACGGCGATCACAAATTGGGTAATAGCTGGTAAGTCTTTCGCATTGCCATACAATTTCACCATTTCAGGAACAACTTTGGCCAACAGAAACGTGATCACCCCGGCGGCAACAACGAGTGTAATGGCGGGATAGATCAATGCACCAATCACTTTTCTACGGATATTATTGAGCTTGTCCAATTGCTGGCCAATTCTGACTAGTGACTTGTCCAACGTTCCCGACACTTCACCGGCTTCTACTACACGTACGAAGAACTCTGAAAAAGTGCTGGAGTATTTCTCGAGCGCCTCGGCAAAGCCACCTCCGGACTCAATACTGTCTTTGATATGGATCAGGATTTTTTTGAATTCAGGTCTTCGCTCCTGTTCCGCCAAAATTTGGAGCGCCATGACTACAGTGACACCTGAATTAATGAGGGAGGACAGTTGGCGAGTAAATACAATCAGTCCTTTGAGATCGATCGCTTTTCCTAAACTCAGATTGAATTTTAGCTCTCCGCTAAAAACGTCTTTTCGAACTTCGAGAGGTCGAATATCCATGCCTCTCAAACGGACTTTGGCTTCTTCAGCAGATTGCGCTTCAATCATTCCGCTGACAGTATTCCGCTTTTTGTTCACACCTCGATATCGGTATTTCATATCAACTCATGGTTACTTAGGAAGCTTTTTTCGCTACAGCTCCCAGTGTTTTTATGAGGTCGCTCGGCTCAGGAGAAGCACTCACAGCATCTCCAAGATCTACAAGGTTCAAGCGAACAAGCCGCTCTAGGGATTGATTGAGCGTGACCATGCCCGTTTCTTGTTGATTCAAAAGCATGGCCGATGGAATTTGGTGGAGTTTATTATCCCGAATCAAGCTCCTCACTGCCGTGTTCGGCACCATCACTTCTGCGGCAACTACGCGTCCCGCTGAGTCTTTTCTTGAAAGCAAGACTTGTGAAATCACGGCTTCCAAACACATCGATAATTGGACCCGTATTTGTTCCTGTTGTTGCGGAGCAAAGGACTGAATGATTCGGTTGATGGTCTGGTGCGCACCACTGGTGTGGAGTGTTGAAAATACCAAGTGCCCAGTTTCTGCTAGAGTCAATGCTGTTTCAATTGTCTCCGGATCTCGCATTTCACCGACTAAAACCACATCGGGATCTTCCCGCAACGAGGCTCGTAAGGCTTCTTTAAAATTTCGAGCATCACTTCCCAGTTCCCGTTGATTGATCACTGATTTTCTGTGGGAGTGAATATACTCAATAGGATCTTCAATTGTAAGAATATGAAGATTTTCATGATCGTTTAAATAATCGATGAGTGAAGCTAAAGTCGTTGTTTTTCCAGAACCAGTCGCTCCCGTGACTAAAATCAATCCTTTGGGACGATGAACGAGATCTTGAACTACATCAGGCAGCCCCAAATTTCCTACTTTAGGAATATCAAAAGGTATATGACGGAATGCTCCAGCCACAGCCCCCCTTTGATAAAAAATATTTGCCCGAAACCGAGCCAGATCTTTAATTCCAAAGGAAAGATCAATTTGTCGTTCATTCTCCAGTTGAGCCTTTTGCTTTTCAGTTAGAATCGATAAACAAAGCTCTTGGGCCTCGGCAGGCGAAAGCGAGTTGAGTTTTGTTTTCACGATCTTTCCGTTGATACGAAACGAAGGGGAGCATCCCGTAGTCACATGCAAATCGGATGCTTTATTCTCCAACATGGCTTTGAGCAGTCGATTCAAACTCGTCATAAATTACAAGCCCCCATCTGGTCTTGAGTTATTGAGCACTTCGTGCAAGGTCGTTTCACCGCGCGAAAGTTTCAGAAGAGCACTTCGTCGCAAAGTCAGCATTCCTTGTTGGACAGCTTGACGTTTAATATCATCGGAATTTGCCCCCTTCACGATGAGATTTCTCAAAGTCTCATCAAGAAACAGAACTTCAAAAATCCCTTTCCGTCCCCTATAACCGGTATTTCCACAAGCGTCGCAACCTTTTGGCTTCATGATTTGTGCAGTTGCAATCAGCTCTTCCGGCATCTCGGCATCCCGTAGGATTTCGGGGGTGACACTGGAATCAGGAGCTTTGCATTGTGGACAAAGCATTCTCACCAAACGTTGCGCCTGAACTAAATTAACGGCTGCGGTGATCAAAAAGGGCTCTAACCCCATATGGCGTAATCGACTGATCGTGCTCGAAGCATCATTCGTGTGAAGTGTAGAAAACACCATGTGTCCGGTGAGAGCCGCTTTAACCGAAATTTCTGCTGTTTCCTGATCTCGAATTTCACCAACCATGATGATATCGGGATCTTGTCGCAGGAAGGACCTCAAGGCACTTGCAAACGTCATCCCAATGGATTCCTTCACATGGACTTGATTGATTCCAAGGAGGGTGTACTCCACAGGGTCTTCCGCAGTGGAAATATTCACATCGGCTGTGTTCAAGGAAGAAAGCGCAGCATAAAGTGTCGTGGTCTTTCCACTCCCCGTGGGTCCGGTGACCAAGACCATCCCATAGGGCATTTCTGCCGCTTTCTGAAAGAGGGCCAATTGCTCTGGCTCCATTCCCACCTGGGTCATTTCGGGCGTGCTGCCTCCCTGGTCAAGTAATCGCATCACTACTTTTTCGCCATGGATAGTAGGCACTAAAGACACCCGAACATCCACAGAACGGCTTTTTGTGCGCACTTGGATACGACCATCCTGTGGAAGACGTTTTTCTGCAATGTCTAAGTTGGCCATCACTTTGATTCTGGCGGGAACCGGCAATCGAAACTGGATGGGAAGCTTCATGATCTCATGCAAAGAACCGTCGATACGAAATCGAACTCGACTGAACGTTTCGAAAGGCTCAATGTGAATATCACTCACTTTCCTTCGAATAGCTTCCAAAAATAAATTGTTAATCAGTTTGATGACAGGCTTGCTATCTACCTGAGGCGCATCAATCGATTCAACGCTCGGATTCACAGCTACGTTAGTTTGGGTCTGTTCGCTCTTGGACTCTGTGTAATCTGAAACAGCTCCCAAAGCACTTTGGTCCCGAAACAATTTGGCAATCGCTTTGGTAATGTCGGTATCAGTGGCCAAAACCACGGCCACTTCCATGTTGGCTATGAAACGAACATCATCCATGGCCGCTACATTCGTAGGATCCGACATTGCAATTTTTAATTTTCCCTCTTCAACACCAATGGGGATCATTTGGTGTTTAGTACAGAGGTTCTTCGGTACCAGTCGAAGTACTTCGGGGGGAACTTGAAGCCCTTCCAGGGAAATAGCTTGCAACCCATAATGCGCACTAAAAAAACTGATCAAGACATTTTCATTCACATGCCCTAACTGAACAAGGGAACTCCCCAAACGGGTCTTCTCTTGGGATTGAAACTGAGCAGCCGCATTCAACTGCTCTTGTGTGATGAGGCCCTTCGAAACTAGCAATGCCCCCAATTTGCCTGAATTCATGGGTGATGCTTTCCTAAATTAAGTACTGAATATTTTGGGAAAATGCCTTAGAAACTGAACTTTAATTATACTTTAAAACTTGGAATCGCCCTACAGGGAAAGCACGAGACTTTGACCCGTCATTTCCTTAGGTTGCTGAAGTCCCCAGAGGTCAAGAAAAGTGGGAGCAATATCAGCCAGTTTCCCAGTCGCGGCAAGTTTCGCTGCGGGGTGTTTAGGATCTATCAAAACAAAAGGAACGGGAAGCAACGTATGGGAAGTCAAGGGTTGCCCTGACGCATCTTGCATGAGCTCACAGTTCCCGTGATCGGCAGTCAGAATCGCAAAGGCCCCTTGCGCTTCCACCCAGGAGAGGATCCGACCCAAACAGGTGTCGATGATTTCCAAGGCTTTTTTGGCGGCGTTGAGATTTCCTGTGTGCCCGACCATATCGGGGTTCGCAAAATTCACAACGACAAACTGGTAAGAATCTTTCTGAAGCGCCTCCAACAACTCTGCGGTTACTTTCTCCGCACTCATTTCTGGCTTCAAATCATACGTTTTCACTTCTCGAGGCGAAGGCACTAAAACTCTTTTCTCACCCGGAAATACTTTTTCATCTCCCCCATTAAAAAAATAAGTCACATGGGCATATTTCTCGGTTTCTGCAATCCGAAGTTGCTTCCAACCTTCTCGACTCACCATTTCCCCCAACGTGAGCGGGACCTTTGCCTTTTCAAAAGCAGCTGGAAGAGCGAGCGCTTCATCGTACGGGGTCATACAAACAAAGCCTGCTAACTGAGGAATTCGAGTCCGTGAAAATCCTGAAAAATCTTTTTGGGTGAGCGCGCGTACCATTTGTCGAGCTCGGTCCGCTCGGAAATTATAAAAAATTACTCCGTCACCGTCTCGAATCCCCTCATAGCGAGCATTCGCTGCAGGGGCAATGAACTCATCTGTCTCACCTTTTTCATAACAAGCATCCACGTATTCCATCGCATCGGTAAAATGGGAAACCTGGTCAGGAGTGACCAAAGTTTCATACGCTTTTTGGGTGCGTTCCCACCGCGTATCCCGATCCATTGCATAGAAACGTCCCATCACTGTAGCAATGGAACCGATTTGCCGCTGTTTTAAAAAAGAGTGCAGCCGAGAAACAAAACCTTTACCGCCCGTGGGAGATGTGTCTCTCCCATCCAGAAAACAGTGGATTTGGATCGCAGCAATTTGATGTTTCTGAGCAAGCTCAATCAGCGCAAATAAATGGCTCAAATGAGAATGCACGCCTCCATCGGATAAAAGTCCCATAAGGTGAAGGGTACCTTTTGGAGATTTCTTTTTAATCTGATCCATTAAATGCAAGAGGATCGGGTTTTTATAGAAGCTTCCATCCTCAATCGCTCGACTGATCAGTGAAAAATCCTGAAAAACAACTCTTCCGGCTCCGATATTTAAATGGCCTACTTCTGAATTTCCCATGAATCCGCCCGGGAGCCCGACATGTTTTTCAGAAGCTTCTATTTGCGTGTGTGGATACTGCTCCAGGATCGAACGATACACGGGCATCTGGGCTTGAGCCACTGCGTTATACTCTGAAGACGGATTGATTCCGAACCCATCCAAAATAATCAAAAGACCTGTTCGAACTTTTCGAGTAACTGAGTTTCCCATGTCCATAAGACCTAACACGAAAGGCAGATTTCTGGGAGGGAAAAGCTTGAAATCTCGTGTTATTACGCTTACCTTTGGAAAGGTTCAAATCTTTACCCCGGGAGATTTTCATGATCGATTTTTCGCTCACCGAAGAACAATTAGCCCTCAGAGACACTGTTAGAAAATTTGTACAAACTGAGATCATCCCGCATGCACATCGTTACGATGTTTCCGGTGATTTTCCTCACGACGTTATTAGGAAGGCTTGGGAGAACGGATTGATGAATCCTGCCGTTCCCGAAAAGTTTGGTGGCCTAGGATTAGGCATCACGGAAGATGTCATCATGAATGAGGAAATGGGGGCCGGTTGTTTGGGAATGACCACCAGTATTGCGGTGAACACTTTAGCGCTCTACCCTATTTTGATTGGCGGAACGGATGAGCAAATCAAACATTGGATCACTCCCTTTTTGAATGAACCCCATTTAGCTTCTTTCTGTCTGACGGAACCTGGCGCAGGCTCTGATGCCGGTTCTCTCTCGCTCCACGCAAAAGACGAAGGCAGCCATTTTGTGCTTAATGGCTCCAAAATGTGGATTACGAATGCAGGCCACTCTCACTTACTGACAGTATTTGCGACCACCAATAAAGAACTGCGTTCTAAAGGGACTGTTTGCTTGGTCGTACCCACCAAAACTCCGGGTGTTTCCATGGGAAAACACGAAGACAAAATGGGGCAACGTTGTTCCGATACGCGCGCAATCACTTTTGAAATGTGAAGGTACCCAAGGAAAATATGATCGGACAAATTGGGGACGGCTTTAAAATTGCTCTAAAAACGCTGGATAAAACGCGAACCCCGATCGCTGCCGGTGCGGTCGGTGCTGCTCGAGCCGCTATGGAATATTCAGTGAAGTATTCCAAGGAAAGAAAACAATTCAACCAACCGATTGCGAACTTTCAAGGCATTCAGTTCATGTTGGCAGATATGGCCACTAAAGTAGAAGCGGGACGTTTATTGTGTTACCAAGCAGCTTGGGCGCTGGATCGAGGCATGCACAAACAGGGGAGCTACTACGCTTCACTGGCAAAACGGTTTTCAGCAGATATGGCCATGGAAGTAGCTACTGATGCCGTTCAGGTGTACGGCGGTTACGGCTACACCAAGGAATACCCAGTAGAAAAGATCATGCGAGACGTAAAGCTCGTTCAAATTTACGAAGGAACCAGTCAGATCCAACGTGTTGTGATCGCACGGCATCTATTGGAAGATTAGAGGAGAACTTATGAATATCTTAGTTTTGGTGAAACAGGTTCCTGATACGGAAACCAAAATAAAAATTGCATCGGATAAAAAAAGTATTGAGAAATCCGACATCAAGTGGGTGATCAACCCCTACGATGAATTTGCAATTGAACAAGCTCTAAAAACTAAAGAAACCCTCAAAACGGGAACTGTCACCGTAGTCTCAATGGGACCGGATCGAACAGTGGATGCTTTGCGAACGGCTATTGCGATGGGGGCTGACAACGCCTGCCATATCAAAGCCGACCAAGAACTCGATACTTACTTAGTATCCAAAGCCTTGGTGGAAGTGATTAAGAAAGAGAATGCTCAGTTGGTGTTCTCTGGAAAGCAAGGGATTGATGATGACCAAGCAGCCACGTTTGGTTACGTCGCTGAACTGCTCGGTTGGCCTTCTGCCTCCATGGTAATCAAATGTGAAGTGAGTGCCGATAAAGTCGCAGTCCACAGAGAAGTCGAGGGCGGTACGCGCTTTGCCATTGAAATGCCTTTACCGGCTGTGGTTGCGGTAGATAAAGGCATCAATACGCCCCGCTATGCAAGTCTTCCTGGAATCATGAAAGCTAAAAAGAAAGAAATTAAAACTTATTCTTTGGCTGATTTGGGCTTGGGTTCTGAAACTCCAAAAACTTCAGTTTCGGATTTCGCACTTCCCCCGGAACGACAGGCAGGTAAAAAGCTCTCCGGAGATGCTGCTACTCAAGTCAAAGAACTGGTCAAACTTTTAAGAGAAGAAGCGAAAGTCATTTAAGGAAACAGGAGCTCAACTATGTCAATTTTTCTCATTGCCGAACACAAAGACGGCCAACTGAAGCGTGTAAGTTTAGAGTTACTCGGCGAGTGCATTCGTCAAGGAACCACCCCTACCTGTATCCTGATGGGATCAGGAAACCTAGAAGGAGCGGCTCAGGAATTGGGAAAATATGGCGCTTCGCAAGTAGTCCTGCTGGAAAATGCGCAACTGGCTGGCTTCTCGAATGAGGCAATGGCCAATGCTCTGCATGCTTATTTATCCAAACAATCCCCCAGTGGAATTCTCATGGGAGCAAGCTGGCTTGGAAAAGAACTCTTGCCAAGAGTCGCTGCTAAATTCCAAGTAGGCATCGCAAGCGATTGCACTGAATTTAAGTTGGGCACACCTGTGACGGTCCGACGTCCCGTATTTGCTGGAAAATGCTCGAAACAAGTGGCATTTACCGGGGCTCCCGCAGTGTTTTCGGTCCGGCCGAATGTTCTGCCAGTCGGAGAAGCTAAGGGCTCTTCTCCAAAAATTGAAAAAATAGCGGCCGATGTTGGCAGCCCGAAGGCTAAACTCACGGAAGTTTTAGCCAGCGGTCAAAAGAAAGTCGATTTAACCGAAGCGGATATCATCATCTCGGGAGGCCGTTCCCTCAAAAGTGCTGACAACTTCAAGATTCTTTTTGATTGCGCTTCAGTTGTCGGCGGAGCAGTCGGCGCAAGCCGTGCTGCTGTCGATGCGGGTTATGCCCCCCACGACATACAAGTGGGTCAGACAGGGAAGACGGTCAGCCCCAAACTGTATGTCGCCTGTGGCATCTCCGGAGCTATTCAGCACTTGGCGGGTATGCGAACCTCCAAGGTCATTGTGGCTATCAATAAAGATCCGGAAGCTCCGATTTTTCAAAAAGCAGATTACGGTTTAGTTGGTGATCTTTTTGAAATGGTCCCTCTCTTGACCGAGGAATTGAAGAAACTCAAAGCGCACTCTTGAATTTTTCGAATCAGCGAGAGTTCTTGGTCCCAGCTCTGGGACCCTTCTTGGAATCTCCAAGAGGCCTCAGGAGTCAGGCCTGAATCCTGAGCCAAGCTCCGACATGCCTCCAGAAATGGAGCAGTCTGATCGAACTGCGTGTAAACAGCGAGTTCGAGATCAGGTTCTTTTCCCTCCCATTGCATAAAACCCAAAACTTGTTTCTGACGTAAGATTCGAACACTTTGAAAGAGTGCTTGTTTTCCAGAGTTCCCTGCTTTTACCCAATCTAAATAACTATCCCAATCATCAAATACATCTTGGACACGCCCCTCCTGACGTACCACTTGAGTCCATTCAAACGGAAACAACTTTAATAGTTTTCGAACCAGCCTAAATACTGACTCTGACGGATCCTCGGTCCCCTCCCACCGAATGGAGAATCGGTGAAGAAGATGGTGCTCCCGACAAAAACGCGGCGGAGCAGAAGCCCCTTTCCGATAGCCCTTAAACAGAATCATTGGCACCTGTAATTTCATGTCAGGTATTCATAACGGGAATTTTCTTTTACCGACACTTTTTTATTTAAAAGACTTTCTTTTTTTTCTACACTGTCAAAAAAAAGGAGGTCGGTATGGCTTACACAGATGATTACAGAGGTTGGCCCCACTTAATGTGCTCAGGGTTTGATGCTGATAAGCGCGCACTGATGTCCTATGATCATATTTACAGCTTTCTAAAAACGCTTCCCGAAAAAATTGGGATGCAAAAAATGGGACTGCCCATTGTTTATAAAGTGACTCGAGAGGACCACCCAGATATCGGAATCACGGGGGTTACCATTATTGCTACCTCACATATCAGTATCCATACTTTTCCAAGAGGGCAAAAAGATGGAAAAAAGAAGCCGCGAGGAGTTGAACGACGCATTTTTAGGCCCTTCTTCACTTTTGATTGTTATAGCTGCAAAGGCTTTAATCCAGATATCGTGTATGATGAGCTGAAAAAATTCTTTAGACCAAAAACTATCGAAACCGCATTGGTTTACCGGTTACGTGAAGATGAAGAGTTGATTGAAGTAGAGAATTACTAGGCACCTAAGGTTCTAATAAAATCCATAGCGTAAGGATACCATCGCAGTTCGGGTGATCGGCTGGTTTCTTCCAAGACCATCGATGGGTAAAGCCCAATTGAAGCTGCCGACAAGTGAAGTGAATTGGGTAAGAAACAGTTGGCCAAAGCCCAACCCCGATAGACTTCGACCGGGGGCTCCTGGACTCACCATTTGATTACTCCCAATTCCCAAATAGAGTTTACGAGTAACCTCGTAACTCAGCCCCTCTGTAAAGTTGAGTTCGTGATTCCCCCCGCCGAGAAGGGTCCACGTTGCATCCAGATTACCCACCCAGCGCCAAAACTCCTTTCGAAAACTCACTCCCAGAGTATTTTCCCAAAGGCCGTTTCCAGTTCCCTTTCCGTCACGTGACTGTCCTGAAGGGGCTTTTGTTGCTGCCACCAAACTCATCGTGGGAAATGGATCCTCTACGAAAAGACTTCGAATCACAGTCAATCGAACGCCCACACTGATATCCCCTAAGCCCGAAAACGTTTCTCCGCCCAAAGCAGAGGGATAGGTACGAGAAACCCACGGTAACCGACCAAATACTTCGGCGTTGGGTTGCAACCGGATCACGGAGTTCATCAGCAATGCTAAATCGGAAGGTCCCGTTTGATTGATGACCCGTCCCTGAGAATCATAACTTCCTGTGACTTCTTGCACCCAAGAAGTCACCGAAAGATCCAAGGTTTGTAATTCTTGAAGTGCAACAAAAGAACGCGGCCCCTCGCCACCACAACAAGAAATTCCCCACGAGATCCAAGGTAGGCCCGCGGCCAGAATTAAAATCCAAACAGTTCGGAAATTCATAGTGAAGGTTCAGAGCTACCGCAGAGAGGCCCTAACTTCAAAAGAATTTAATGTGCCGCGGCATTTTTGCGACGATTTGAGATGTAACTCCCTGTTTTTATTAGAATCCAAGTCATAGTCCATCCAACCACTCCCCCCACCAGGAACCCAGCAAGCACGTCAGTGGGAAAATGGACCCCTAAATAGATACGGCTCCATCCAACCGCCACCACTGCAATAGCCACCATCAAAGCGGAAATCGGTGTTAAAAAAAATCCAAGTGCCACCAAGAAAGCAGCTCCATTGCCTGCGTGGTTGGAGGGCATTCCAAACTGACTGCCACAATTTCCCGCAGGCAACCGAACCGTTTTCTGATGACACGGGCGAAGTCGCCCAAAAGCAGGCTTTAAAGCATAAGTATTGAGTGCATCCGTAGCACCTAAACAAAGCCCTGCAATCAACAGGGCTTTCATCCACCGGGTTTTTCTTAAGAGAACGGATCCTACAAACACAAGACCCACCACAATCCACCACGTCAGGTTCGAAGAAAGTAAAATAGCAACCTGATCCAGCCCCGATGTCACCCGCCCTTGATTCACCCGATCAAAAAGAAGCCAATCCCATTGCGCTAAAGTGTTCACTCTTCGGAGTATCCCATATAAACTCCTCAAATACTATGAAACCCAAACCGTTTTCTCTCATCGCTGTAGCTGCTCTTGGTTATTTTGTGGATATTTTTGACTTAGCACTTTTTGGAATTGTTCGGGTTCAAAGTTTGCGTGATATCGGCGTATCGGAAAATCAGCTACTCGAAGTCGGGGTTCGTTTACTGAATTCACAAATGATTGGACTGCTCATGGGGGGTGTGTTTTGGGGTATTCTGGGAGACAAACTCGGGAGAATCAAAGTCCTATTTGGCTCCATCCTGCTCTACTCAATCGCTAATCTGGCGAATGCGGCAGTAACTACCCCGGATCAATATGCGATCCTTCGATGGATTGCAGGGGTTGGGCTCGCTGGGGAGCTCGGAGCCGCCATTACTTTGGTTGCAGAAACACTCCCAACGGAAAAACGCGGATACGGAACTGCCATTGTAGCAGGGGTAGGCCTCTTTGGGGCCGTTGTTGCCGGACTGGTAGCTGAAATCGTTTCTTGGCGTACTACTTATATCATTGGAGGTGTATTAGGCCTTTGCTTGCTGGTTTTGCGATTCAGAGTCACCGAGTCGTCTCTCTTCTCACAAATGGCCAGCGGGAAGACAGCACATCAGGGGAATATTTTTTTTCTCTTTTACCCTATGAAAAGATTTCTGAAATATGCCTCATGTATTTTGATAGCCATCCCCATCTGGTTTTGTGCAGGGATCCTGATGACGTTTGCTCCAGAGATTGGAGAAGTTCTTCAAGCATCAGCTCCCCTTTCAGCAGGAAAGGCAATCCTATTTTCGTATATCGGAGTTTCTATTGGAGACGTTTTATCCGGGCTCTTAAGTCAGATTTTAAAATCGAGAAAAAAAGTAATTGCAGGTGCTCTGATGCTGGAAGGTATCCTGATAGCTATTCTCTTAACTCGAAGTGGAATCACACCACTCACTTTTTACTCCATTGCTTTTTTTATTGGTTTGGCTACCGGTTATTGGGCGGTTTTTGTAACAGTCACCAGTGAACAATTTGGAACCAATATCCGTTCAACTGCAACGACCAGCGCCCCCAATGTGGTCCGTGCCTCGGTAGTTCCAATGACGCTGGCTCTCACTTGGCTTAAACCTTCCCTAGGTTTGCTCACAGGTATTTCATTAATAGGTTTCGTTGTTTTTTCCCTGGCAGCAATTTCACTTTTCTTTTTAGAGGAAACCTTTTCAAAATCACTCGCCTTTTTAGAAGAATAAATGGTACCCTGATGCCTAGTTTATGAGCGATCAAGCCCCGCTAGAAAAAGAACTCAAGTACTATTTATCGAAGGAAGATTACGATACGTTGATCAAAGCAACACGGAAGCGTGTTGTTAAAACGGTGAAACAATCGAATGTTTACTTCGATGACCCTAGTCTGCGTTTGCGAAAGAAGAAAAT
>RFNT01000235.1 GCA_009927045.1 bacterium | reverse complement strand
CGGGCTCCGCGTTCGATTGGAAGATGGAGGGCTCGCCACTCTCACTCTGAAAGAACCAGCCAAAGTTTCTTCAAAAAAACTCCCCAAGTTAAAAATTCGCCATGAATGGGAGTCACGATTGACCTTGGATTTGGCTAAAGACTTAATCAAAGGAAAAACCGCGATCTCCTCATTACATCACAAACCCATTCTCATTCTTCGATCGCACTTCAACTCACGAACTCTCGAGGGTATTTTACCCCTCGGCACTGTAAAAACGATTCGTACTCTAGTGCGAGCAGATAAGCGAGTGCTTTTGGAGATCGATAAGTTTAAAATGTTTAATAAAAAGTTTTATGAACTCGAAGTCGAGACCCACCAACCCGTGCTGGCGGATCAAGTTGTGAGAAGCCTGCTCAAAAAACATGGCATTGCCTATTTACCCATCACTAAATCCAAATTAGGCCGCTTTTTGGAGTTTTGGAAAAAAGAGAACCAACGTTAGATCTCATGCCAAGTTTTAATTTTTCCAAGTTTTTGCCGCTCTTTGATTTTTCTCCCCAAGTTCCGTTAGTCCATCGAGATTTATCGTGGCTACAATTCAATGAGCGTGTTCTTTCAGAGGCACAAAAGTCGAGTAATCCTCTTTTGGAACGCGTTAAATTTCTGGCGATTTCAGCGTCCAACCTGGATGAATTTTTTGCTATTCGTGTTTCTGCACTTGAGAAGAGTATTGTCAAAGCTCAGCGAAGACTGGATTGGACCAAAACGCGCAGACTGACAGAGACTCGACAACAGCTCCTCAAGGGAATCAAACGTTTTGGAGACAATCAAAAGCAAGTGCTCCACACTTTAGTCGAAGAGCTGGCACATCATTCTGTTTTTTTACATTTGAACGTTGAAAGAAAACGTCCTGAAGCGCAGTTGGCTCGAGAGGTTTTTGAACAGCAAATTGCACCCTACATCCCAGCGCCGGAGCGCTTTGATTCAAAAGCTTTGAACACATTACAAAGTTTACAAACAGCGATCATCCTTCCCGGTGGATTCTGGCTCAAAATCCCCAGAAATTTGCCGCTGATCTTTGGCCACTCCAGTCAACGAGGCTCTCGCTGGGACTATTTTTTCCTGGATCACTTACTCGCTTTGTTTCTAGGACCTCCACAGGACACCGGATGGTCCACAGGGCTTGTGCGAGTCACTCGAGATGGGGACTACGAGTATGATCTTGCAGACACCCACCTACAGGAAATTCCTGATTTGGTGAGAAGCCGTGTGGGTAATCGAGAACGAGGCAAGCCCATCCGGCTGCAATGGGAAGGAAATACTTCCTCTGCACAGTTAGAGGAAGCAGCTCGTATTCTGGGACTTTCACCTGAGCAAGTATTTAAAGCACCCGGGAGTCTTTTCTTGCACAGCCTCTGGCAGCTTTACTTTTCTATTCCCCCGGTCGTGAACAAAGCCCATTTGAAAACCCCAGCGCCACAACCAAAAATTCCCAAAGCGCTCAAGCAATCAGAATCGGTCTTCACGGTGCTTCAAAAGAAGGACCTCCTATTACACCACCCTTATGATTCGTTTGATGCCCTCGTGAAATTTATCGAAGGCGCTTCCCAGGATCCTTCAGTCCTTTCCATCGAACAAACGATTTATCGGATGGACTCTGTCTCCCCGCTTCTCCAGCATCTCAAAACAGCAGCCCGAAGTAAAAAAGTCACAGTGGTGATTGAACTCCGTGCTCGATTTGACGAGTGGAATAATTTGAACATTGCCGAGGAGCTAAAAAAAGCAGGCGTTAAAGTCTTTTATGGATTTGGCAAATTGAAACTACACGCCAAAGTTACTTTAGTGACTCGAAAAGAATCCGGTCAAATCCGGTACTATACCCATCTTTCCACAGGCAACTACCATTCGGCGACTGCAAGATCCTATACGGATTTGGCACTCCTAACGGCTCAAGAAGACATAGGCCTAGATGCTCGCCATTTCTTTGATTCTGTTTATGAAGGGCATGTTCCCTCCACTTTTAGGAAAATGGTGGTGGCCCCCACCCGTTTAGATAAAAAAATACACGCCCTAATTGCACAAGAAACGGAAGCGGCCCGCATGGGAAAGTCGGCCCGCATTTTCGCAAAAGTGAATGCACTCGTGGATGAAGAGACGATTGCAGCTCTGTACCGTGCTTCACAGGCCGGAGTTAAAGTTGACCTTGTTGTTCGAGGGGCTTGTTCTTTGGTACCTGGACTCAAGGGGATCAGCGACAACATTCGTGTTGTGAGCATTCTTGACCACTACCTGGAACATAGCCGGATTTACTACTTCGAAAGCAGTCATCGACTCTATCTTTCCAGTGCTGATTGGATGCCACGTAATTTCTTGAGACGTTTAGAAATTGCTTTTCCCATACTGGATGAACGGCTTTACTCTTTTTTACGAGATGTCGTCTTACCGGCTTACCTGAACGACACCGTTCAGGGACAAGAACTCACTGCAAGCGGGGTTTGGAAGCCTCGAAGTTCAAAGAAAAATGAAAAACCGTTCCGGTCTCAATTGTTTTTCCAGGAATTGGCTGAAAAGGCATATCGGGAGACTTCACTTGAATAAAACCCTAGTGATTATCCGGCATGCCCATCGAGACACTTCTAAGGGGCGGGAACTTAATAATGGTCTTTCAGAAAAAGGGCGGCGCCAGGTTCGAAAAGTATTCGATTTTTTCTTCGAACGATTTCCTGAGATGGAAACTCCTATCCTTTTATCGAGCAGTAAAAAGCGCTGCCTAGAAACCCTTGAGCCCTTGGCAAGAAAGCTGGAGCGCAAGCTGACGGCTCACCCGCTACTCCTTGAACGAACGGAAAAAGAATCAGCGACTCAGTTCAGGGCTCGGATTAAAAAGTTTATCGCGGAATGGGAGAAAAGCTCTGCTTCCGTGACCATTATTTGCACGCATGGAGATTGGATTCCAGTTTTTTTCAAGACGCTCTTAGGAACTTCAATTGAACTCAAAAAAGGAGGCTGGGCAGAAGTAGAATGGGTCGACAAGCCCCAGATTACTTGGCTCCTTCAAACGTTGGAATGACTGGGAGTTTTTCGGCTTTCGGTAATTGATAGTGCCACCATTCGGTCGGAAACACTTCAAGCCCAACGGAGGCCAGGAGTTGAATTAGAAAATCTCTATTCTGACACTGTTCTTTTTCATTTTCGGAGCAGACATACTGAGGACTTGCTTTGGGTGAAAAATCATCAAATGGCGTTGGAAATTTGAGAAGTTTTCCTTGCTCATCTGCGAGAGCCACATCGATGGCAGCTCCCCGGTTATGATTGGACCCAATTTTAGGATCTGCTACATAGCGAGGCTCCGGCACTAACTTCCACATCGCTTCCTGAACTTTCAGCGGGCGATAGCAATCCCAAAAGACCAGTTTCTTTTTATTCTGCTTCAGAGTTGGCGCCAGGGCGCTTAACTTTTTGTGGAGCTCTGGCCGCACATAACAGCCCTTCAGTCCAAAAGCTCCGTATACATTTTTTTTCAGAAAATTATCGGCACGGAGATATTGGAGCTCGATCACGAACGGTTCCCCCTGCAATTCCACCAAGTTTGGGCCTTGAGTAAGACCAGGTGAGGATAGAAATAGCAAAAGGTAAATCAACATGAGTTGTTGGAGCGGGTGACCGGGTTCGAACCGGCTACCCTCAGCTTGGAAGGCTGATGCTCTAGCCAAATGAGCTACACCCGCTTAGGAAGGCAGTAGTTAACATCAAATTTGAGTTTTCGTAAATCCCTAAGGCTTCGCCCCATACATTTTCAACGCTTTTTCACGTTGAACCGCATGCTCCACGATTGGCAGCGGATAGTTTTTGGGCCGGTTCAAGCCAGGTTCATGGATTTCCTTGGCTGAAAGGTGTTTCAACTCCGGAATAAACTTTCGAATATAAGTCCCTTCAGGATCAAACTTCTTGCTCTGTAAATAGGGGTTAAAAATTCTGAAGTAGGGCTGTGGATCACACCCCGTGGATGCGGCCCACTGCCAGCCTCCATTATTAGGCGCCAAATCCCCATCCAAAAGCGCTTCCATAAAATACTGTTCTCCCCATTTCCAATCGATCAGCAGATCTTTTGTTAGAAATGAAGCCACCACCATGCGCACCCGGTTGTGCATCCATCCGGTTTGCGCGAGCTGTCGCATCCCTGCATCCACAATGGGATAGCCCGTGAGGCCTTCTTTCCAAGCTTTGAAATGCTTTTGATTGTTTTCCCAGTTGAGGTTGGCAAACTTTTCCAAAAAAGCCGTCTTTTCCACTCGAGGAAAGTGCCAGAGGATGTGATAATAAAACTCTCTCCAAATAATTTCTTTCAGGAACTTTTCTTCCCCCTCTTTCAACTTCCCTGGCCTGTCTAAATCGAGTTCGGCAATCACTTGAGCACCCGTCAGCGAGCCGTTTTTGAAAAACTGGGAGAGCTGGGAAGTGCCATCTAAAGAAGGAATGTCGCGATCTTTCCCGTAATTAGCAATCACCTGGCTGAACGCTCGTAACCGCTGCAATGCCGTGCGAGTGCCCACTTCAGGAATCGGAATCGAGACTTTTTTACCGTTTTCTCTCAAATAAACAGCCAAGAGGTCCTCTCGGTCTTTTTCCGGGAGCAGCTCTTTCCAGGTGGCGGAGAAAATAGCTTCGGGATGCCCTTTTAAGTACTTGAGCCCCTTTTTTTGGCTCTCCACCCGATTCCTAATCCCCGGGGTCTTCAGAAACTCCATCCATTTTCGAGAAAAAGGGGAATAGACTTGATAAGCGGAATTCAGATCCTCTCCTTTATAGATCTCGTGTGGCTCTAAAAGAAGGTGGTCGCGTTCAGTCGCCGTAGCGACTCCTTGCTTCTGAAACCAGGGGGCCATTTTCTCATCCCGGTTTCTAGCAAAAGGTTCATAATCTCGATTCCAAGACACTTGGGCAGGAAGGGGCTTCCGAGCAGCTTTGAGCTTTTCAAACAGCTTTTCAAAGGCAGTTTCTGGCCCCACATCCATGAACAGGAGGTCCCCCCCCGCTTCCCGCAATTCACTTCGAAGCGCTTCTAACGTCTTTAAAAAGAATTGAAACCGATGAGCTGAAAAATCCGATCGACTTAAAAACTTCTGATCAAAACAAAAAATCCCCACC